>CAYJTP010000050.1:0-4702 GCA_964373175.1 uncultured Planctomycetales bacterium
CTCTCAGGGTATTACGATCTCTTCAGGCGATTGGAATCGCCTGCGTAAGCCAACCCATCCCCTCCAGCCATTCGCATCCTCATTAGCTATGTGACTGCTGGGACAGGCCATCGCCGGGCTGCGGAGGCCATCGCGGAAGCTGCCCAGCGGCGATTTCCCGGCGCACAGATCGACTGCGTGAACCTGCTGGCGTATGGTCCTCGGCGGCTCGCCGCGGCCTATTCCCGCATCTATCGCTTCCTCATCCAGTATCTTCCGACGGTGTGGGGGTTCGCCTACTGGACGCTGGACCGTCCGTGGATCTTTCGAGTGATCCAGCCCTGCCGGCGGCGGTGGAATCTCCTCATGGCGAGGCGGTTTCTCCACACCATCGACTCACAGCCCCCCGATGTGGTGATTGCGACGCACTTTTTTCCGGCCGATCTCTGGGCAGCCGCAAAACGAGCAGGACGGTTGCGCGCTCGCTTGATTGTGGTCATCACGGATCTCTTTCCTCACCGGCTGTGGCTTGTCCCTGAAGCGGATGCGGTTGTGGTCGGGTCTGAAGAGACCCGGACCATCTGTTCTCAACGCGGGGTGACGACAGATCGGCTCCATGTGCTCGGCATTCCCGTCGGCTCGCAATTCCGTCTCACGGCGGATCGCGCCCCCCTCCTCCGGCACCTGGGCCTTGAGCCTTCTCGCCGCACGATCTTGCTTGCCAGCGGTGGGATTGGGGTCGGCCCGCTCATCCAACTGACGAAGCGCGTGCTTGCGCTGGAAGCCGTTCGGCCCAACCACGCGCAACTGCTCGTCGTGTGCGGAGAGAATGCGCGTATCCAACGAGCGCTTGAGCAGCTCTCCTCAGCCTCGTCGATGCCTATTCGAATCTTCGGGTTTGTCAACACCATGCACGAACTGATGCAGGCAAGCGACGTCATGGTCACCAAAGCCGGCGGGCTCACGATTATGGAGGCATTTGCTGTGGCCTTGCCGATGGTGTTCTGCGGCACCATCCCGGGACAAGAACAGCTCAACGCGGAATACGCCGCGCGGCACGGAGCCGGGATCATGGCGCACACCGTGGACGAGGTCGTACAAACGCTCCTTCGTGTGCTTGACGAACCTGAGCAGCTTCGCCTCATGCGGGAACACGCACGGGCACTGGGCAGACCGAACGCCGCACGCGACCTCGTGGAAGAACTGCTGAACCCTTCCGAGTATGAGGCAGGGTGAGGAACTGCATCGCCTTGTCCGTGCGGTCGGACAACAGCTCGAAAGCCTCAAGGCGTGGGGAGTGAAGGACCTGCCAATCGGGCGAAGCTCGCATGGCCGCAGCACAACATCCGAGGCGCTGAGCCGACTTGAGCGGGAGGTGATCCGCTGTCAGCGCTGTCCGTTGTACCGGACCAGAACCCGCCATGTCTTTGGCGAGGGCCACCCGGATGCAAAGCTGCTGTTCGTGGGAGAGGCGCCAGGGCGTGAGGAAGACCTGCAGGGAAGACCCTTTGTTGGGGCGGCAGGCCACTTGCTGACGAAGATGATTGAGGCCATCGGTTTGTCGCGGGAGCAGGTCTATATCTGCAATGTCCTGAAAGATCGTCCCCCGCATAACCGGACCCCCCTGCCTGAGGAGATGGAAGCCTGTGCGCCGTTTCTCATCAGGCAGCTTGCCATCATCCAGCCGAAGGTGATCTGTACGCTGGGGGCAGTCGCCGCGAAAGCATTACTAGGGGCGGAGGTGTCGATTTCGCAGGTCCGTGGTCGCGTACATCGGTATCGGGTCGGTGAAGAGGTCTTCGATGGTCGAACACCGAGGGACGTGGAGGGCCGCGAGATTCCCGTGATCCCTACGTTCCATCCGGCCTATCTGCTGCGCAACCCCTCCGCGAAGCGGCTGGTGTGGCAGGACCTCAAGAAAGTCAAAGCGCTACTTGAAACCGAATGGTCAGAAGTCAGAAGTCAGAAATCAGAAGTCAGAAAACACCGCATATCTGACCTCTGACGACTGTCTCCTGACTTCTGGAACGGATGATTGCTGAAGTCGTGTTCAATCTGCCTCTTGACCGGGCGTTCCACTACGACGTTCCACCCGCATTCGAGCACCATCTCTGTGCTGGCATGCGGGTGATCGCCCCGTTTGGCTCTCGACGCCTCATCGGCGTGGTCACTCGTGTACGTGCCACCACGCCAATTCCCCATCCTAAACCGTTGCTCAAACTGATCGACGCACACCGAGTCTTCACCACCGCGCAACTTCGGTTAGCCACGTGGCTGGCGGATGCCTACTGCTGCAGTTTGGGAGAGGCGTGTGCGGCGCTCGTGCCGACCGCGCTACGCATCCCGCATGGAGTGACTCCCGAACCTCAAGGGGCATCGCCCTTGGTGGCTGCGCCGACGTTGACGATCCAACAACGTCGCGCGTTTTTGCAAATCGAACCAGCCTTGATGGCCAGGCGGCATCAGGTCTTTCTGCTCCATGGCATCACCGGCTCAGGGAAAACCGAACTCTACCTGCGGACCATTGAGGCCGCGCTCGCACACCAGCGAGCGGCGATCTGCCTCGTTCCGGAAATTGCCCTGACCCCCCAGATGATCGATCGGTTCCGGCAACGGTTTGGGGATGCCGTGGCCCTGTGGCACAGTCGCTTGACGGATCGGCAGCGCGCCCAGACCTGGCAGCGACTGGCCGAGGGCGTCTGCCGGGTGGTGGTGGGGACTCGCTCCGCGGTCTTTGCGCCGGTTGAGCGGGTCGGCGTGATCATCCTCGATGAAGAGCACGATCCGTCGTACAAGCAAGACGGGACGCCTCGCTATCATGCGCGGGAGGTGGCGTTCGTCCGCGCCCGCCTGGAGCGGGCGATCGTCATCTTAGGCAGTGCCACGCCGTCAATCGAAAGCTCCTACCACGCCCGCCACGGTCGCTATGTTCTGCTTGAATTGACCGAACGCGTTGAGCGAAGGCCGCTGCCTCAGGTGGAAGTCATCGATATGCGCAAGGAGTTCACCGACCGTCGACGAGCCTCCGCCTTGTCCGATCGACTCCAGCTTGCCCTCCGACGCACCGTGGATCTCAAGGAACAGGCAATCCTCTTCTTGAACCGGCGCGGGTTTGCGCGGATCGCGCAGTGCCCTGTCTGCGGCCTGGTCATCCGGTGTACGCAGTGCACCGTGCCGCTCATCTATCATGCCAGCATTCAGCAGCTGGCCTGTCACTACTGCCACTTCCGCCAGGAGGTCCCTGAGATTTGCTCGGGCTGCCAACGAGGGTATCTGCGCCTTCGCGGCTCAGGCACCGAGCGCATCGAGTCGGAATTGCATCGGTTCTTTCCCACCTCATCGATCGCCCGAATGGACGCGGATACGATGCGCCTGCGAGAGAGCCACCAACGGCTCTACGAGGCGTTGAAGACTCAGCAAATCACCCTGCTTGTCGGGACCCAGTTGGTGGCCAAGGGGCATGACTTCCCCCAAGTGACCCTCGTGGGGGTCGTGTCCGCGGATACGGCGCTCAACCTGCCGGATTTCCGCGCCGGGGAACAGACGTTCGATCTCTTGACTCAAGCGGCGGGGCGGGCGGGGCGGGGCGATCGGCCAGGGCGTGTCTTGATTCAGACGTTTTGTCCAAGCCACTATGCGATTCAAGCCGCCTCACGGCATGATTATCAAGGATTCTATCAGGCGGAGATTCAGATGCGAAAGCGGCTGTCGCTTCCCCCGTTTGTCCATCTGGTCGAGCTGACTGTCCAAGGCTATCGGCAGGAACGCGTGCAAGCCGTGGCGTGTTCGCTGGCGCAAACCCTTCGCAGGACCCTGCGGCAGCGTCGAGCCATCAGTGTGGTAGGGCCTGCTCCTCATCGTGTGGCGCGCGTGCGCCGGACCTTTCGCTGGCGGCTGCTGCTCAAAGGCCGTTCGCGTTCGTCGATCCTGCGGCTCGTCCGCCAGACGCTTAAGCCGAGCAGGCGATTTCAGGGGCTTGCGGTGATTGTGGATGTGGATCCCCTGTGAGGTGAACGGCTGGGAATTTTGGATTTTTGGACTGCGCGGTTATGAGAAATCCAAAATCTAAAATCGGCAATCCAAAATTTCTGTAGGACTTCGGTTAGGCGGAGAAACCCTTTTTGAGGGTGCCGAGCGCGTCGAGGTTGCGCAGGCTCTGCTGGGCCTCAAGGTCGTTGGGTGAGAGTTTCAGGATTCGTTCAAAGCACTGGCGGGCTTGGTTGTCGTTTCCATGCTTCATGGCCAGACGCGCCAGTTTCCGGAGCGCCGCGAGGCTGTTGGGGTCAATCCCGAGCAGCTCCTCATACGTGGCCAGGGCCGCGTCATCGAGGTTGGCGCGACTTAGCGCCGCGGCTAACTGCATGAGGAGGCCGCGCGAACGTGGTTGGAGGCTCAGGAGTTGCTCATAGAGATGAATGGCTTGCCGGGTTTGACCTTGCATCAGACAGAGTCCAGCCCACAGACGCAGGGGCAGGCCGAGGACCACGGCGACGACCTGACTCACCCAGGACGGCGGGGATTGACTGTAGTGTTTTTGGATGGCCAGTCGCAGGTAGCGGCGCGCTTCCGTCGCGTCGGGGGCTTGCTTGATCACGTAGGTCAGCAAATCCGCCGCATAGGCATAGTGACCTTGGGTGTAGGCTTGGATCCCTTTCTCAAAATACGGTTGGAGGGTGGTCGGGACCGCAATGGCTGGCATGCTTCATCCCACCCACCTGTCTTC
>CAYJTP010000050.1:4802-10929 GCA_964373175.1 uncultured Planctomycetales bacterium
GGAGGGTGGTCGGGACCGCAATGGCTGGCATGCTTCATCCCACCCACCTGTCTTCCTCCCCGGCCCGCCGCCCGCCCCGGCTGTCGCCGGCGTCGGGCCGGGGGGGACGGGCCGATATACTCTATGGTCATCTGTTGATCCCGGCGGCTTCACCTGATGAGACGTGTTGCTACCTCATGCCGCCAGGATAGACAGGTGGTGGGATCATTATCTCGACTTTTTGAAAACCCTGTCAAGCAATGTCTCACGGAGCACGTTGGCCCCCGCCTGCCTCGCGGTAATCGCGCGAGGCTGTCTTGCAATTTCGTTCACGGTCGTTACAATAAAAGCTTCATGTGCGACATTCGGGTTGCTTCCATGTCGTGCCCAACGGCGACACATCCCACCGCGCGTTGATCCATGCGCGTGCTGTTTCTTGGGACCTCCCCGTTTGCCATTCCGATGCTTGAGCGGTTGGTCGTCGGTGGTCACCAGGTGTTGTGCTGTGTGACCCAACCCGATCGCCCGCAGGGCCGCGGGTTGACCGTGTTGCCTTCGCCGGTGAAAGAGACCGCGAAGCGACTGGGGATTCCCGTCGAGGAACCCCGAAATCTGCATCACGTCGTGGAACGGTTCCAACAGCTGACGCCTCAGGTGGGCGTCGTGATCGCCTATGGCCGTCTGATTCCTCCGCCATTGCTCCTGCTACCCCGTTATGGTATGCTGGGTGTCCATCCTTCATTACTGCCGAAGTACCGGGGCGCCAGCCCTGTGGCTTGGGCAATCCTGAATGGTGACCAGACAACAGGGGTGAGTGTGTTTCGATTAAACGAGCGGCTGGATGCGGGGGAGATTGCTTGTCAGCAGTCCGTAGCCATTCAACCGCGCGACACCACCGAGCAATTATCAGCGCGCCTGGCGATGCTGGGCGCTGACCTCCTCCTTGCGACCCTCCAGAATCTCGAACAGGATCAGGCGTCGTTCCACCCCCAAGACGAGCGCCAGGCGTCGGTCGCGCCGAAACTCACGAAAGCCCATGGACGGATCGACTGGCATGCGCATGCGGTGGCGATCGATCGACTGGTTCGAGCCGCCGCCCCTTGGCCTGGGGCCTATACCGACTGGCGCGGCCAATTGCTCAAGTTGTGGGTGACCAGTTATGACCATACCCCTCACGCTCGGTCAGGTCGTGCGGGTGAGGTGGTGTCGATTGCCGCGGAGGGGATCGCCATCGCCACAGGAGCCGGGACGCTCATCATTCATGAATTGCAATTGGCCGGTCGTCGTCGTATGACCGCGAAGGAGTTTGTCGCGGGCCATCCCATCCAAGTTGGAGAAATCTTGGGAGTGGAAAGTGGAACGTGAAAAGTGGTATCTCAAGGCGCTGGTTGTTGTGGTAACTTTCAACTTTCAACTTTCCACCTTTCACTGCTTTGAAGATGCCTGAATTGCGCAAAGACCCGGTGATCGGACGGTGGGTCATTATCTCCACGGAGCGGGCAAAGCGCCCCATGGATTTCCTCTCGCCGCATGAACACGTCGAAACGGAGACCGACTGCCCCTTCTGCGAGGGAAAGGAAGCCGACACCCCGCCGGAAATCTACGCGGTTCGTCCGAACGGGGCGGCCCCGAACACTGCGGGATGGTCGGTCCGCGTCATTCCCAGCGTCAAACCCGTCCTGCGGATTGAGGGCGAACTGAACCGCCGCGCCAAGGGGATGTACGACGTGATGAATGGGATCGGCGCCCACGAGATCATCGTGGAGAGTCCCGAGCACGTGGGGAACCTCGCGGATGTCCCTGTGGAGCGGATCCGAGAAGGACTGCAGGTGTCGGTCCACCGGATCATCGATCTGGAGCACGACCCGCGGTTTCGCTACGTCCTCTGGTTTAAGAACTACGGCGCGGTTGCCGGGGCTGGGCGCATCCAGCACGTCCGCTCCCAGTTGATTGCCACCCCGGTCACCCCCAAACGCGTCAAGGAAGAATTGGCCGGGGCCCGGCGCTATTTTGAGGATAAGGAACGTTGCCTTGTCTGCGATCTCATCGCCCAAGAGCGGGAGATGAAAGACCGAATCGTCCTGGATTCCGCGCATATGCTGGTCCTCTGTCCGTTCGCCTCGCGCTTTCCCTTTGAACTGGTGTTTTTGCCCAAACGGCATGCCTGCGACTTTGCGGCGATGACCCAGGAGGAAATTGCTGATCTCGCCATCGTGATGAAACAAGCCCTGGGGCGTCTGAAATCAGTCTTGGATGATCCACCGTACAATTACGTCCTCCACACCGCCCCCTTTAGGCGGAACCGCCTGAAGGCCGGCTATTGGAAGACGATCGAGGAGGATTATCACTGGCACATCGAGTTGATCCCCCGGCTGACCCGCGTGGCGGGCTTTGAGTGGGGCAGCGGGTTTTACATCAATCCCACGCCACCTGAGGAGGCGGCCCGCTACTTGCGCGACGCCCCCACCCAGGTAGAGCGCGAACAGGTCGATGTGGGACGCAAATCCTAACGACCGGCATGGGACCCCTCACGATGTCTGAACTGCGTCGTGATCCCATTACAGGTCGGTGGAATATCGTGAACACCGATGAGCCGTCGGGCCCGGAAGATTTTGACGTGGAGCCCTATGAGCCGAGCAACACAACCTGTCCGTTCTGTCCTGGCAACGAACGCCTCACGCCCCCAGAGATCTACGCCATTCGCCCTCCATCCAGCCAACCCAACGGTCCCGGGTGGCAGTTGCGGGTGGTGCCGAACAAGTTTCCCGCGCTGCGAATCGAAGGGGAGTTAGGGCGGCGCGGCCTGGGGTTGTTTGACCTGTCGAATGGCATCGGGGCGCATGAAGTCATCGTCGAGACCCCCGATCACCAGAAGCAGATGGCCGATCTCTCCATCCAAGAACTGGAGCAGGTGTTTGTTACGTTCAAGGCCCGGTCCCTGGATCTTCGGGGAGACCGCCGCTTGAAATACGCCTTGATCTTCAAGAACTTCGGCCGTTCCGCCGGGGCGTCGTTAGAGCACACCCATTCCCAGTTGATCGCCCTGCCCATTGTGCCGAAACGGGTCTTGGAGCAGCTCCGGGGCGCTGGGCGGTACTTCGAGTTCCGGGAGCGCTGCCCGTACTGCGATATGCTCCACCAAGAAGTCGACGAGGACGAACGGATTGTTTGTGAAAACAAGAGTCTGGTCGCGCTCTGTCCGTTTGTGTCCAGTTTTCCCTTCGAGATCCAAATCCTGCCCAAGGCCCACAGCGCGGATTTTGCGACGATCACCCCGGAGTTAATCGCTGATCTGGCGCGGCTCCTCAAGGAGGTGCTGATGCGGTTGCGGGTGAGTCTCTCGGATCCCCCCTATAACTTCATCGTCCATACCGCGCCCATTGAACCCCGTGAACGAGAGGAATATCACTGGCATCTGGAATTGATCCCGAAGCTCACCAAGGTCGCCGGCTTTGAGTGGGGGACGGGGTTCTACATCAACCCCACCCCGCCGGAGCTCGCGGCGAAGATCCTTCGAGAAGCGTCGCTGTCCGTCTAGCCCTGCGTGACGTTCCTCGTTGAGCAAACCCTGAGAATACGATACGATAGAGTGTTTCTGTAGGTTGAACGCATCAGGAGGATTCGATGACGGTTCGCATTGGGATTAATGGTTTTGGACGGATCGGGCGCAATGTGTTCCGGGCCGGCTTCCACCGGCCGGGGATTGAGTTTGTCGCGATCAATGATCTCCCGACGCCCACCACGACCTTGGCCCATCTGCTCAAGTATGACTCGATCCTGGGGCTGTTTGACGCCGCCATCACGACCACCCCGGATGCGGTGGTGGTGAATGGCAAGCCCTTGAAGGTCTTCACCTGCAAGGACCCCAGCGAAATCCCCTGGTCTGAGCTGGGGGTTGATCTGGTGGTGGAGTCAACCGGCGTGTTCACCGACAAGGAGAAGGCCGAAAAGCACCTGGGCAAAACGGTCAAGCACGTGATCATCACGGCACCCGCCAAGAATGAAGACCTCACGATCGTCCTCGGCGTGAATGAAAAGTCCTATGATCCGGCCAAACATCGCGTGATCTCCAATGCGTCCTGCACGACCAACTGCGTCGTCCCGATGGCGAAGCTCATCCATGAGCGCTTCCGGATCATCCGGGGCTTCATGACGACGATCCACTCCTACACGAACGACCAGCGTCTGCTAGACCTCACGCATACGGATCTCCGCCGGGCCCGCGCCGCAGCCCTCTCGATGATTCCCAGTACGACCGGAGCCGCCAAGACAGTGGGCGTGGTGTTCCCTGAGCTGAAAGGCCGCATTGATGGGCTCTCGATTCGAGTACCCACCCCGAATGTGTCCCTCGTGGATCTTTCTTGCCAAGTCGAGCAGGCGACCACGGCGGAGGAGGTCAACCAGGTGTTCAAGGCGGCTGCCGAAGGGTCCATGAAGGGGATCCTCCAATATTGTACCGATCCGCTCGTCTCCAGAGATTTCAACGGCAATGCGCATTCGTGCATCTTTGATGCGACGATGACTGCGGTGATCGACAAACACTTAGTCAAGGCGTTTGGCTGGTACGACAACGAGTGGGGGTACTCGAATCGGGTGGTGGATCTCATCGAGTATGTGGCTAAGCGCGGGTTAGGGGGCGGCGTTCCCTCGACGTCCAAAGCAGCGGTCGGAGCCCCGTAAGTCGTCGGGTGCTCTCACGGCACGTCTTCGATGAAACAGACAGTGAACGATCTTTCGATTCGAGGGAAGCGCGTCTTGATCCGGGTGGACTTCAACGTCCCGCTGGACAAGACCACTGGGCAGATCACGGATGATACCCGGATTCAGGAGAGCCTTCCGACCATCACGTATTGTCTTGAGCAAGGAGCGTCGGTCGTCCTCATGAGCCACTTGGGCCGCCCGGATGGCACGCGCGTTGCCTCAATGTCTCTGCGGCCTGTGGCCAGTAGACTTCAAGAGCTGCTGAAGCGCCCTGTCCTGTTTCTTCCTGATTGCCTCGGGCCGGAAGTGGAGGCCCGCGTCGGCGTCCTCAAACCTGGCGACGTCGCGCTCTTGGAGAACCTGCGCTTCTATGCCGAAGAGGAGCAGAACGATCCGGGCTTTGCCAAGTCCCTCGCGCACCTCGGCGAGGTGTTCGTGAACGATGCGTTTGGGACCGCGCATCGGGCCCACGCCTCAACCGAGGGGATCGCGCATGATGTGCCGGCGGTGGCGGGTTTGTTGATGGAGAAGGAAATCCGCTACCTGGATGAGGCCTTGGCCAATCCCAACCGGCCGTATGCCGCGATCCTGGGGGGAGCAAAGGTCTCGGATAAGATTGGCGTCCTCGCACGCCTCCTTGAGCGGGTCGATCGCATTCTCGTCGGTGGAGGAATGGCCTATACGTTTCTGAACGCCCAGGACCATGCGATCGGCTCCTCGAAGCTTGAAGCGGACAAAGTAGAGCTCGCCAAACAACTCCTTGCGCAAGCGAAGCAGCGCAACGTCCAGTTCCTGTTACCATGCGACCATGTCATTACGACGTCACTCGACCCGGACAGTGAGGTCAAGACGATCGCGACCGTGGACATCCCCGAGGGATGGTTGGGCGCGGATATCGGTCCAGCGACCCGAACGCTGTTCTGCAACGCGCTCGCCGATGCGAAGACCGTCGTGTGGAATGGTCCCTTGGGCGTCTTTGAACAACCTCGATTTGCGGGAGGGAGTCGTCAGGTGGCCCAGGCGTTGGCAAGCCTGACCGGGACGACGGTGATCGGGGGAGGGGATACGGCTGCGTGCGTCAAACAGTTTGGACTTGCCAATCGCATGAGCCACATTTCGACCGGTGGCGGAGCCTCCCTGGAGTTCCTGGAAGGCAAGGTCCTGCCAGGCATCGCGGTCCTTCGGGACCGTCAAGCCGGCCAATCCTCCCCGACCGTCTCAACATCCGCGCGTGGTCGCTAAATGGAACCACCTATGCATCTTCACAATCGGGTGGTTCCATTTACCCTGAGTGAGCCCCGCCTCCGGCGGGGCGAATCGAAGGGTAACCCTTCGACTTCGCTCAGGGTAAATGCGCCTCCGCATATGTCACAGTGCATGTGTGGGCGCATTTAGGTCGACGTGGGAAATGCGCAAACCTATCATCGCAGGCAACTGGAAGATGCAC
>CAYJTP010000051.1:0-10704 GCA_964373175.1 uncultured Planctomycetales bacterium
GAGCTGCCCGTGTCATCGGTGACGGTGAGCTTGTTGGAGCCGACGTTGATGTTCTTAAACTCCAAGGTCGTCCCCTGCTTCTGTTTGAAGACCCCGACACCACCAGCCCCGACGTTGCTTGCCGTGTTGGCTGCCCCACCCCCCGTGTCGAGGTCGCTCGCCACGCCGTTCTGACACTTCTTGAGCTTGTTCTCGGACAGATCCGCGAAGATCGAGAAGTTGCCGCTCGCGCAGGCGGGGTTGGTGTCAGACTCGGTGAATTCGACGCCGAGATTCGGGACGTTGAGCTGCCCGCCAAGGATCAGCCCTCCGGTTGAGTCCACCTTGAATTTGGTCGAGCCATCCAGGCCCTGGAAATGGATGAAATCCGCATTGCCCCCGCCTTGGGATTTGATGCCGATCCACGTCCCGTTGGCGCCTCCACCGCTCAAAATGCCATCGCCCAACTGGAACAACGCCTCATTCTGAAAGCTGGGCTGTCCCATCAGATGGAGGCTCGACCCACGGGTATCGCTGGGTGAGATCCTGATCCCTCGATTAAACCGAAAGCGTCCGTAGTCACTGCCCCACTGCTCGAAGGCGATCGAGCCTGTTCCCATGCCATACCCACCGTAGCCGCTCCCAAAGGAGTTATCCGGCTCACCAAACACGAGTTGTGGGCTCCCACCGCCTGCCGCGAACGGATCGGAGTCCGCTCCAATGGCAAGGCTGCCATAGATCACTTGCGGCCCGGTATCCAAGATCGGGGACGGCCCATAATCCAACGCCAGCGCCCCTTCTACGAGGGTCAGTCCATCAAAATAGATCCTAGCGGCCGTATAGGTGGTTCCGGCGCCGTCGTTGTCGGTCTTGTTGGCCGCAACGACCGTCCCGGGTTCAGTCCCCTCTGCGGCATACACGGAGAGCGTCACCTCGGTAGCGGCGCTAGCCACATCGAACGTCGTGGTGAACTGTTGATAGGTGGTCGTCAGGTACGTTTGGGGGGTGGCGTTCGGCGGAAGATTCTTCACGGTGGTGGTCAGCCCGTCATAGAACGCGACGGAGGCCCGAGCCTGCCCGCTGTCGGTTCGCGCCCAGCCCGAGAGGGTGACTTTCTTGCCTTTGAGCTGGTCCCGCTGAAAGTTTGGCAAGCTGTACTTCACCCCCTTGGCGAAAGCGGCGTCATTATCCGCAATGGATATGGCCTTAGAGCCGAATTTGGCATTCCCCGCCGCGGACACCAGCACCACGTCGTCGATGTTGATGTTGGTGCCAAACGTCGTGCCTGTCAAGGATTGCCACCCGGTTGGTTTCGTCCCTTCAAACGACCCGCCACGGATGATGTTCTGGAACTGCTGCGAGAGTTTCCCACCGGTAAAGCTAAACTGTTGGGTGGTGGGATCGTATTCGAATCGCTGCGCGGTGCTCCCAGAGCCAAAGCTGATCGCGGCAGGGCTTGCCCCACGGACGTTGATCCGCTTGACGGAGAGCCCCTCGTCCGTATACAGCCAGCCAGTAATGTTCTGAGCCACATAGTCATCATCCCACCTGATGTAGTGGGAGGTGCTTGAGTCGCGGCCCAGGTAGATCGTCCCATCAGAATCAGCCGCGCTTGGCGTATCCGCGACGGTCAGCGTGCCTGTGATCGTGAGGTTCCCGGTGGTCGTGCCCCCAGCAAGCGGCAGGTAGTTGGAGGCGGTGATGGTGTCTGGAATATCGTTGTCGACCAGTGCCCGGAAGCTCGGGGCCGCATCCGCTCCAGAGGATGGGCTCGCAAGAACTTTATTGGCCGCTTGGGCATCCCAGGCCAGGGCCAAGGTCCCTGCGCCGGTTACCGGTGAGCCGGTTACATCGAATTCGCTCGCCGGGGCGCTGAGGCCGACACTGGTGACCGTGCCGCCGCTGGCCGCAACACAGCTTAACGACGCCCCAACACCCTGCACCACCTGTCCGCCAGGACAGCTGACCGGGAAGTTCGTCAGACGCGCCCAGGGCACGCTGCCTGCGGTGATCGACCCGGTCGGATCGATGACAAAGAGATTGGCATTGTCCACGTTGTTGCGGATCACCAACAGGTTCGCGTTGGGATTGGTATCTGTGCCCCGCTTGAGCGTGAGGGGAACCGCGTCGCTGTCTGGGGCGATCGTGTTGGCTTTCGTGAACGCGTTGACCGCGCCCAGTTGAGGCACCACCGTGGCGTTAATCGCCAGGCGTGTTTTGGTATTGTTAAAGGCATCAGCAGGGGTTTCGCTGACGGCGATCCCAAGGCCGGGGTCAAGTTCAGCAGTCAGGAAGCCGGCAACCTGATCGGTATTGCTGGACTTGACGTCCTTGCCGTCTGCACCGGACAAGGATGCACTGATCGTGATGTCGCTTCCCTCCTGGCTCAAGGTGATGTTGTTGCTGCCCGGCTTGAGATTCACGGCGCCGCTCATGGGTGTTCCCTGGCTTGGGGGATTCCCCACGAATGGCGTGATGGATTCCACCTTGGATGAGCCTGACGATCCCGGGGCGGCATTGAAGGTCCAGTAGTCTCCGCCGATTCCGCCGGTGGTCGTGTTATCCGGGGTGAAGTTTCGCTCAGAGAAGTGGATCATGATGCCAAGCTCTAGCGGCTGGTCCATGTCGGTGATGGGCGTCCCGGTACTCGACGAGGGGTTCCAGGTCACCCCGTTGTTATTGGACCACTGAAACTGATCAGAGCTGCTCCCGGCCGTCCCAGCTTGAAAGATCCGGACTTTGTACGACTTATTCATCGTGCCGGTGTAGTTCCCGAGCGCCTTCATGTCAAGACCGTAATCCGTGCCGCCAGGGGTGGTCATGCTGATGTAGCTGGGCCTCGACGTCGTCACCGAGCTGGCCAGATCGTTTAACGTCACTTTGGTGGTGCCATCCTGAAACACCAACTTGTTGTAGGTGAGGGAGACGGGATCAGGATCTTTGTAGATCCGGGTCTGCCCAGGCGTATAGGTGGCCATTCTTGCGTATGAGTCATAGCCTCCGGTGCCTGCTGCTGTGCCAGACGGCATTTGGTTGGACGCGCTGAAGTGCCATGTATCCCCCGCGGTGCCGGCTGTCGCGCTGCTGAACCAGACCTTGACCCCTGCATTGAGCGTGATGCCGTTGGCTGAAGTCGTCGCATTCCCGATGGAGATGGGTGAAGCGTTACCCGGGGTCTCCTGCCAGTTGGTCGTGTCATCCTGATACCACCAGGAGAAGGTATCCGGCGTGCCATCGATATTAATTTTGACCTTGTAGGTCCGATATGGGGGCGCGGTTGAACTATAGGCGCCGCCCACGAACACCTGCGCGGTGGCCTGTTGATACGTCGTCTCATTCCATCCCGGTCCTGGCGGGAAGACCCCACTGCCCCCGAGGGTGGCGTTTCCACCACCCACTTTTCCACTCAAGCCCGGATCATCAGTGAACAGCTCAAGACCACGCGTCCGCACAAACTTATCGACGGAGAGGATGCCACCCTTTTCATCGGACGTCCGCCCCAGCCGCAAGCTCCCGTAGATCGTCTGATCGCCCGTATCCACCACGCTGTTTGGCGTAAACTCCGGGATCGACTTTCCAACGATGACCTGCGCCGCGTCAAATCGGCACACGTCGGTCATCGCAGGCGCTCCGGTCTGCTGGCAGATGAGATAGACCGTCACGTCGCTGGCGGACGCATCGGTCTTGAACGTCCCAACGAGATCTATGAAGCTCGTGGACGTGGTTGACAGCGGCCCGGCCGTGTTTGTCCCGAACGGCGTGAAGGAGCCATTGGTCGTGTCTTCTCCATCGATCTCGACGAGGGCGGTCGTGTTCGCGCTATTCTTCACCATCGCCTTGACCCCAATCGCATAGGTCGTGCTCGGTTTCAGGTTAGTCAGTCTCTGTTTGATGGCTCCATCAGGAAACGGGCTGTCGCTTAAGAGGCTATAGCGCGTCGAGGCGGTATCGCCAGGCGTGGGATCTTTGACCGCCACGGCGCTCTTGCCATGGGCGAGATCTTGGGTGAAGTTTGCCGTCCCACTGGTGGCGAGGAGAGCCGGTGAATGCTGAAACACATCGCCGGCCACCCACGTCCATTCATCCGGCGCGAAGTTATCCCACCCACCCTGGAACCCGTACGTCTGGTTCCAGCTCCCTCCAAACTGGGAGTTGGTCGCGAAGTTCGGGTCGTAGTCGTGAAACTCCTCCATGGCGCTGAACGCCTCGAAGGAGCCGTTCTTCACGATATTGGCTAACTCCAATGCCATCTTCCCTCCGGCTTTCATCTCAAACAAGGTGTTCTCGACAGGCGTCGTGGTGGGATTTGCGATTTCCACAAAGCTCAGGGTTTTTGGCGTCGATTCGGGATCAAATTTGATGCCGTAGCGGGCACCCGGAGTGCTGCCACTGGCCGTTGGCGGAGAAAACAGCAGGTAGGCGGGGCTGGACGACTCGACACGGGTCGAGGCGCTGAAGACAAATTCGCCCTTTCCATTGCGCGCGGAGTTATCGTACCAGATGTACTCCCATTTGGCCGTCCCATCATCGCTATCACGACCGAGCTTGATCACCCCATCGGAGTCAGCCGCGGTCGGTTGGGTCGCAATCGCCAACGAATCACTGATATCGGTCCGGTTGTCCAGTGCGGGGCTCCCACCTGAGGCCGCAAGATCCGCAGCCCCGAGCGTGTCGATGAGTACCCCACCATCAGATGCGCTGATCACCAAGTTCGCTGCGGGGGATGTGGCGGTGTCGGCCACATAGAGGGTGGCGGTATCTGCCGAGGCTTGGGCATTTTGAAGCTGGAGGACGTCCGTCGAGGACATGTCATCAAGAATCAAGTCAAAAGCATTCATGTCAATCGTGGTGTTGGCCGATAGGTTGCCGCCCAAATCAACCGTCACTTTATCCGTCGCGGCACCCGTTGTCGTGATGCCGCTTCCCGCCGCAATCGTGATCGTATCCCCGTTGTTGATAGTCTGGTTTGAGCCGGAGGTCCCCGCGAGGGTGACGGCGAGGGTCCCACCAGAGGCCGAGGTCACACAGGTCGGACAGCTAATGGTGAGCGCAGCCGTTTCACTGCCTGAGCCGCTGACGCTGATGGGGGAAGACCCACTGGCTGTCGCGACGTAGTTGCCGGTCGTGTGGGTCCCAAGCGTGATCAGGTCGTTTAAGGTCGTAGCGGCCGTCCCACCGTTGGCCACAGACACCGGCGTCGAGAGTGACACGGTCACATCTCCGCTTGTCCCGCCACCCGTCAAGCCGGTTCCTGCGGTGACACCCGTGATGTCACCGACCCCGGAGATGGACGTCGCGGTTGTCCACGACATGGTGCCAGAAGCGTTCGTGGTGAGGACTTGGCCGTTTGAGCCATCCGCGCTGGGAAGCGTCCAGGTAACGTCACTGGCAATGGATGAGGGGGCTTGAAATGCCACGAAGTTTGTGCCGTTGGCTGAAGCTTCGAGGAACTTCAGCGCTGATTGCGCATCCAATCGCAGGTCATCAGACAGGATGAAGTCATCGGTACTATCTCCATCAAACACAAGCGACTCTCGACCGCTCGATTGCCCCAGGAGCAACGACACATCGGTGGTCGTCGCATCGGTTCCGCTGCCCACCGTCCAACTTGTGCTCGTGGTGCCCGTCGTGCTGGTAGCCCCGCTCATCGTGCCGGTCACGGACAAATCACCTGCGACCGTGACATCCCCTTCGAGGTCCACGCTGAACTTCGTGGTCCCAGCGGCGTTCTGCACGTCAATGAGCTTGGTGCTGGCGGAAGGATCCGTGGTCGGTTTGATGACCAGGGCGGTGCCTGAGCGGGTGATGGTCAACTTGCCGGAGGTCGCGGTGTCCACATCGGTTCGCAGGAAACTCGTGGAGTCCAAGCCGTCCAACTTATCGGCGTTCATGGCCGCGCCCACAGGGGTCAGGCGCTGCCGGGGTGTCATCTCGGTGTCGCCGGAGACCTGCACGGACAGCCACAGCGGCACGTTGAAGTCCACCGAACTCATGGAGGTGACCGTGCCAAGGACGACGTTGAAGAGCCCGTTATCATCTTGGGTGAGTGTCACTGCCTGGTCTTCCTTCCATTTCTCCGAGCCGCCGGTTGCCGCGTCATAGAGGCGGAACGTCATCGTGACGGCGCCCGTGACCGCAGACCCACCCGCATCGGTCAGGCGGCCCTGGTAGTTGCATACGGCGGGAACTTCAGCAAAAGCGAGATCAGTGGCTAGTGGCCAGTGACTAGTGACTAGTGAAGGAATGATGAAGGAAAAGGCGAAGAAAAAGGCAAGCAGACCAACCGGGGTTTTTGACCGAGACAGCGTCCGACGCGCGTGCTCAGATCGCGACACTCGCCTGACGCCTGTCACCTCTGTGACAGATTGTTTTCGTCTTTGCGTTATCGTTCTCATTTGTTTCCGCTCGCTTCCATCTCACTCATCACTGATCATTCGTCACTCATCACTCTCTCAGTAGCTCTCCTCCTCACCCGATCCAGTACTAAAGCCGCCCATCGCGCCAGGCATCAAGCGCCACCGGGAGCTGTGCATTTCACCGGAGGCCTTGGGTTCAGTCTTCACCACGGTGACCTGCGTGCGAGGGGTGGACATCGTTTCTTTCGTCAGCACGGTCAGATGTTGGTTGGTGACAGTGAGGTAGGTCATCATCACCACCACCATGCCGACCAAGACTGTGACACCCATCAGCCCCACGACCGCTGGCCACGGAAAGGCCGGGCGAAGGGCGCGTCGGATCCGCTCGATTTTCGGCGCGGAGAGGACCGTTGAAGAAATGAATGGCACGGAGGGCTGCAGAACCGCGGGCGCTGGAGACGTGCTTGGGCTCGCAACGGCTTGCTTCAGCTGCACAAACTGCGGGTGGGTCTGGTCAATGACGTAAAAGCGGACGTTGGCTTCCTCGTAGGCTTTGAGGACCCCAAGGTGCTCAAGCCGCTGCAGTTCCCTGCGCAGCGGGCTGACCGAGAGACTGAGTTCCTTGGCAAGTCCCCGGAGGTAGAAGCGGTCTGCAGGATGCGTGAGGAGGTATTCGTACAGGGTCCGGCGAACCCGGGAGGAGACCAACGTCTCAAGCATTGTGCCCTCCTCCCACACACTCGGACCCAAAAAGGGCACACCGAAGACCACAAAAAAACCTAACCCCTGCGTACGAAGTTAGGTCATTCGACTTGTTCACCTTGTCCCCCTTTGGCAACCCAGCCCCCCGACGGTGTCGGGGCTGTGGCTTTCCGGCCCCCGCTTACGCGGGGTGTGGCTTTATCAGTAGGGCCAACTCACTGATCACTAGGAAGTATGCCTGATTGGCAACGCATCCGTCAAGTCCCCACCCGTACGCGCTCGGTGAGGCTGCTTGTCTGCACTTCGCGCGCCAGCCGTTCCACGCGCGCAAGCTGCTTGGAGAGTTCGGCCTGTTGGTCAGGCGGCAGATAGTTGACCCGCACGAGCGGGCTTGCGACCTCAGTGAATGCACCAATCCGCTCGGCAAACGCCTGCGACTGCCCTGGCTGTGGCGACTCCAGCGCAAAGGCCATCGCGAATTGACTGAGGCGTTCGCCAAGCTGGCGGATCCAGTGAGCCGTTGGACGGTGCTTGCCGTTGACGCATTGACTGAGATCCCCAAGCGTCACGGAGAGTTCGAAGGCAAGGGCCAGCAACGCCTCGGCTGGGTCTTGCGCCTGATCGGCGGCTTGCCTGACGCGCCGGTTCTCGAACCGAAGGGCGGGAGCCATGGCACGGCCAATAATCGTCTCAGCGGTCGCGAGCATCACCGGTTGGCTCATCGGCTCACTCCCTTAGTGCACGGTGTGCCTTGCGCTGGCACACTCGGACCCAAAAAGGGCACAATCGTTGCAAAATAAAAACACCTAACCGCTCTGTGCGACGTCAGGTGTTCTCGCTTGTCCATCGTTCCCCCTTTGGCAACCCAGCTTTCCCGTCGGTACGGGACCTGTGGTTTTCCGGCCCTCGCTTACGCGAGGTGTGGCTTTGTCAGTAGGGCCGAATCAATTGTCGATTGAAGTATGCCTGATGAAAGGCGAACGTGTCAAGGGGAAGTGATGAAGGGCAATAACCAAACACCAAATTCTCCGCCCTCTCGTTCAAGGATGGGGGCGGATCCGCCTCCGGCGGACAAATCCCAAATAAATTCTCCGCCACAAAACTTGGCGGACCCGCCAATCAGTGTGGCGGGCAATACCCAAGCACCAATCACCAAACAGTTTTGATGTTTGGGGTCTGACCCCAAGCGTGGGTCCGGTTACGTGTGTCGCGTGGCCGTGGCTGTCTTCCGAAGGCGGCTGGTATGCTTCAACGCGGTTGGCTCGTATTAGGCGGGTGTGAGGCGGGGGAGTGCTTTGAGGAAGTCCCCAGGCGTGAGGACGTGGACAGGTGCGGCTTTCGACCGGACGGCTGGCGTGAGGAAGTGCCGTCGATCCAAGGTCACCAGGTACTTCACGTTGGCCTCAACGGCTGCGGCCAGCACAGGCACGTCTTTGGGGTGAATCGCGCCTTCGTACCGAGCGAGCACTGCGTCTGAAGGCGTGCGAATCATACGGAGCTTGACCGCTTGGAGGAGCTGGTGGAATTCCTGGAGGGTTTTCCGGCTGCCTTTGGCTCGCAGGTTGCGCTCAGCCTCGCGCAACACAAGCCGGGAGGCCACCAGCTCGAGGCGCTTGCGTTTGGCGAGTTTCAGGATCAGCGCGGAAGCGCCGGTGGGTGAGTAGCAGCCGGCGAAGTAGACGCTCGCGTCCAGGAAGACCCGGACCATTTACTCCAGTAACTTGCTAGCCTTCGCTTTTGTCGCCTGGTCCAAACGGTCTTCCTTCAAAAACTCCTGGATGCGCTCCTCGGTGTACTCCTCGACGAAGGCGTCTTCCCGCTGCCGCTCCTGCACGGTTTGATACGCCTCGATATCCATGAGCACAATCATGGGTCGCCCGTTGCGCTTCACAATGTACGGTTCCTTGCGGTAGCGAACGTCTTCCATGATCTCCCCGAAGTGCTTGCGTAACTCAAGCGCCGTGATCTCCTTGGCCATGTCCGTCTCTCCTCTCCTTCGGTGCATCGTCCCCACGACGGGGGCTTTGGGCTTCACCGAAGTAATTATACTATATAGTCTGAATACTATCAATAGTGTGGTATCGGTATCAGATACCACTGTGCAGGCAGGCTTAGTAGACGGGGGCCTTCTGGTTGTGGACCACGATGCCGCCCGCGATGTAGGTGTGGTGGGGGTTGACTTCGAAGTTGTAGACCGGAACCTGCTCGTTGACCTCTTTAATAGAGGTAATGGGCTCAGGCTCACCCTTCGCGTTCAGGAGCAAGTCGCCCACCTTAAGCGTGCCTATCTCCACCCACTGGCCATTGGAGTAGACCCGATGTTCTGGAGTCACCCTCAGGTAGTGGTTGATGATGAGATACTGCGGGGCCTGATGCGTGAAGAGCTTGGCCACCTTGTCCGGTTTGAACTGCTGGGTCTGCTCATCGAAGGCGAGCACGACATCCCCCACCCGCACGTGCTCAATCGGTTTCGTGGTACCAGTGGGAAGCAGGATCGGGGTCCCGGCGAGGAAACAGGTGTAGACAGTTCGTCTTCTGACGGTGATCTGAATGGTCTCAGCATCCGAGGCGCCAACTGAATCGGTCACGGTAAACGTCACCGAATAGGTCCCGAGCTGTGACAAGGTTGGTGTCCAGCGAAATGTCCTGGTGGCCGGATCAAAGGTCGCTCCTGAAGGCAGGGGGCTCGCTGAATAGGTGAGCGGATCGTTCTCCGGATCGGTCGCGCTCACCGTAAAGGTCAACGTCCTCCCCGCGTACACCGATTTATTGCCAATTGGGGCCAGGTCAGGCGGATCGTTGACCGGCGTGATCGTCAGGGAGACAGTGGCGATGTTGCTCTCGAGCGTCCCGTCATTGGCCTTGAACGTGAAGGAATCACTGCCGTTGTAGTTGAGCGTTGGCGTGTAGGTGACGTTCGGGGGGGTGCCACTTAAGGAGCCGTGGGTGGGGTTGGTGACGATCGCGTAGGTCAAGGGATCGCCATCCGGATCCGAGGCGGTGAGCGTGATGGCCTTAGCGGTGTCTTCCGCCGTCGTGACGGATTGGGGGTTCGCGGTGGGGGCACGGTTGGTGTTGGTCACCGTGATCGTGATGTCCTCAGAGTCGGTGAGTAAGCCATCGGAGACCTCGAAGTGGACATTCGGGTAGGTGCCGGCTTGGGTGTAGGTGGGGGTCCAGCTAAACAGGAGGCTCCCAGTCCCATCATCCGCCAGCTTCGCCCCGGGAGGGAGGTTGGAGGCTGAGTAGGTCACGGGGTCTTCGTCAGGATCCGTCCCGCTGATTGTGAACGAGAGGGAATTGCCTTCAGCCACCTTCCTGTCCCCAATCGGATCCAGAACTGGGGCACGGTTGGTGTTGGTCACCGTGATCGTGATGTCCTCAGAGTCGGTGAGTAAGCCATCGGAGACCTCGAAGTGGACACCTCCGTAGGTCCCGGCTTGGGTAAAATCGGGCGTCCAGGTGAAGACGTAGGTGCTCGTGTTGAAGGAAGCTCCCGTCGGGAGGTTCGAGGCCGAGTAGGTTACGGCATCGCCATCCGGATCACTCGCGCTGATCGTGAAGGTGAGGGTGCTGCCTTCGGCGATGGATTTATTGCCGATGAGATCGAGGACCGGCGGATCGTTGATGGCGGTGATCGTGAGGCTGACGGTGGCGAGGTTGGAGG
>CAYJTP010000052.1:0-10671 GCA_964373175.1 uncultured Planctomycetales bacterium
CTAGGCGTTTGGCGCCGACGCCGAGGGGCTCGAGGCTGCTCCCCCGTCCTGTGGGGTGACGCTACGCTCCATCGAACGGATGGAAGCCTGTGCCGGGGTCGTCTGCGTCGTCGAGGATCGTGTGGCTTGCGGTTTCTTTGCGCGTTTCAAGGCGGCGTGATCCGGGAGAAAGATCATGGTCATAAACCGGCCTTCCAACATTGGTGAACGTTCCACCCGCCCGATCGCCTGCAAATCGGTGACCAATCGATCCAACACGCGCCGGCCGATCTCCACGTGCGTCAGCTCCCGGCCGCGAAACATCATCGTCACTTTCACCTGGTCCCCCCGGCTGAGAAACCGTTTGAGTTGCTGGAGTTTGACCCGGTAGTCATGCTGCTCAATATGCGGTTTGAACTTCATTTCTTTCAGTCTCACCACCCGGTGCTTCTTCTTGGCTTCGCGCTCCCGCTTGGCCTGCTCGTACTTAAACTTATTGAAGTCCATGATGCGGCACACGGGGGGATTGGCCTGGGGGGCCACTTCAACCAGATCCAGCCCCACCTCCCGGGCCAGCCGCAGCGCATCCGGAGGCGTCATCACCCCCAGTTGCGCACCATCATGTCCAATCACCCGGATTTGACTGACCCGAATTCGCTCGTTGGCTCGCAGCTGTCGTTCGATCGTTCTCCTCCTTACGTTGAGCCTGCCTGCCCTGAATCTAACGAGGTAGGCAGGCCGGTTCGGCTATCGACCTCGCGTTGCATCCGCCCCACCAATCCCTCCAGGGCCATGGGACCCAGATCGCCTGCTCGGCGATGGCGGACTGCCACGGTCCGCTTTGTCGCCTCTCGCTCCCCCACGATCAGCATGTAGGGGATCTGCGCGAGTTGGGCGTCGCGGATCTTCGCTTGCATTTTTTCGTTGCGTTCATCGACCTCGACGCGAAGCTTAACCGCGCGCAGGCCTTGTGCGACCTCGGCGGCATAGGCGACCTGCCGCTCGGTGAGCGGAATGACCACCGCCTGCACCGGGGCTAGCCACAAGGGAAAAGCTCCTGCGTAGTGCTCGATGAGCATCCCGAAGAAGCGCTCGAAACTGCCCAACAGCGCCCGGTGGACCATGATGACACGATGCAGTGATCCGTCGGCCCCGACGTAGGTCAGCTGAAACCGCTCGGGGAGCGCAAAATCGCACTGGATCGTCCCGCACTGCCACTTGCGCCCCAGGGCATCGTTGATGATCAGATCAATTTTCGGTCCATAGAACGCGCCCTTTCCTTCCTGGACGGTGTAACGAATCTGCTTCGTTTCCAGGGCAGACTTGAGGGCGGCCTCGGCGCGATCCCATGCCTCGCGCGTGCCGATGAAGTCGCCCGGCCGCGTTGAGAGTTCCACCTCGTACTCCTGAAATCCGAAGGCCTGCAACACGTCAAGGGCAAATTCCAAACAGGTCACCAGTTCTCCGACGAGCTGGTCTTCGCGTAAGAAAATGTGCGCGTCATCCTGGGTGAATCCTCTAACACGCAAGAGCCCGTGGAGGACGCCGGACTTCTCGTTGCGATAGACGGTCCCTAGTTCGAACAAGCGGATCGGCAGCTCCCGGTAGCTGCGCAGGGTCGAGGCGTAAATGAGGATATGCCCGGGGCAGTTCATCGGCTTGAGCCCGTAGGGGATGCCGTCTGATTCCAACAGGAACATGTAGTCGCGGTAGTGCTCCAGGTGCCCGGACTGTTTCCAGACGTCGGTGCGAAAGAGATGCGGGGTGATGACCGGCAGGTAGCCTCTGGCGAGATGCGCTTGCCGAATGTAGTCCTCTATCATCCACCGAATCAACGCCCCTTTGGGGTGGTAAAACACGACCCCAGGTCCAGCCAACTCCTCGAAGCTGAAGAGCCCCAGTTCCTTGCCGAGCTTGCGATGGTCTCGACGTTTGGCCTCCTCCACGCGCGCCAGATGCGCCTCCAGCTCGTCCTGTCGGAAGTACGCGGTGCCGTAGAGGCGCTGGAGTTGTGTGTTCTTCTCATCGCCACGCCAGTAGGCCCCGGCGACGGAGAGCAGTTTGACGGCTTTGAGCTCGCCCGTCGCCTTCACATGCGGGCCTTCGCACAGATCGACGAATTCTCCGTCGGTGTAGATCGACACGCGGGCCTCGGGGATGCCGTCGATGATCTCCAGCTTATAGCGTTCTCCTCGGTCCTGAAACCACGTGATGGCTTCGGCTTTGGCCATGAACGATTGCTGAAACGGATAATTGGCGTGGATAATCTTTTGCATCTCCGCCTCGATCGCGGGGAGGTTCTCTTCCGTCAACTGGACCGGCAGGTCCAGGTCGTAGTAGAAGCCCTCCTCAATCGGCGGGCCGATCGCCAATTTCACCTCAGGATAAAGCCGTTTCACCGCCTGGGCCATCACATGCGCGGCGCTGTGCCGCAGGGCGTGGAGTGGGTCAGTGGTTTTGACCTGTTCAATGATGCCTGTGTGGCCCATGCACTTCTAGCCGTTTGTTCACATAGTGTTCTATTGCTGTGTCTAGCCATTGCTTGAACTTTGTGTTATGAAATTCTAGAGTTGCGAGACCGTAACTCGACCATTGTTGATATGCCTTGCTCCTGCTATCTGAGTGCGGATAGACCAACACTCGGGATAAAGGAAGGTGGAGGTGGCGGGACCAATATCGCCTAGCCGACTCCAAGACAAAACGCTTATGAACCCTCACGTAGAGACTCAAACGTTGCTCATCGACATGACAAACGTCTCGAAGAAATCGTGCAAAGAGCTCTAGCATGCGCTGATCGAGGTTGGCGATCCTCGTTGCGCTGTCCGTCTTGCTTCCCTCAGCCCAGTAGAGGAGAAGCCCTGCTGCCATTAACTCCTGTTGCCGAGCTGTCAATGTCTTTGGGATCCTAAAAGGATCGCCGCTTGGGTTCTGTTTGACATACGCACTCTCGCGCCAGGTACGTCGGGGTATTTGATATTTCTTCAGCCAATAGAGAACTGTCGCGTGTGTCGTTTGTAGCTTCTCCGCAATCTCTGCCATAGAAAGTCGTTCGCCACAGTATAATTTTCGTAACTTGGTTTCACTGAGCATCGTGACAGCCTGGGCGGTAGAGGATTCGAACCTCTGGCCTCCACGATGTCAACGTGGCGCTCTAACCAACTGAGCTAACCGCCCCTTCAGAACAGTGGAAAGTGTAAAGTGGAAGGTTGAAAACCTGAGGCTTCCTCCGTTTTTCCTTTCCACTTTCGACTTTCAACTTTTTACTGGTTTCATGCCGGGGGTGGGAGTCTCCGCCCTTGCGTTCAACTCTGGGCGGATCCGCCCCTCGCCCTTTACGAGAGGGCGAAGAACCCACACACTGGGCGAGGAGGGAGTCGAACCCTCAAGCCCTTTCGGGCAACGGATTTTAAGTCCGTTGTGTTTACCGATTTCACCACTCGCCCTTGAATGCGGTGGCTCGAATACTCATTACAGAAAGGCGGGAACCGGATTCGCCCCGCACTATTTGGTATGAGGTAAGCTGTCGATCCAAGTCGCCCGGCACGGAGAGCAAGGTGGAGGCGGCGGTCGGAATCGAACCGACGTATAGAGGTTTTGCAGACCTCCGCCTTACCATTTGGCTACGCCGCCACATACATCCTCGTAGGGATGCCGAGCGAGGTCGAGGTACAGACCGCCGCCTTACCACTTTCCGCCAACCTCATGTAGGCTCGTGGCGGATCCGCCAATCGTTCTGGCGGAGGCTACGTCGCCGAACCCCATGTCGCATTCGTGTTGAGCATATCCCAACCCGAACCTGCTCCACGACAATAGTGCGGGGTTGCCCCGCCCACTGTTACACAAATCCTGGGCGGGGCCGGGGCAGACCGCCGCCTTACCACTTTCCGCCAACCTCATGTAGGCTCGTGGCGCCTTCGGCGGAGGCTATCCCGCCAGAACGCCACTGTTCCTGTGGAGCCCCACCACGCCACGGCGGGGTGGCACCCTGACACCACGCCCCATGTGCCCGCCCCGGCTCGCGCCGGCGTCTGGCCGGGGGGGCGACATCCCGCCCACCCATCCGGAGAGGCGCCACCGTCTGGGCCCTCGGCCAAGGCCGTGGCCCGATGGCGGGGTCGAGAAACCGGGAGAGTCCCCCGCCACGCTGACACGGAAGTTAAATCTCGCCGTTAGGCTGGAAGGTGACCTGGCCGCCGGCGCGCAGGACGTCCACGCCGTCGGGGTGATTCCCATCCTTATCTTCCACGAGCGGTTCGGTCGATTTGCTGGCTGGCGAGAGTCCGGTCTTCATCTCGTAATCCCCAGCGGACGGGCTGGCGGGAATGGGATTGGGTGAAGACGGGCATTTGAACACTTCCAGGTCGTCAAGATACCGATCGTAGAGGGCGTCAAGGTTCGGTGGGAACTGCTCGTTATGATCGTCCCGATACGCCTGGAGGGCATAATAGATTTGCTTCAGGTTGTTCTGGCACTTCGAGCGGCGGGCTTTCTCCCGCATCTGCATCGCCCCGGGCGCCAGAAACCCGATCAAAATCCCGATAATCGCAATGACTACCAGGAGTTCAATTAACGTAAACGACGCCTTTGACAACCGCTCCCGCTGTCTTAGCATTCGCATGGACTATAGCTCCTGCGTTTTACGCACGCCGACACCGTACCAGAGTCTCTCAATTTCGTCAAGAATCGCCCGGGCCAAGCGCGTTTTGGACACCGTGCCAAGCGGGGTCGCCCGTCCAGAGGGACTGAGGAAAAATGCGTTGACCGCCCGGTTTCCAAACGGGCCTTCTGTCCCGTTCATTCCTGCCTGCCCCGAACGACGCGGGGCGGGCAGGCGCTGGCCAACGATGAGGTCGAGGTGCTTGGTCTTCAGCTTGCCCAGCGCGTGCTTCTGCGCGTGGCCGGTCTCCAAGGCAAACCCGACGCGGAGTTGGCCAAGCCGCCGCGGCAGGCTTCCCAGGATATCCGGAGTGGCTCTCAGAGCAAGATGCCGCGTCCTGTGTCGCAGAAGCTTCACAGGTCGGCGCTTGACGGGACGAAAATCACAGACGGCAGCGGCCATGATCAGCACATCGGCCTTGGACAGTTCTCGTCGCAACGCCGCCTGCATCTGGTCCGTCTGCTCCACCCAGAGCACCCGTGCAGCGCGTGGTGGCATGACGGTCGCGGGACCGCTCACCAGCGTGACACGATGTCCTCGGCGGATGGCCTCGGTCGCCAAGCAACTCCCGAGATATCCTGTGGAGTAGTTGGAAAGAAACCGGACCGGATCAATGGGCTCTCGCGTGGGGCCCGAGCTGATCAGGACGCGCAGTGGGCGTCGGATCCAGGACGCCTGCGCTCGCTTCATGCCCGACGAAGCGGCCTGGTCGCAGGAAGTCGCTTCTCAGGCGAGGCAGGCCGTTTGTTCGATGAGGCGCGCGATCGGCTTGCGAGCACTTGCAACGCAGCTCTGACGATGGTCTCCACCTCCGCAAGGTGGCCAACCGCTTCATATCCACACGCCAGCGCCCCGGTCTCAGGGCCCACGAAATGATGCCCCAGCATCTTGAGTCGTTTGATGTTGTCCTGGACAGTCGGGTGCTCATACATGTGGACGTTCATGGCTGGGGCAACGAGGATCGGCGCCTTGGTCGCCAGGGCCACGCAGGCCAGCAGATCATCCGCGAGTCCGTTCGCCAGCTTGCCGATGACGTTCGCCGTGGCCGGGGCAATCAACACAAGATCCGCCTGGTCAGCCAAGGCGGTGTGGATGACGTGCGGATGCTCAAGACCGAACAGCTCGGTGTAGATGGGCCGCTCAGACAGCACTTCCAGGGTCAGCGGGGCGATGAATTCCCGCGCTTCTTTGGTCATGATGCAGGTCACAGCGCAGGAACGTTCTTTGAGCCGCCGCACCAGATCCGCGGCCTTGTACGCCCCAATCGACCCGGTCACCCCCAGGACGATTTCTGGGACTCGTCGCGTCACAATCGCTTCTTCCCCCCGGCCTTCACCGCCACTGGCTCTCTCGCCGCCCGTCGCTTGGGCTTGCGCTCACCCCCGCCAGCTTCGGCTTCTTCCGGCTGAATCACGATCTTCCCCTGGCGGATTTCTTCGAGGGCGACGCTGGTGATTTTTTTCAGATCCGTCGCCACCAATTTCGGCGCGCCCTGCGACAGTTCCTTTGCCCGCTTGGCCGCAATCACCACCAGCTTGTAGATGCTGGAGCACTGTTTCATGAGATCCTCGATGGGCACGTGCGACATCTCACGCCTCCTTAACGGTACGACCGGGTTGGGCGCACACGCAGACGCTCAGCCACGAGAACGGCTCGAAGCTGCTCAACCGCCTCATGCAGCCGTCGATTCACGATTGTATAATCATACCACGCCGCGCAGGAAAGCTCACGCTTGGCGACTGCCAGGCGCCTTTGAATGGCTCGGGGCGAGTCGGTCGCCCGTTTCATCAGGCGTGCCTTCAGATCCTTCAGCGACGGGGGCATGAGGAAAATAAGGACCGCCCGCGAGCCAAACCGCCGGCGCACCTGCCGAGCCCCCTGGACATCGATGCTCAACATGACGTCGCGCCCGTTCGCCAACAGCCGCTTGATCGGCGCCTTGGGCGTCCCGTAGAACGCCCCATGGACCTTCGCCCACTCAAGCAACTCGCCCCGTCCGCGAAGCTGCTCGAACCGCTTCTCGGTGACGAAGCGATAATGGTAGCCGTTGCGCTCGTCAGGACGTTGGGGGCGCGTGGTCACAGAGACTGACCGTACCAGTCGGGGCAGCTCCCCCAAGAGTTTCTGCACGACGGTGGTTTTCCCCCCGCCAGAAGGACCCGACACGATGACGAGCCGCCCAGGACCCTGAGGGGTGGTCATGGCTTTCCCGGCTCTTGGCGGGAGAGGTCGTCCAGCCGCTGCACCACCGTCTCCAGCTGTAAGCTCGATAAGATCACATGATCGGAATCGGTCACGATGACCGTGCGGGTGCGCCGGCCGTTGGTCGCATCGATCAGCTTGCGATGCCGAAGCGCGGCCTCGCGCAGCCGTTTGATCGGCAAGGGATTCGCGGAGAGCACGGCAATGATCCGCTCGACGACCACGGCATTATCAAACCCGACGTTCAGCCACGTCGCATTCATCGAGGCTGTGGTGGTTACTCGAGGTTTTGGGCCTGCTCGCGGATTTTTTCAATCGCCCCTTTCATCTCGATGACCGAGCGGGCAATCGCTACGTCATTCGCCTTGGCCCCAATGGTGTTTGTCTCCCGCATCAGCTCTTGGGCAATGAAGTCCAGGTTCTTCCCCATCGGCTCCCGGCTCGCCAACACGTGTTGCGTGTGAGTGAGATGACTCTCCAGGCGAACGAGTTCTTCGTGGATGTCCACTTCTTTCATGAGCGCGACGGCTTCTTGGATCTGTGAGGCGGTGACCGTCGCGGCGGTTCCCAACAGCTCCCGGATCCGCCCTCGCAACCGACGCTGCTGTTGCGCCATGCTCACCGGCAGGCGCGCGCGAATCGCTCGCAGACAACGGCGGATCGCCTTGACGTGCACGCAAAGATCCGCCAGCAGCCGCTGACCCTCCAGGCGGCGCATTGCCAAGAGCTTGCGCAGGGCTTCGTCGAGGGTCCGCTCGATGGCCGGCCACCAGGACTGGGGTGATGTTTGGTCCTCCCTGGCGTTGAGCACCAGGGGAAAGGCTAAGAGATGATCCAGCGTCACCGCTCCTTTGAGACCAAAGCGCGCCTTCAGCTCAAGCAGCTGCGTATAGTACGCCTGCGCAAGAGCCTCGTTGAGGACCACTCGTGAGGAGGCTGCTCGGGGAGCCTGCATCGTCACGTTGACATCAATCCGTCCTCTCTTCAGCGTGCGTCGAATGCGTTGGGTGATGAGCCCTTCAAACCCCACCAGTCCGTCAGGCATGCGCTGGCTCACCTCGAGGTACCGGTGGTTTGTGCTGCGTAATTCGACGGTCACCGCTCCGAAGGCTCCCTGGTGCGTTACGCGGCTGTAGCCGGTCATGCTCTGACTCATCCCACCACCTGCGCCTCACGGCGGTTCCTTGAGCCTTCCGACGTCCCAACCGCCGTGGCGAAGCCACGGTGGAGCGGTTCGGAGGCGGTCAACTGGCTCTTTATCATCTTTGTCGGCTTCGCGGCTCTGCCAGAGCAGAGCCGGCGGCAGGTGGTGGGATCATCGCGCCCACTCCTGCGTCTGATGATTGGTAGTTGTCTGGACCGTCGGGTACAGGGGAATGAGGAGCTCGTCAGGACGGAACCACAGTTTGATTTCTCGCTCGGCCTCAGGAGGATCCGAGGAGGCGTGGAGGACGTTTTCCATGACGCCACGTGTCGTCACGCGCCCGTACGCCCCGCGAATCGACGTCGCCTCGGCAGCTTCGGGATTGGTCGCCCCGGCAATCTGACGCACCTTGACAATGGCGCCCGTCCCTGCATAGACGAGCGCGACAATCGCTTCTACGCCGTGCAGTTCCCCGCAGATGTAGCGGATGAGCTCTTCAAAAAATGGTTTGTCTCGAAGCGGCTGATAATGCTTCTCGGCCAGTTGCCGGTTGACCCGAACAACTTTCGCGCCAATCAAGGACAGGTTTGCGTCAGTCAGTCGCGAGAGCACTGTCCCGGTCAGCCCCCGTCTGATCGCATCGGGCTTGATGAGCACAAGCGTCGCTTCTGGACTCATCCCGCCCCTTTGCGTCTCATCGGTTCTTCGTCGCGATTGGAGATTCGTTTACGCATCAACGCGTGGTTGTCGCTAAAGGGGTTGACGAGGCAAAGGAGCGGGATCATCGGCTCCCGTGAGTAACGCCAAGAACGCTGAGTAGCCGCGTGAGATCTTCCGAGGAAAAATAGTCAATGACAATCCGCCCGCCTCGCTTGCGGCTTGTGAGTGTCACCTTGGTTCCGAGCAGCTGACGGAGCTCATCTTCAATCGCCTTGAGCTGTGGGTCTTGTGCCCGTCGGCGGCGATGCAGCGTTGGATGCCATTGGCTTGCCAGCTGCTCGAGTTCCCTCACGGACAGGGCTTTGGCGAGAGCCTGATGAAACAGCTCGAGCTGCTTGGCGGTCGGCTCAACCGCCAGCAACGCTTTGGCGTGTCCTGCGGTGATCTTCCCATCCTGGAGCGCCTGTTGCACTTCCTCCGGGAGCTTCAACAGCCGAAGGGCATTGGCGATGCTTGTCCGATCTTTCCCGATCGCCTCCGCGAGCTGCTCCTGGGTATGCCCCAATTCGTTGATGAGCCTGGCAAAGGCCTTGGCTTCTTCAATCGGATTCAGGTCTTCCCGCTGGAGATTCTCGATGAGTGAAAACTCCATCGTCTCTTCATCGGAGATCGCCCTGATGAGCGAGGGGATTTCTGGTATGCCAAGCGCTTGTGCCGCTCTCCACCGTCGCTCACCAGCCACGAGCTCATAGGTCCCATGCGCGATGGGCCTGACGATGATGGGCTGAATGATCCCGCGCCGCTTAATCGAGGCTTTCAGTTCCTCCAGGGCTTCGGGGTCGATGGCTTGGCGGGGCTGATACCGGCATGGCCGGATCTGGTCCGTCTGCAGCATTACCAGGTTGGGATTCGTTTCCACCGACGATTCGACGATCTGGGCGAATCCTTTGCCAAGCCGCTTGGTCATGTGTGGTGCTCCTGTGTTGTGATCTGACGCATTAGAGCAATCCGGTTTTCGTTGAAAGCTCCTTGGTGAGCCTCTCGTACGCCATCGCCCCTGAGGAACTCGGGTCGTACAAACAGATCGGTTTCCCGAAGCTTGGCGATTCGGCTAGTCGAACATTCCTCGGGATCGCGGTGTCAAACACCAGCTCCTTAAAAAATCCTCGAACCTCGTCGCTGACTTCTCTGGTAAGATTCGCCCGGGCATCCGCCATGGTTAACACGATCCCGCCGATGGTCAGCGTCGGATTCAGCGTGTCTTTAATCCGGTGAATGGTCCGCAGCAAGGCATTGAGGCCTTCAAGGGCCAGATACTCACACTGCACAGGAATAAGCGTGCAATCCGCAGCAACCAAGGCATTGGTGGTCAACACGCCAAGGGAAGGCGGGCAGTCAAACACCAGGACATCATAGCGGTCTTTGATCGGCTCGCATAACTGCTTTAATCTGACGTCCCGTTCTGGCGCGTCGGCGAATTTCGCATCGACCTCAGCAAGGTCTAAGCTTGACGGGGCCAGATCCAGTCGCTCAACCGTTGACGCGACCACGATCTGATCAATCGTAACTCCATTAACGAGAGCATGATACAGAGTTTTCGTTAAACGGCTTCTTGCGATTCCGCAGGAAATCGTCGCGTTGCCTTGTGGATCGAGGTCAACAAGCAGTGTGCGTTTTCCGGCAAGCGCAAGATAGGCTCCGACATTGACGGCTGTCGTCGACTTTCCGACCCCGCCCTTCTGGTTGCAGACGGCGATAGATTTAGCCATACTCAACGTTCCACGTGGAACAATGGGCGTGTTAATTCCATGGCTACGCCCGTTAACCCGTCAACCGGTTAACTCGCAAACTTCTTGCCTCAATTGTAGCTCGCCTCTTCTCAAAATCAAGCACAAAGACGCGATTTCTGGAAATTCGAGAAGCTGTTTTCAACATCTGTGGATAACCTGTGTATGGAGCCCACCTGGCAAGCCCTGGGTACCCTCTTGCCCGCCGTCGCTCTTCGAGCTTCGGCGAGGCATCCGCCTCC
>CAYJTP010000053.1:0-10316 GCA_964373175.1 uncultured Planctomycetales bacterium
CTCCAGCAGCGCTACTGCCACGAGGCGCCGTTTTACACCCTCGGGCCGCTCGTGACGGATGTGGCGCCAGGCTACGATCACATCACCTCAGCGATCGGCGCGGCGATGGTGGGGTGGTATGGGGCCAGTCTGCTGTGCTACGTGACGCCGAAGGAACATCTGGGGCTGCCGAATGACGAGGATGTCAGGGCCGGCGTCATCGCGTACAAGATCGCCGCCCATGCGGCCGATGTCGCCCGTGGACGCCGAGGCGCACGCCAGCGTGACGATGCCCTGTCGCACGCCCGCTTTTCCTTTGACTGGAATCAACAGTTTGCCTTGTCGCTCGATCCGGACACAGCGCGCAAGATGCACGATGAGACGCTGCCGGATGGGTTCTACAAGGACGCGAAATTCTGCTCGATGTGTGGTCCGAAGTTTTGCTCGATGCGGATCACGCAGACGGCAAAGTTAACCGGCGAATCGGCGATCGAGGTGGTGACCGGGGTCCCCACAGGTCAGGAGGCGTGATGGACTTGCAGAAGGAATTGGCCAAGCATCTCAAGCTGTTGAACAAGACGATTCGGCGCTTGGTGGCCAAGTCGAAAGACTTTGAGGGGTTACGTCAGCTCTTGCGGGAGGAGCAAGTGGAGCTGGCCATCTACGTGGTGCCCCTCATCGGCGGTAAACCGGCAGTCGAAGGGCTCCAGTTTGAGTTGACGGAAGAAGACCAGAAGTTTTTGAAGAAGGCCGGCATTAAGTTTGAGTGAGTCTGGGACCCAACCACGCATCGCGAACCGAGGTGAGGCATCGATGAAACGACCCGTGACGCTGGAAGACCTCGATCTTCCGACTGGCAAGAAGGCCCGGCTGCATCGGCTGTTGTATAAGCACGGTCCAGGCAATGGGAAGATGCTGGTCTTGCCGATTGATCAGGGCCTTGAGCACGGGCCGCGCGACTTCTTCGTCAACCCGGACAGCCTCAACCCCGAATTTGAGTTGCGGCTGGCCCTGGAAGGCGGCTTTTCAGCGATTGCCTTTCAAGTGGGGCTTGCCGAAAAATACTTCCGGCCGTTCGCCGGCAAGGTGCCGCTCATCCTGAAGATCAACGGGAAGACCGAAATCCCGCCCGATGACGAAGCCTTCTCGCCCTGCAACGCGTCCGTGGAGGATGCGCTGCGGCTCGGGGCCGATGCCGTGGGGTATACTTCCTATATCGGTTCGCCTCGACAGGATGACGACTTCATCCAGTTCGGGAAGGTTCGCCGGGAGGCGGAGCGGTACGGGATGCCCGTCATCATGTGGGCGTACCCGCGGGGCAAGCACATCGAGCAGAAAGGTGGCCGAGACAGCTTGTACGCGGTCGACTACGCGGCGCGTGTGGCGCAAGAATTGGGCGCGGATGTCGTGAAGGTGAACTTCCCGAAGATCGACGAGGAAAAGCGCGCACAATACCCCAAAGAATACCGGGAGCTCAAGTGCTCCGAGCGAGAGATGCTGGAGCAGGTGGTCGCCTCGGCCGGTCGCACGTTGACGATCATGTCCGGGGGCGCGAAGCGGACCGACGACGAGCTGTATGACGATGTGAAAGTGGCCTTGGAAGCGGGGGTGACCGGCTTTATCTTTGGGCGGAACATGTGGCAGCGTCGGTTTGGCGAAGCGCTGGAAGTCGCCAGTCGCATCACCAAAATGATGCAAGAGGCGGGCGGCCGTCCGCCTGCGGAAAAAGCCGTGGCGGGGGCGAAGTGGGGGAATCATGGCTGACGTGCGTGCCGATCTGTGTATCTGGGTTGGTGGGGCCGCGGGCGACGGGATCGCCGCCTCCGGGGAGTCGTTTGCCAAGGCCTGCTCCCGATCCGGATACCATGTGTTTGCCTACAACAGCTACCAGTCGGTGATCCGCGGCGGCCACGTCTGTATGCACATCCGCATCGGCCAGCAGAAAGTCTACACGCAGGGTGACCCGCTCCACTACCTCATTGCCCTGAACCAGGACACCGTGCAGCGCTACGGGAAGCGCATCGCCCCCGGTGGGGCCCTCCTCTTCAATCGCGATAAATTCCAAGTCAGTGCCGACCAGGTCGCCCCGCATGTGCAAGTGATTGGCCTCCCGGTCATGGAGCTCATCGGCAATCAGCTCATGCAGAACATCGCCCTGATGGGGGCGCTCTACGCGTTCCTTGGGCTTGACGCGACGGAGTTTCAAGGCTTGATCAAGGAGCGGTTTGCCAAAAAAGGCGACCAAGTGATGACGACCAACCTCATCGCCTTTGACAAAGGCTTCGAGTACGCCAACGCGAACGCCAAATCAGGCGGGATGACCATCGGCAAGTCTGATGGAAAACGCCGGCTGTTGGCCAGCGGCAACACCATCATCGGGTTTGGTGCCCTCGCGGCCGGGTGTCAGTTCTACGCGGCCTATCCGATGACACCCGCCTCCTCGCTACTGCACTGGATGGCCAAGCAGGTGGTCAAAGCCGGTGTCCTCGTAAAACAGGCGGAAGACGAGATTGCCGTCGTGAACATGACGATTGGCGCCTCGCATGCGGGCGTGCGGGCCATGTGTGGGACCTCGGGTGGGGGCTTTGCGTTGATGTCCGAGTCGGTCGGGGAGGCGGCGATGACTGAGACCCCCGTCGTCATCGTCGAGGTCCAGCGCGGCGGGCCCTCTACCGGCCTTCCCACGAAGACCGAGCAGGCCGATTTGTTCCAGATCCTAGGAGCCTCCGAAGGTGATTTCCCGAAGGTGATCCTCGCCCCGCGCACCCTGTCGGAATGCTACTCGATGACGATCGAGGCGTTCAACCTGGCGGAAAAATACCAGTGTCCGGTGCTTATCTCCTCCGACCTGTATCTTGCCGAACGCAACGAGACGCTTGAGGGACTCGACATCACGAACATCCCGATCGAACGGGGTGAGCTCATCACCCAGTGGAACGGGGAGGCGTACCACCGATTCGAAGATACGAAGACCGGCGTCTCTCCACGGGCGCTTCCGGGGGTCCCGGGCACGGTCTATGTCGCGGCGACCGACGAACACGACGAGGACGGGGTCGTGATTAGTGATGTCTTCACCAATCCGCCGGTGCGCGCCAGGATGATGGACAAGCGCATGCGCAAGCTCCAGTTCATCCTTCAAGAATTCCCCGACCCTGAGCTGGAAGGTCCGAAGGACGCCGATCTCACGCTCGTCGGATGGGGATCCACCTACGCGGTGTTGCGCGAAGCGATGCAGGCCCTTCAACACGAGGGGCACAAGGTCAATCTCTTCGTCCCGCGCTATCTCTGGCCGTTCAAAGGAGAAGCCTGCCGCAAGCTGTTGGAAGGGACGAAGATGACCCTCGCGGTTGAGGCGAACTACACCGGGCAACTGGCCCGATTTCTTCGCATGGAAACTGGCGTGGCCATTCAGCATCACCTGCGCAAATACGATGGCGAACCCTTCGAGCCTGGCCAGGTGATCGAACATGCCCGTCAACTCTTGAAGAAGAAACCGAAGGAGTCCACCGTCGTTTCAGTGGTCAGCGATGAAGGGCTCCCGCCTGATTTTTCACCGATTGCATCAGCCGGCGCAGAAGCGGTTCGGGTGCACTGATGATGGGAATCAAAATGTCAGCGATCAGAAGTCAGAGGTCAGAAGTCAGAAGTCAGAGGTCAGAAATCAGAATTTGCCATCTCCGCCCTCTCTGATCTCTCTGACATCTGTCTTCTGTCTTCTATCTTCTGTCCTCTGTCTTCTGAACGTTGCTAAGGGAGGAAGCATGGCGCAAGTCAAAGAGTATCAAGGTCCAGTCAAACCAGACTGGTGTCCGGGCTGTGGCGACTTTGGCGTGTTGAATGCGCTCCAGCGGGCACTGGCCGAGTTGGATATCGCCCCGCACAATGTCCTGATCGTCTCAGGGATTGGCTGCTCCTCGAACCTTCCTGGCTTCATCCGTGCCTACGGATTCCACGGGTTGCACGGTCGGGCCCTGCCGGTTGCCGCGGGGGCGAAACTCGCGAATCAGGAGCTCACCGTGATTGTCGCCGGGGGGGATGGGGACGGGTATGGGATCGGGGTGGGTCATTTCGTCCACACCTGCCGCCGCAACTTCGACATGACCTACATCGTCATGGATAACCAGGTCTACGGCCTGACCACGGGCCAGGCCTCCCCGACGATGGAAAAAGACATCCGGACGAAATCGACCCCTGAAGGCACCATCGAGATTGCGCTCAGCCCCGTGGCGCTTGCGCTTGCCTGCGGCGCGACCTATGTCGCCAGAGGGTTTTCCGGAGAGAACCTGCAGCTGGCGAACCTCATGAAGGGCGCGATCGAGCACAAGGGCTTTGCACTCGTCGACGTCTTCTCACCCTGTGTGACCTATAACAAGCATAATACGTACCCCTGGTTTCGGGAGCGGGTCTACAAACTCGAAGATGACAAACACGATCCTTCCAACTTCCAGGCGGCGATGGAGAAGGCCTTTGAATGGGGGGCGCGGATTCCGATCGGCTTGTTCTATACCGTCGAACGGCCCACCTATGAGGACGAAGAGCCCGCCTTACGAAGCGGCGTGCCGCTCGTCAAGCAGCCGCTGCGTCGAGACAACCTCGCGGCCATCATGGAGGAGTTCCTGTAAAGGGGGCATGGGGCGTGAGACGTGGGGCAAGGGATCCTTGAACGATTGCAGGCTTGTTCAGGGAGACCAAGCCACGCCCCTCGCCCCGTGTCTCTTGCCCCTTCTCCGATAATGGAACGCACGTGTGTTGCCATGATTTCTGGCGGGTTGGATTCCGCCCTTGCGGCGAAGCTCATGCTCGAGCAGGGCATCGCGGTGCACGGATTGTTCCTTGCCGCGAGTTGGGGGTGCTGTGAGAAGCCCAAAGCCCAAGCGGTGGCTCAACAGCTGGGGATTCCGCTTATGGTGCTTGGGGTTGGCGATGCGTATGTGGACGTCATCAAGAATCCCAAATACGGCTATGGGACTCAGATGAATCCCTGCGTCGACTGTCGGATTTACATGTTCACCATCGCCAAGCGCTACATGGAGGAGCTTGAAGCGGGGTTTATCGTGACGGGTGAAGTGATCGGCCAACGGCCCATGTCGCAGATGAGACGGCCACTGGGAATCATCGAACAGGACAGCGGGTTGGAGGGTCTTCTCCTGCGCCCGCTTTCCGCGAGGTTGCTTGCGCCCACCGTCCCAGAACAACTGGGCATCGTGGATCGTTCGAAGCTCCTGGGTCTGTCAGGCCGCTCGCGTCATGAACAGCTCGACCTGGCGCGCCAATTTGGGATGACCGAGTTTTCCCAGCCAGCCGGGGGGTGTCTCTTGACCGATGAGACGTTTGCCAAGAAAGCCAAAGACCTCTTTGCCCATGAGGAGCATCCCACGACACGAGACATGGAACTGCTGACGATCGGTCGGCATGTTCGAATTCGACCGGATCTCAAGATCATCGTGGGACGCAATGAATTAGAGAACCTCTTGTTGGAGGGGTATGCCCAGGACGGGTATACTGTGATTAGCCCAAAGTTTCCGGCTCCGGCAGCGCTGGTCGCCGGACGCTTCGACGACGACGCGAAGGGAATAGCCGTCGAGTGCATCCTGCAGCATGCCAAGCCGGAGAAGCTCCCGGAAGGTCGACTCGAGTTTCGCTGCAGTCATGGCACGACGTGGTCAATGGACCGCCCAGACCGGAAAGTCCTGACGGAGCCTGAGCGGATCATGGTGACGAGCTAACATGGCAGACTGCGTGTTTCGCATTGGCGGAGAAGGCGGGGAAGGGGTCATCTCAACCGGCGAGCTGCTGACGTTGACGCTGGCACGGACCGGATATGAGATCTATACCTTTCGCACCTACCCTGCCGAGATCAAAGGGGGTCATGCCAACTATCAGGTGCGGGCCTCCGATCGGCTTCTGTTGTCTCAAGGGGCTCAGGTGGATGTCCTCGTGGCGTTCAATGAAGAGGCCTACCAGATGCATATCCGCGATGTCCGCTCCGGTGGGGTCTTGATCTATGATTCGGATAGTTTTAGTTCCCCATCGACCGACTCGCTGATTGTGTATGCGATTCCCCTGACATCGTTAGCGACGGAAAAGGTGGGCGTGAAGCTCACGAAGAACATCGTCGTACTCGGAGCCCTGTCTAGATTATTCGACATCCCCTTGGAGAAGTTTGCGGAGCTGTTGAAAGAGCGTTTTGCCCGCAAGGGCGATGCGGTCGTCCAGAAGAACTTGCAAGCCCTGCAGGTTGGCTACGACTACATCAAGGCCAATGGACCGAAGAAGGACCCGATTCGGCTCGGGACCGGTCCTCGTCAGACGAAGGAATTGGTGCTCTCGGGGAACGAGTCACTGGCCTTGGGAGCCATCGCTGCCGGCTTAAAATTGTACGCAGGCTACCCGATCACCCCCGCCACGGACATCATGGAGTTTCTCGCAAAGGAGCTTCCCAAGATCGGGGGGTTTGTCGTCCAGACAGAGGATGAAATTTCCGCCATCGGAACAGTCCTCGGCGCGTCGTTCGCTGGCACCAAAGCGATGACGGCCACCTCCGGCCCAGGGTTTTCCCTGATGATCGAAATGCTGGGTCTTGCGGTGATGGCAGAGATCCCGACGGTGGTCGTTGATGTGCAACGCGTCGGTCCCTCAACCGGGATGCCCACGAAAACCGAGCAAGGGGATTTGTACCTGGCCGTCTACGGGGGGCATGGAAGCTGCCCGCGGGTTGTCATGGGCCTCACCAGCGTTGAGGATTGCTTCTACGGGATCATGCACGCCTTCAATATCGCGGAGCAGTTCCAGATGCCGGTCATCGTCCTCTCGGATCAGTATCTAGGCCATCGCAAGGCCACGGTCACGAAACCCGATCCCTCGCACGTCCCAGTGGTTGGGCGAAAACTGCCCACGCCGGATGAGATGAAGGCGTACAAGCGCTACCGGTTGACCCCGGAGGGCATTTCGCCGATGTCGATCCCTGGCATGGACGGGGGGCACTATGTGGCGGAAGGGTTGGAGCACGACGAGATCGGCTATCCAGCCGCCTCCAACCATGAGAACCACTTCCGGATGAGCCAAAAACGCTACGCGAAATTCCACGCGGTTGAGGCCATGGCCAATGACCTCGTCAAACAGTACGGGGTGGAGCATCCGGAAATCGGCATCATCGGCTGGGGATCCTCGGAGGGGGTCATCCGCGAGGCGGTCCAGATGGCCCTCGACAAAGGCTATTCCGTCGGCGCTTTGCATCCGAAGATCCTCTATCCGTTACCCCTGGCCAAGCTCACGGCGTTTATCCAGGGCGCCAAAGCGGTCATCATCCCGGAACTGAACTTCACGGGACAATTTGCGACCCTCCTGCGCAAGCGGTTTGTCATGGATTTCATTCAGTTGAACAAGACGATCGGGCTGCCCTTTACCCCGAAAGAGATTTTCGACAAAGTCGAGGAGGTGGCACGACATGTCAACAGCAGTCACGTCGGAACTTACGCCGCAAGAGTATAAGACCGACGAGCACCCGATTTGGTGCCCGGGCTGCGGCGACTTCGGGGTCTTGAGTTCCCTCTACCAGTCGCTCGCCAAGCTCCAGATCCAGTCCAAAGACCTCGTCGTGGTCGCTGGGATCGGCTGTTCGGGCCGCACGCCGGGGTTTGTGAAATCGTATGGTTTTCACGTCGTCCATGGGCGGGTGCTCCCCGTGGCGATGGGGGTCAAACTGGCTAACCCGAAGTTGACCGTCATCGGCGTCGGGGGGGATGGGGATGGGTTTGCGATCGGTGGGGGACACATCCCGCACGCCGCGCGCCGGAACCCGGACATCGCCTATCTCATCATGGACAACGCGACCTACGGCCTTACCAAAGGCCAGTATTCGCCCACGTCTCCGATCGGGTTCCAAGCCGGCTCCACGCCTTATGGCAACATCGAGAAACCGCTCAATCCCCTCGCGATGCTGATTGCCTATGGGGCAACCTTTGTGGCCAGTGGCTACTCTGGAAAACCGAAGGAGCTCGCTGACCTCATCATCAAGGCCATTGAACACAGAGGTTTTGCTTTTGTGAACATCATCAGCCCGTGCATCACCTTTTACAACACCTACAAAGTCATCCCGCCGAAACTGGCTGAAGTGCCCAAAGACCACGATGTAACCAATCGGGCCAAGGCGTTTGAACTGGCGTTGAAGCAGGACAAAGTGTATCTTGGGATCTACTACCAGGTTCAGGAACCAACTTTTGAAGAAGGTGTCGCGCGGGTCATCAAGTCTGCGCAAGCGTCCAGCCCTCCTCGGCTTGACGAGATCTTCGCTGAATTTGCCTAACCTGACGCTTCAGATTCCTCACGCACGCCAGCTCCCGTCAACGAGGATGGGGACTGGGGTCTTGTCATGACGACGCGGCGTGAACGCGATTCCCTCGGCACCAAACGCATCCCTGCCGGCGCGTATTACGGGATCCAAACCTACCGGGCGGTTGAGAATTTTCCGATCAGCGGGTTGCACTTACCTCCAGAAATGGTGCGGGCCTATGCCCTGATTAAAAAAGCGGCCGCCACGGTCAACGCCCAACTCGGATGGCTCACCCGCACGCAGGCCCGGGCCATTGTGCGAGCCTGCGATGAGATCCTGAGGGGTCGATTCGCGGATCAGTTCGTCGTTGACGTGTATCAAGCGGGGGCCGGGACCTCCTTCAACATGAACGTGAACGAGGTCATTGCCAACCGCGCGAACGAATGGCTCGGGGCTCGACGTGGGACGTACCAATTCGTGCATCCCAACGACCACGTCAACATGGCGCAATCGACGAACGACACCTTTCCCACCGCGATGCGCCTGGCGTGCCTCATAACACTCCCTGCCCTTCTTGAAGCGATCCAAGCGCTGGAAGCAGCCCTGCGGACCAAGGCCACGCAATTTCGCCGGGTCATCAAAGCAGGCCGCACCCATTTACAGGATGCTGTACCAGTGACCCTCGGCCGGGAATTCGGGGCATACGCCTTGGTGGTTGCGAAGGCTCGGACGCGCCTGCAACAGACGGCCAGCCTCCTTGGCGAATTGAATCTCGGCGGGACGGCGACGGGGACTGGCCTCAACGCCCATCCACGCTATCGGGGCTTGGCCATCCGGTTGCTCCGCCAATGGACGAACTTCCGACTGCGACCGGCTGACGATCTCATGGAACGCATGCAAAGCCTTGGGGATTTCGCCCGCTTGTCGGGGAGCCTCCGGGAGTACAGCTTGGAACTCATCCGCCTGGCGAATGACCTTCGGCTGATGAGTTCAGGTCCCAACACGGGGTTCGCGGAGATCGACCTGCCGGCTGTGCAGCCTGGCTCATCGATCATGCCGGGCAAGGTGAATCCGGTCATGGCGGAGATGGTCGATATGGTGGGATTCCAGGTCATCGGCCATGATGCCACCGTCGCGATGGCGGTCCAAGCAGGACAGTTTGAGCTCAACGTGATGATGCCGGTGGTGGCCTACAACGTGCTGCAGGCTATCCGCCTGCTCACCACGGCAAGTCAGGTGTTTGCTCATCGATGTGTGGCGGGCATCACGGTTCATGCGGATCGTTGCCGGGCCTTTGCTCAGCGGAGCCTTGCGTTGGTGACGGCCCTTGCGCCTCGCCTTGGCTATCTCCATGCAGCGAAGATCGCCAAGCTCTCCCTGGCAAGCGGCAGGCCGATCAGTGACCTGGTCATTGAACAGGGTCTGCTGTCGCCCCAAGAGGTCACACGACTACTCAATCCTGAGCGACTGGCTGGCTTGAGGGGGGCGTGATCCCCCCACCGGTGTATCCGCCGGAGGCGGATCAACATGGCATCCACAACTTCATCGGTCTTCCAGACCGAACACAGGTGGGGGGATGATCGCCTGTCTTGTCTCCCTTTCAAGCTCTGTGTTACAATCTCAACCACCCTGACGTCGTGAGCGATTGTCGTTTGCGCCTGTCGCTCCCCGGCCCGCCTTGAGTGAAAGCCGCCCGCCCCGGCTGTCGCCGGCGTCGGGCCGGGGGGGCAGCCTCCGCCGAAGGCGGATCTGCCACGTCGCGTGGCGGAGGATAGCCCCGTAAAACGCGCGAGCGTACCAGAACAGGAAAGATCGAGCGCCCGTAGCTCAACGGATAGAGCAATGGGCTTCGAACCCAGAGGTTGGCCGTTCGAATCGGCCCGGGCGCGCTAATAAAGATGGTCGAAAGTATAAAGTCGCAAGTGCAGGTTCTTGGTGTAAGAAGATGATCTGTACCTTCGACCTTCGACTTTTGACTTTATACTGGTCTTCGGGCCGCTAGCTCAATTGGCAGAGCAGGGGACTCTTAATCCCAAGGTTGAAGGTTCGAAGCCTTCGCGGCCCA
>CAYJTP010000054.1:0-10081 GCA_964373175.1 uncultured Planctomycetales bacterium
AGAGCTGTCAGTTCACTTGCTTTGAACAACTGACAACTTCACGTATCATTGACATCTTTACCCACGACGGGCCCGAAGCACAGGATCCTGTAGGAGGAGGGCCGGTCTTGAGAACGCCGTGGGAGGCGCGGTTAGTGGGAGAGCGGTTCAGTGCCTGGCGAGTCAGATCCTTCTTGAGCCGCTGGAGAGGCGTCCGGGGAAGGAACGCTTGGCACTGGACTGCCTGGCATCAAGGTCTTTCGCTGGGCGTTGCGTTCCAGGACGACGTGATCCGGATGGATTTCAACAATCCGCCACCCCGACACCGCATCCCCCACGCTGACGGGGTTTCCCTGCATGATGGCTAGGGGACTGGTCGCGTCCCAGAGGATGCCTTCGAGGACTGGCTGCGCCGAGGCGGACACCTCTTGCCGTGGACCGAACACAAAGGGATCCCGCAGTTCATCAGCCCGCAGGTCACTAGGAACTCCCCCGAGAGCCATCACCCACAAGACGCTGAGCCATCCCAGCGTCAGGTCAACGACCCGACGGCTAGGACGCCAGGACATAGAGGAGCAGTTGAATGGTCCCATTCACCGTCGCTCCGGATGGACTTTTCAGAACCAGATGCACCCCATCGATCCTGATGACCCCAGAAAACGTGGGGCCGGTGAGCTGCGACAGACAGTCGACCACCCCAGCAAAGCGTCCCTGCACGGTGAGGGTCACGGCAAGCTGAAGACACGGCATCCCGGCTAACAGGAGTGGTTTGCCATCCGCCCCTTTGGCGGGTTCGAGATTGCCTTGGCTCACGTTCATCAGCTCAAGGTTCGCCTGAGCGACCTGTCCCAACACGGCATCGAAGAGCTGCGGGAGCGCACGACTTGGCACAAACCGTTGCTTCACAGACTCCAGGATCTGCTGTTGCGTGGCGGTCCACGCCGCTTCTCCCCCCGCCTGACTCAGTATCTGTTGCGTCTTCGCGATCTGCTGGTGCAAGCTGACCAGATGCTCGCGCGATTGCTCAAGCGCGTGGAGGTTTGCGCGATACGGGGCGTGCCAACTGAAGACTACCGCGGCGCCGAGGCACACAATCCCAATCGCGTGGGACAGACGCGGATCTACAGCCGTTTGCATGTCAGGGTGAAATCCACCAACTCAGGATGTTGCGCGTTGCGCTCACTGGCATCCAGATGAGCCCCTTGGCAGAGATGTGCCCGTTCTAACCACATCGCAAGATCCGAGACATAGGCTTCAGGGGATTGCTCACGGGCTTGGGCTTGACCCACCATGCGCACCTCGCCGTGTTGGTTCACTGACAAGTCCGTGAGGCGCACCGGGTTGGGAAATTCCCGCGCCAACTCTTTGAACCAGGCCACCGGCATTCCCTGCGCATTCGTCAGCGTCGCCAGAAGGTCCGTGTAGGCCGTCACGGTGTTCGTCAGGGTCCTCACGGGTTCAAGTGCCAGCCAGCGCTGTTCCAATGGGGCGATGCGTCGACGGATCGCATCGCGCTTGAACGTCACGGCCCCGAGTCCAAGCAGGAGCCCAATCAGCGCCAAGGCCAGCGTCTTCATCACGACGCGCTCTGCCCGAACGACGCGGCGAGCCCGCACCGCGTGTTCAAACAGCAAGCTCGGCCGAGAAGACCCATCGGCCAACAGAAGGCCGCAGGCCACCGCAAACGCGGGAAGGTCTTCGCCAAGCTGTGCGCCAAGCGAAAGCCGCTCAACCGGCATGCCTAATTTGGCCGACAGCCACCGATCGAGCCCCACCAGCTGCGATCCACCGCCGCACAGTACGACGCGCTGCGGAACCGCCTCTGGGTTCGTCTGGGCGCTGAAGGTGATCGTGCGCTGGATTTCCCTAACCCATTGCTCCAAGACCGGCTGGATGAACGCCTGATACATCGCAAGCGACAGCCCGCCCTCGAGAGACAATGGGGCTTCGCCCGCGTCAGGAATCCCGACTTGGCACTTCAGACGTTCGGCCTGTTCCCAAGAGAGCGAAGGAGTGCCCGATTCGCCCGGCTGTGACATCAAGGCTTCGGTGAGGTAGTCTGAGCCAAGCGCCACGTCCCGCGCAAACACCAGCTCCCCCCCTGCCGCAATCGCCAGCGTCGAGTGTCTAGCCCCAAACTCAATCAGCAGCCGCGCACCGTCTGTGCCCTGTCCCTCGGCGTTGGCCAGCGCCAGGAAGGCATGCGCGGCCGGGTAGGCGTGGCTTGGCATCCATCCGAGGGCCCACAACGCCCCGAGTTCTTGACGGAGCGTCTCGCGGTCGCAGGCGGCCAGTTGCACCGTACACGCCAGCTTCCCATCGACTGGTCGCTGCGCGACCAGGCGATGCTGGAACCGGATTCGGGCTTGCTCAAACGGAAACAGCGCCGGCAGATGCTCGGGGAGGACGGCAGGAATCTGCTTGACGCTGGCGAGCTTGAGGGTGAGCTGACGCACATGGCTGTGGGTCATGGCGACGTACACCGGCACGTCAAACCGATAGAACCGAAGGGGCCTCAGAAGCTCCCGGAGTGTGTGGATGAGTTGTGCGGGGGAATCCGTCGGACGACGGTGTCGCTGGTCGTGGTGCCACACCACGCCCCCTGGACGCGACGATTCGATCCAGACGACGCGCACACCCCTGGATCCTACGTCAAGGCCAATGCGGAGGGGACGCATGGCTTATGGCAAGCCGCGTGGAGCCCCACCCCGCCAAAGCGGGGTGGCACCTTCCAGATGCCCGTGGGGCGGAACCTCGCCGAAGCACCGATGTGCTGCTTCGCCCAGGCGTCGCAGCAACACCCGCCACGCCTTCCCCTCCTTCGTTCTTCGAGCTTCGGAGAGACCTCTGCGAAGTTCCAGCGGAGCAAGGCTCCTCGGGCAAAGCCCGTGGCGTCTTGCGAAGGCGGGTGGACGCAGCACGCGCAACCCGTTGGAGGACACGGACGCTACCCCTGGTGCAATCGAAGCCACACGTAGGAGGCGGAGGCAAAGCAAAACAGACCCACCGCAAACAAACTCAGGCCCACCCCGAAGCGGTGTTTCAGCACGACCGGATCGAGCTGACCCAGCTGGCGGCTCGCCACCTCGTTCCATCGACTGATCCACATCGGGGCGCACAGGAGCACCGCCCCAAACACCACCGCCACGATCCCTGGTACAACCATCAGCACCATGTGGCCCCTCCTTGAGTTATGGAAAGCGGACTGCGACTGACGATTTCACATCCACCCTGGCATCGCCTTGATCAACACTGCCGGTTCCCGTCTGCGCAAGCAAGGCGATGTCCACGCGACGGATCGATGCGGTGCTCGCGCACCCTGGTGCAGCGAGCACAGCCCCGGTCTGGTCGTAGTAGCGAAACAAGGGGTTGCCCGAGGTCAGGATGCGAACCGTGGTTGCGGCATAGTAGGGCAGGACTTCCTCGGACCCGATCGCAAATCCTGGACACGGACTAGGCTTGGTCGTCGAGAGGCTGCGCTTCACGGACTCGCCGTCAAGCCGAAGGAGGACATACTGATTATCTGTCGTTGAGCTGGGATCATTCAGGAGCAAAAAGCCCACACGCGCGTCTTCCGCTAACCACACCGCCGATTCCGCAGGACTGGCCTGTCGTCCCGCAGACCGCAATCCGCGGATCATCTGCCCGCTCGATCCGCTCAGCGTTGAGGAACTTCCCTCCACCATCGCGTGGAGAACTTCCATCGCGACCTGGTTGACCGTTTGCGCCTTCGGGAGAAACACGAAGGACCGGACCCCTTGGAAGACGAGCGGTGGGGTGGCTGCGGCAAGGATCCCGGTGATGCTGATGACGATGACGAGCTCTACCAGAGTCAAGCCGGTTCGTGAGGCAGAAGCGTTGTGAGAGCCGATTCCATCAATTCCTTGACACCACAGAACCACAGAAATCCACAGAGGCACAGAGGGAGTTCTCAACGGGTCTCTCTGTGTTTCTGTGGCCCTTCCGTATCTCTGTGGTGACGACGGGAGATTTATGAAATGGATGCTAGGGACGACAGGCATCGCTGCAACTGGTCAGCACAAGCGGCGGCGGTGACCCAAAACACACGCACTTGGCCCGATAGCTAATCAGCTTCGTGAGGCGCTCGCTCGAGCCGGATTTGGTGACGGTCAGCTCGATGCGCTTGACCCCTTGACTGGTCGTCCTGGTTGAGGTGCAGTTCCCCACCTGGCAGCTCACCGTCCGCGTCAAGGTATAGGGATAGCCTTGATAGGTCGCGATGACCGTCGTTCCCACGGCCAGATCCGACGCAAAGAAATTGTTCAGACTGTCCAAGCGCTCCATCTCGTAGCGGGCGAGTTGGGTCGCCAGGTTCGAGTCGCGTGTGCGTAAGGACGCATTGAGATGTTCGCCCAGTAATAAGCCCGTGGGAATCCCAAGAATCCCGGCCAAGCCAATCGTCAGCACGAGCTCGACCAGCGTTACCCCCCGAGCGGTCATGGCGTTTTCTTCGCCAGCTCTTGATAGGACACCAGGTTGCCAGGATCCGTGATGGTCGTGGAGGAGAGCCGGTATTCCGCTTGAAGCCTGCGCCAGGTCACAAAGGGAAACGCACCCTTGCGCACCTCGCCGACTGATTTAATCGTGAAGCTGGCCGACCGTGTGCCAACCGCTGGCGTGTAGCGGGCAACCCGGATGGACGCGTCCAGTGGATTGGCGCTGGCGACATGGTCACTCATCCGAAACGCCACATCGATAAAGGATTTGTCCTGCATGACGTTGTTCGTGGAAAACCAGATCGTGTTGCCGGTGCGCTCGGTATTCTGGGGAATCGTCACATCGACGATGTCGATCAGCGTTCCTGAAGGCTGTGGTGCAGAAGCCGTTCCCGACGTTGGCCAGACCCGCGCGCCGTTGATCTCGATGCGGATCACCCCCTCACTGCCTGGGCTGTTCCAGCTCACCGTCATCTGGGTGATTTGGAGGATCGGGGAGGGGATTCCCAAGACATTTCGAAGCCGCCAGTTTCGCAGCCGGTCCCGTTGGCCCACACCGCTCAGATTCGCGCGATCGACCGTGGCAGGAATCATGTTAGCCAAGAGGAAATCCGCCGCTTTCCCGCCAAGGATAAACACATCGTCATCGCTTTGCCCAGGAAGCGGTCCCGCGTCAATGGTCTGGGGAGTGGTGAGGGCAATCCCAGGTGAGATGCCGGTGCCATTGCGGACATCATACAGCGCTTGCATCACCCCAGCCTGAGCCAGACTGATCGCTTCGGTGTCGTTCTGCCTGACGCTGATGGCGCGGCGGCTTTCAGCAAGCACAAGCGACACCCCCGCCATCGCCACCACCACGCTGCTGAGGATGACGATGAAACCGACGAGCATCCAGCCGCCCTGGGAGTCGCTGCGGCTGGTCAAGGCATGGGTCATACCATCGCCCTGTCCTGGAACGAGGCTTCAGGAGGGATTAGTCGAATCGTCCGGTCGCTTGGGTGTAGGTGTAGGTTTTCGCCGATCCAACCGGCGGGGTAAAGGTATAGGTCGTCGACGTGGTTTGCTCCCACTCCCCTGCGGTCACTGGCTGCGACAACACCAACTCAAAGCACGGTGCGCTGGCGCTGCACGCCGTGGCAGTCGCCTCGAGCGTCCCGCCGGTGATGCTGCCCCACGTCGCTTCAAGATCGGGCGGAAACGTCGCGCTCTGCGGGCTTGTGGCCGCTTGATTTTTTGACGCCACCAACATGATCCCCGCACGCACGGCGCCCACCGTGCCATCGCGCTGCGCGGTATAGGCCTCAGACCGGATATCGATGAACCGCGGAATGGCGACGGCAGCCAGAATCCCGATGATCGAAATCACCACGACGAGCTCAATCAGCGTGAACGCCTGCTTCCCCACCTGGCTCGTTGTGTCCCCCATCGCCTTAGCCTCCTGTGTGTTTAAACAGCTTCACCAAGTCCCACATCGGGACCAACACCGCTGATGCCATGACCAAGACCCCCAGACCCATCAGAATCAATAACGCCGGTTCCACGTAGGTGAGCAGTTTCTTTAAGAGATAGGTCACCTGCTGATCGTAGTAGTCAGAGACGTGCCGCATCAGTTCATCGAGATGGCCGGCTTCTTCCCCGGTGGCCACCATCTGGATCACAATCGCGGGAAACAGGTGCTCCGACTTGAGCGCACTGGCGAGCGCCTCACCCCCTTTCACCCGATCCACGACCCCTCCCAGCCCCTCTTGGATGTACCTATTATTCACGCTTTGTCCAGCGAGGGCAAGGGTTTCGAGCATGGGCACCCCGCTCCCGCTCAAAGCAGAGACGGCCCGGGCCATGCGGGACATCCCAAGCTGGAGGACCACCGGCCCGAGAACCGGAAGACGCAACAGCGCGTGATCCCACCACACCCGGCCGCGCTCGGTCCGGCGATACCCCCAGACCGCCAGGGCCCCGATCACCACCGCACCGCCCGCCAACCAGCCGTAGTGGGTCATGACGTGACTCAGCGCGAGGATCACCCGAGTCTGGATCGGGAGTTTCGTGTGGAAGGAGCTAAACAGTTGCTCGAAGCGAGGCAAGACAAACGCGACCATGATCGACAGCGCGCCCGCCAGCGTCAACAACACGATGGCGGGATACTGCAGCGCTTGCCGAATCGTCGAGCGCAACTCCAGTTCCCAGGCGCACAGGTCCGCAAGACGCGTGAGGACTGCGTCCAAGAGCCCGCCGGCTTCACCGATTTTGATCAGGCCAATGAACATCGGATCGAACGAATGGGGATACCGGGCGAAGGCTTGCGAGAGGGTGTAGCCGTTGAGCAGGTCCTGCGAGATGGCCTTGAGGGTTCGTTGCAGAGCCCCTGAGGGCACCTGCGCCTCCAGGGCGTTGAGACTCGCGAGCAGGGGCACGCCGGCTTTCTGCAGCACCTGGAGTTGCCGGACGAGGAGGTAGCGATCCTCAAGGCTTACGACGTCTTTTCGCTTGAGGAGGTCGGCAAATTGGGCGGCTGGCATGACGAGAGGGCGTCGCGAGGCACCACACGATCGAGCTCATCCAAACTAATCAGGCCCTGTTGGACTTTCAACATCCCATCCGCGCGCATGCTCCGCATGCCGCAGGCAAGCGCGTAGCGTGTCAACTCATCGGAGGGCCGCCTGGACGCAATCAAGGTCTTGGCCTGTTCATCCACTCCAAACAACTCAAACACGCCCACGCGACCCGCAAAGCCGGTTTCCCGGCAGAACCGACATCCACGTCCTCGGTACAGCACCTCCAGGTCAGGATAGCGTTGGTGGATCTCGGCCTCTGGACGGCGCCCTTCCTGGCAGTGCGTGCAGATCCGCCGCACCAGCCGCTGCGCCACCACCCCCAAGAGGGTGCTGGACATGAGATACGGCTCAACGCCCATATCGAGGAGTCGGGCGATGGCCCCCACCGCATCGTTCGTGTGGAGGGTCGACAGGACGAGATGTCCGGTGAGTGCCGCGTGGATCGCAATCTCGGCCGTGTCGCGGTCACGAATCTCTCCCACCATGATGACATCCGGGTCTTGGCGCAAGAGCGAGCGTAAACCCGTGGCGAACGTCACCCCGGCTTTCGGGTTGAGTTGCGTCTGCCGGATGAGCGGCAGCCGGTACTCCACCGGATCCTCGATCGTCATGATATTCTTCGTGATGGAGTTGATCATCGCCAGGGCCGCATAGAGGGTGGTCGTCTTGCCGGAGCCGGTCGGTCCGGTGACGAGGACCATCCCGTGCGGGTGGTTGACCAATGCGACAAACTGCTTCAGGACGTCGGGCGCAAAGCCCAACTCATCCAAGTCGAGGCTGAGACTCCCGTGGTCCAAGAGGCGGATGACGAGGTTTTCCCCGAAGACGGTAGGATAGGTGGAAATCCGCAGGTCGATGAGCCGGTTCTCGATGCTCATCGAGAGGTGGCCGTCCTGGGGCAGACGATGTTCGGTGATGTCGAGTTTGGCCATCAGTTTGATGCGCGAGGCAATCGCCTCGTGCAAGTCCATCGGGAACATTTTAACCTCTTGGAGCACGCCGTCAATACGATAGCGCACCCGCACGCGCTCCTCCTCGGGTTCCAGATGAATGTCCGAGGCTTTGGACTCCAGCGCCTCTGCAAATAAGGCATCCACCAGTTTGGCGACCGGCACATCGCTCGTGGCTGGCGCTGACACGACCGCTCCAGTTTGTCGGCGTTCTGGCACACGAGCCGTGCGTTCGGCCACCGGTGTGGTCATCGGAGGCTGTGCCGAGGCTTCCTCGACCACTTTGTGGCTGTAATGGCGATCAATGGCTTTGCGAATGGCGCTTGGCGCTCCCAGGACTGGCTGGATCACGGGCAGCTTCGTGCAGAGTCGCACCTCGTCAATGGCGACGGCATTCCAGGGGTCGACCATGGCGACGGTCAAGGCATGGCCGAGACGATAGAGCGGAAGTAACAGGTGCTTGCGCGCGACCGGCTCCGGAATAAGCTCAAGGGCCTTGGGATCAATCTGATACTGGTGGACATCCACATAGGCCAACTCGGCCGCCTCCGCCTTGAGCTGGGCAATCTGCTCCTCGGTGAGTTTCCCACTGTGCACGAGCATGTCGGCGACGTTCCGGTGCGATGCCTGGGCACTCGCTTCTGCCACCCGAAGCTCTGACTCGCTCACCAGGCCCTGTGCCAGGGCCTCCTGTTTCCAGCCTTCAGCGATCCGCAACAGCGCGTCCACCATTAGGACGCCCCCTGGGATTTGGCGAGCAGCTCATCCACCTTGGTCAAGAGCAGATTGCCGGCGAACGGCTTCGTGACATAGGCATCCGCTCCCACCGCATACCCAAGTTCCCGGTCTTCTTGACGGGAGCGCGCGGTGCACAAGATGACCGGGATATGACGAAACTGGGGGTCGAATTTCAACAGCCGACACACCTCATAGCCGCTGAGCTTTGGCAACATGAGATCGAGGATAATGAGGTCGGGGTGCTCGGCCCGGCTTTTCGTGAGCGCTTCTAAGCCTTCCTTCGCCGTCAACACCTGAAACCCGACGGACTCAAGACGTTCCTTGAGGGCTTGGTTAAATTCCACATCATCATCAACGACCAAGAGCTTTTGGGTGCGCGTGGTGGAACGGCTCGCCGGCTCAAGGACCAAGCGCGAAAGCCGTGCGCGATCCTCCTCCGCGATCTGGAGAAACTCAAGCCCCATCTTGTAGCCGTGGGCTCCCTGGGAGATCTGCTGGAACCACGCCACCGTCGCCACCGCGTCGATCGGTTTTGGCCGTCCCGGGACCGTGATCGCGCAGGCCAGGGGCGTGCCAAATGGATGAAGGTGATTCGTGTAGAGACACACGCCCCCGGCGCTGATATTCACGGTCACCGTGTGCTCAAGCTCGCGTTCGGGGGAAGCCGTTTGGGAGGTGGTAGGACCAATGGACACATCCAGCGCGATATTCCGTCTCGGATACCGGCGCTTCTCGATGGCCGCCCCGTTGGTGGAGCCATTTGACCCAAGGGTCTCGTCGCGACGCTGCATGTGCTGGGAACCCGCTCAATGCGGGAGGTTGGCGGTCCTTAGGCTTTCGCCAAGGAATGCTTGCCTGTTCCGCCGCAGGCGGAACGCATCTGGGCTTCAAGCCATTCATCCAACACGTCACGCTTGAAGCGCCATTGCCCCCCGATCTTGGCTGCGGGAACTCGTCCCTCGCGGGTGAGTTTGTAGAGCGTCATGACATGGATATTCAGATATTTGGCGACCTCGTTGAGGGTCATGATTTGGCCCCTCTTCCCTGTCGCGTCTTTCATGCCACCCCCTCCTTCCATCAGGGCGATCTCGCCCTGTTCGTAAGTAAGTATAACATAGAGACACTGATAATTCAATACTTTTACGAAACATTTAATAATATAGTTCATTATAAAGACTTCTGGTTGGCTCAAGTCTTCGAAGAGGAACGGGATGGGACTCGCACGGAGCGGTTGAAAACCTAAGGACAAGCGGCTTGTCAGAACAGAAGGCGGCTAGCGTTCCGTCCACTTTGAGTTGCGTAGTCGAGCGTTCCGGATGCTGTGGTCAGACCCGCAGGGCGTGGACGGAACTCGTTTCACTTATGAAAACGCTGTGCAAGTCACCATCTGTAATCGTTTGTA
>CAYJTP010000055.1:0-9462 GCA_964373175.1 uncultured Planctomycetales bacterium
AGGATCGCGTCGAGGCGAAGTTTGCGCCGCAAGCCACTGGCACCACGCACTTCACTTTGCCCGAGGGCACGCTGGTCCGCCTGCTGGGACAAGAGTTTGGCTGGGCGCAAATCAAGCGCGCTGACGGTCGGATCGGCTGGGTGCCAGCGGACTCTTTGAAGGGTTTGCAGCCGAAATAGCTAATGCCCCTCGCGTCTCGCCGACCAACTTTTGGAACCGAGCCTTCTGCGCTGTGATATCTGGCAACTGGGCGATGGGCCGCAGGGCGCGTTCGCTGATCGCCGGCCGGCGGATCGTCTCGGGCATGGCGAGGATGTGCTGCCACCGAAGGCGTTCGGGGTACCTTGGGCGGCTTCGGCTTGCCCCTGGGTGGCGGGACGGCGCTCACGACTTGACCGGCGGGCACTCGGCGTGTCAGGGTGCCAATGTTGCCGTTCTCAAACGCTCCCTTTGGCCCGAGGGCGATCGCGACCGTTTGCTCGCGGTACGTAGCGGAACCGACGTTGTCTTCCAGGGTTATGTGAACGAGCCGGAACCAGATTTCCGGCTCGGCTGCGCCCCGGCGGCCGGTTCGCAAACTGTTACATTCGGGGAGTTTCGGCCCGACGGGATAGGTCCCCGTCGGGCCGTCCTCTTAGAACTGAACTGGCAATTGACGGGCCAAAAGTCCATTTGTGAGACTTCACCCCATCGGGGGGGTTCCTTGTGTGGGACGCGGTATCGGGAGCTGACTCGCCGCTACGCGCGGCTTCCGCTTGCCGAGGAGCGCCGACTGATTCTCTTGGCCCAGAGCGGCTCGGCGCAAAGCGCTGACGAGCTGGTCCTGCGCCACATCGGCTTTGTCATCTTCCGCCTCCACAAGAGGGTGTTCCCGGAATTGTTACGGCGGTTTGGGAACGACCTACTGGCGGAGGCCATCCCCGTCCTGTATGCGAAGATCCAGACGTATGATCTGGCGTACCGTGACCAGGACGGCCAGCCCAAGCCCGTGAAGTTCGTCTCGTACATCTGGAAGCGGATCGACGGCTTCATTCTGGACTCGCTGCGGGAAGAACTGCGAAATGACCGGCTGTTCAGGGAACACCCTCTGACCGAATAGCCTCGTTCCATGAAGGGGCAGGATGTGCGCGCTTGACAGTGCGCCTGGCTGTTCATAAAATAGAAACAGATCGTTTCTGATTCGGAAACAATTTGTTACAGCCTGATGAACCTCTCCTTTGTGCTCTCGACGCCAGAACGTCTGCGCATTCTTGAGGTGGTGCTCTTCACCACCCGCCGCCTCAGTGTCAATGCGCTCGCCGGCTCCCTGCGCCTGAGCAAGGGGCTCGTCTCCCGCTACCTGGACCTGCTTGTCAGAGAGGGCCTCGGCCGGAAGGTCGGGGGAAAATTCGTCCTCAACGACGCAGCGCCCCTGGTCAAAGGTCTGCGGATCGTGCTGACCGTGAGGCAGGTGAAGGCCAGATGGTTCAGGCGCTATCCCTTCGTGCGCGCGGTCGGACTGTACGGGAGCTGCGCCAAAGGCGAGAACACGGAGGACTCCGATCTCGACCTCTGGATTCGAGTCGGACGCGCCAGCGAGGAGGTGTTAGCCGCGTTGACGGCAGACCTTCGCCGGAGGACCCGGAAGGCGAACGTGTTGGTCCTCTCGGACGCCAAGCTCCGCAAGCTGAAAGCCGAAGACCCGCTGTTTTACCATGCCCTGAGTTTTGGCTCAATGCTCCTCTACGGGAGCCCTGATGGCCTTGAGCTATGAGGAGTGCCTGCGCCAGGGGTTGCTGAGGAAAATTCCCGCCTCGAAAGACCAGGCGCGCCGCTCCCTCCACAAGGCGCAGCGGTGGCTGGAGGAAGCCAAGCGGACGCTGGCGAGCGAAGCCCTCAGCGCCACCGTCTTGGCCGCCTACCTGGCGATGTTCCATGCGGCCCGCGCCATCCTCTTTCGGGATGGGTTTCGGGAGAAGAGCCATGCGTGCGTGGCCCGCTACCTGGACAGCTACGTCACGCGAGGCCGCTTGGAGCAGAAGTGGGTGGATCTGCTGGACCACAGCCGGGAGATGCGCCATGAGGATCAGTACGATTTGAGTTTCATCTCGACCCATGACGATGCCACACAGGCCGTCCGATCAGCCGGCGCATTCCTCACCCGCATGAAGCAGCTCATGGAACAGGGAGCAGCCTGAGCGTGGTTCCACCGCCTCTGGGAGGAGCGTCAGGCGCCGGCGCCAGGTGGTGAGGCGGGTTTCTGTGAAGCCGAATTCATCTACCAGGAGGTTTTGATCAGCGTCGGCTTCGGGGAGTGCTTCGCCTCGCTTCGCTCGCTCACCACTTCGCCATCCGCGGTGACGGGCGAGGCGAGTCTTTTTTGTAAGGCGAAGCGAGGCGAACCATCCTGAGCGACGACCCTGAGCGAGCGCAGCGAGTCGAAGGGGAGGAGTCGAAGGACCACTCAAACGGCCCAGAGCGGACACTTCCACGATGGAGGTGTCCGCTCTGGGTGTTCATGGCCACAACACCTTTGCTCTTAGCTAGCCGTGATCAACGGCTGCGGCGGGACCACTCGGGCCCCCATCGGCCGCCCTGAAATAGTATTGTGATGGCACCGGAACTCCGTGGCACCGGAACTCCTCGGAACTCCTCGCGGCAAGCCTTACCGTATCAGGCTCAGTAACATCGCCTCCTCCCGTCACCGCGCCAACAGAAACGCCAGGACGGGCAGACAGATGGCGTAGTAGGCAAGACCGACCGTGCAGAGGACCTTGACTTGCGCTTCAATCGGATACCCGAAGCCCGAGGTGATCTGCCGCCACCGAACGTAATCGCGAAAGCGCGCTGACGAGACAAACCAGAAAAGCGCGTCCAGCAGCCCGCCCAGCAGCAGCCAGGCACCGACCATGTTGATGAGGCTGAGCCAGATGCAGGCGGCCAGACGATCTGGCATGACCCGCAGGCCAAGGAGTGCGCAGATCGCGAACGCCGCCGCGCCGCTGAGCGTAATGGCCAGCACCCACAACCCATACCATACACGGAAGGAGTTCGGATACGCCGTCTGTGCCACCCGCACCTTGGTGGCGTCGTCAAACTCGACCAGGCGAAATCGCCTGGCCACCCAGGGCGTGGCCTTCTTCACCAACGCAGGCACCAACGCACCAAGGATGGCATACGGCATCAAGCGTATGGGGCGCGGCGCGATCTCCGCGCGTTCACTCCAGCGAGAACGAAGCGAACACCTCACGGACAGCGGTTTCGTGATGGGCGGCAAGCGATCGATCGACAAACGCCCGCAGCGTGTACCAAGCCCCCCGGTCCGCAAACAGCCCGTACTCGTGAAAGTTCCAGCGGTCACGGCCATCGTCGTACACCCCGTCGGCCACGTATCCGGGAAGCCCCTTATGCACGACGCGGGCAAAGCGCCGGACGAAATAGCTCGTGTCGGATTTCAATGTCTCTTCAACGATACCGCTGTACACCAGCGGCGCCCCCGCATCGGCTGGCGCCGGTCTCGCGTCGATCATGATGACCACCGTCTGCGCGGGATCGCTGATGACGTGCCTGGCGGAGTCAGACAGCTCCCGATGCACCCACCACGAGGGATATCGGAGCGTGTAGCCGTCGTGCTCGCTGACGAGGATGTGCTCCGTGACGACGGGCGCCTCCGGCTCGGCATTCTCCGCACGGCCGCCCGGGGCAGGCAGCATCACACCCGCGGCCGCCAACAGTGCCGCGAGGGCTCCCCTGTTCCTTAGCCAGTCACGCCCGGTGCGGATGCGCCGCATGATCACAGCTCCTGGGGAGGGCACTGGTCGCTATTGGCCAGCCCGTGCTCGTCGCGGACGACGCGCAGCGCCTCGCCGGAGATCGCCTGCAGCACCTCGGAGAAGACCCGGGGATCCTTTGGCGGTAGGCAGTGGCGCTGCACGGCGACGGGCTCCGCGCTGTTCTGAAAGCTGAAGGTGCTGTCGTAATCTTCGCGCGAAGCGGTAGTGGCGGCAGCGAAGGCCTGACAGGCGAACGTCACTACCGCGGTATCCGTCGCGGCCACCCGCGGGACAGATCGTTTGTCCCATTCAACCGCGTGGCACGGCCCCTCCTCACGGCAGGTGTACGTCTCCGTCGTCTCGATCGTCTTGATGGTCACAGGGATGTCCACCTTGTGGACCAGACCGAGCTTGTTCTGCAGGATCTGGATACGCTCGAGCAGCCGCTGCCCGAAGTACGCCTGCAATTCGAAGATATCCTCGGGGTCTCCCAGCGGCACCGGCATGCCCGCGATCTTCTCCAAGATTTCGCCCACGATGAATTTCGCCACTTCATGCTTAGAGGGGTCGACCGCCATGATCGAGGCGAACGCCGTCAACCCGACCTTGGCGTACACGTCCCGCATGCCCTGCAGGTCGTCGTCCGACAGCGCGTAGGGATTCTGTTTGTAGAACGTCGGGTGCTCCTCGAGCGACAGATAGGTGCAATCATAGGACTCGGTCCGCTGCTCGCCGGCCCGGCAGCGCTGCCCGTCATAGCAGACCCCTTGTGGAATGGCCCCGTCACGCTTGCGCTGCTGAAAGGACGCGAAGGCCTCATCCTGCGCGCGTCGCCGCTCCACAGCCTCACGCTCCTTGTCGTGCTGCTCCGCCCTCTGCAGCAACCACGCCGCGAAGCGTCGGTTCTCCTGATCGGTGCGGGCTTGCCGTGCGCGAGCTTCGGCCTCTTCGAGCGTGGCATTGACCTTATCGTACTCGTTGCGAATGCTGTAGAACGGCGACTGATACGACCGGCGCTCCATATACACGTCATACAGCTCCTTCCGCAGCGCCTCGTGCTGCGATTCGGGTGCCACCTTCAGCTGCTCATGCAGGTGCTCTTCGATCGCCTTGGCTGTATTGAACCTGGATGCCACGTCTGCCAGCCGTCGTCCCACCAGGGCCGCCTGCTCCCGCAGAGCGTTTACCTCCGATTCCGGGTCCTGGTCCGCCGCCTGCGCCGGGGCCGCAGCAGCGGCAGAAGGGGACGCCTCGTGATCCGACGAAGCAGGAGAGGGTCCTGCTGCCACGGCAGGACTGTCAGGGATCTCGGGCTGGGACGATGCGTCGCCGCAGCGCAGCGGCTCGAAGCCCAGGTCGGCAGGAGTAGTCTTGCGCAGCGGGCGCGCAGCGGCGGTCGTGGCGACGGCGCGGGACGGGGCCTTCGAAACTCCGGGGCACGCTGCGTCGTAGAGCGCCTGGCCTTCTGCCTGGATGCGTTCGCTGACCGCCTTCTTGCACGCATCGATGTCAGCGTTGCAGCGCTTCAGACACGCCATCTGCTCTTCCAAGGTCCGGTGCTTGAGACACGCATCGCTGCATTTCCAGTGGATGCCTCGGCAGCGCTCAAATTCTTCGTCACGCTTGGGAATCAGGTGGGCGTTGATGCAGGAGGCATACTCATCCGAGCATTCCGGGGTACACGGGAACTCCGTTTGCGCCACAGCCGCGGGCGCAAGTAACCACGTCAACGCAATCACGGCCAGACAACGAGAGCGCACAACGGCGATGCCGTCACGGTATCCGAGGCGTCCCATCATGGCGTATTATAACATGCTGCGTCGTTCCTGCTTGGGCTGCGACTGCTGGTGACCTTCATGGGCTTGCCAAATTATGCGTAGATTCCCCCGCGCATGCGCGGGGCACTCAAAACAATTCAAGCTGCGCTTGACCTGAATCCTGGCGTTCCTGCCACTTCACGTACGCGAGGATGCGTGCTTCCTCGACCCCCACGGTCGACACGAAGTACCCCGGGGACCAGACGACGTTCTCTTTCCAGTTCGGAATTCTCTTCCAGCATCCCACGCGCGGCACAGAAGCCGCCGAGTTCCTGCGCAAGGAGCGCATGAAGATTTAGCCATGGACCCTCGGACCGCGTCCCAATTTGCGCCGGGCGTCATTGACGCCTCCCGCGCGGTGCTGGTTGAGCTCGGCGTGATCCTCCGCAGCTACCTGAATGACTTGGCGCTGATCGGCGGCTGGGCCCCGTACCTCCTGCATCTGCCGGTCGCTCAGCAGGCGCGCCACAATCTGCGGGAGGCGTTCGGGAGCCTTCGCGCCACCGGCCCCGCTTGGGTCGCCAACTTCAACGACTTGCACGAGCCCCGCGCCCGCGATATCCTGATCGCCGACGTCTACAAGACCTTCGAGCGCTTCTTCCAGCTGTTGTCATGATGGTCAGCCTGAGGCGGAGATGAGGCCTCTCGACGCCCAACTGCGAAGGGTTGTTGCCCTTCTTAAAAAAACGCAACCAGTCGATGATGCCAGCGATGTGACGTGGTGGGGGCCTTATGTCATTCCTCGACGAGGGCAATGGTGCCCATCTCGTTTTACGCTGTATGGCGGAGTGCTGTACAGCCGACTTCTTATTCCCCCGGGATACTACGGTCTCTCGTGGAAAATCGGGTCCCGTAAGGTGACCTTTGAAACAGACACGCTCACGGGAGACTACGACAATGGTGATGAGCTGTGGGATAAAGCGCTGACTCAAATCGCACATCGATTGGCGTCAGCATTAACAGCTTGTTCTCGCTACAACCGTTTTGTCGAACGGCGTCTCCCCTTGACCTGTCGATGGGGGAAAATTCGGCGAGAACTCACATGGCCTCGTGGAACCAAACGTCCTGTTTCGTTGCGGCAGCTCCAGCATCTTGAGAGAACGCTGGGTGAGGCGACGAAGTGCCCGCGACTTCGACGGATGACGCTTGCTCAGTATTTGAACACCGCGGCCGTAGCATACGATGCTGGCTTTCGAGAGCTCCGCGCTTTCTCTCCTCGACAGAAGTATCACAAGAAAGCCGACGGGAGGCATGGCGGTTTATTGGATCTCCCACCCCATGACGCCACAGCGCTTGATCAATGGTTTCATTCGCCAGCATGGATGGGGTGTCATCCCTGGGAGATCGTGTTCGGTCACCCGCACGGAATTATGCTCTCTCCTCGATACCATCAGGAGGATCGGTCCTGGAGTTATTGGCTGTGGGTGGAGGCACTGGGATGGTATGTCACGGCTGCGCGGATGGCTATCGCACTGGGAGCGCACCGGATTCCGTTTGAACTTCAGAACCATCGAGGCGTATTGGATACGCTCTATGGCCGGGACGACGTCGACGTTGGTCCAGAGCTGTCGATGGTGAGTTACGGTGAACTGAAACGACAACGGCCAGAATCCCTTGCGTCTATCCGGTGGGCTCCTATTCCACAGATACGTCCGATTACTTCAGATCAACTGGCAAGAGTCAAACAGGCGGAGCGGTCCCGCTAACTCCCCGAGACTTGCCATGAACATTGGCCGTCTAGATTTACCCCTAGGAAATGACAGGACGAAGCACCTAGCAGCTTCTGGAACTCCTCGAGTTGGCGCGTCGGATCGTCGATCTGAGTCAGTGGGCGCAGGCGGTTCTCGCTGAAGAAACGGATCGCCTGCTGGTCGGTCAGGCGCAGGAGCTGGTCTTAGATTTCAGGGGCCAGCCGAAGCAGGCTCATGACCTGGGTGATGCGTACCCGGGAGACACCCATTTCCCTGGCGAGATCGGCCTGGGTCTTGACGAAGGGGCCGCGCTGGAGGAGACTGGCGTAGCGCCGGGCCTCCAAGATGGGTGACGTGTAGACCCGCTCGGGCACGACTGGAGACGGCGTCCACTGGAAGACGACGCGCCTGCCTACGCCGCGGCCGCGGCGGGCTGGACCTTGAACCCAACACTCGATCATAGCCCACCCAGTGTGCAAACACGGTCGCAACCCCTGTCACCACGCCGACAACCGTGGCGAGGACGAACCACTTCACGAGATGGGCTACTAAGACCGTCTCCTCGATCAGCCGCCGCTTCATTCCGAGATCATTATTTTGGCGATTGCAGGTCGTCCACGACGGTCATTCACTTGGAAAACTGCGAAGCGCTTGGCTGGGTGCTTCCCTCCGCGAGGCTTAGGTACGGCGCAAGTTTCACCCAGGTGTGCCGACCGACAATGCCGTCCACCTTGAGTCCATTGGCCTGCTGGAATTGTTTGATCGCCTCATGGGTCTGCGGTCCGATCTTGCCGTCGATGGGGCCTTGATAGAAGCCGGCGTTCTTCAACGCCTGTTGGATCTCCTTCTTGGAGTGCTGTCCCGATACGGCGACGGGGGACGTGGCGGCGGTTGAAGGCTTCGCCGCGGCTGGCGCCGTCGGCACGGATGCCGGCAGCGGTTCAGCCGGCCAAGCTCATCTATCGCGGGATCGGCATGTTCCCCCGGAACATGAAGTAGGCCGCCGCCACCAGGCACAGACTCGCCCAGAGAAAATCCCGCGCCAGGGGCTGCTTCATGTAGGCGGTAGCGAACGCTGCAAACACGCACATCGTGATGATCTCCTGCATCACCTTGAGCTGGGGCAGCGTGAACTGGCCGTAGCCCCAGCGGTTGGCCGGCACTTGCAGAGTGTACTCGAAGAACGCAATCCCCCAGCTCACGAGGATCGCTAGGAGCAGGGGTTTGTGGTTGAGGTTCTTCAGATGGCCATACCAGGCGAATGTCATGAAAATGTTCGAGCATACGAGCAAGCTGACGGTCTTCATGGATGAAACAACGTCCTCCTTTTGTGCGGTAGCGTCATTCCTCCTCCTGTTTCACTGTCATGCGCCTCGACACTACTTGAGTCTCTCTGGTCATCACGACCCACCATATCAGACAGGCAGGGAGGGTCGTCCAATCTCCCTGCCTGTCTCGACTCACAATACCCACACTGCCTGCTACTTCTGAATCGGCTGAGACTGCCGGACTGGCTGAACCGGCGGCTTGGTCGTCTGGGCTGCTTGCGCCTGGCCCGGCTGAGGCTGAGCCGGTTGCTGAGCCTGAGGCCGAACAGCTTGTGGCTGTGCTGGCTGTTGCGAAACCTGCGGTTGCGCCGTTACCTGGCCAGTTCCATCAGCACTGGGTTTCACCTGCGGTGGCTGTGGCCTCATTGGAATCTTCTTGCGTGCCATGAGAATCACCTCCTTTCAACGTTGTCGCGGCTTCCGTTTCCTTGCGGGCCTATTTCACTTCAATGACCGAATTGTCCGTTCCGTACTGGTTCGATGCTTTTGCCTGCGCTTTCGGGTCAGTGACCCACTGGCTGTCGTTCACGAGGAACTTATACTGGTACCGGCCCGGCGCCAGCTCCACCGTGGCCTCCCAGAGCCCGGACGGATTCTTGCGCATCATGTGGCTCCAGTGGTTCCAGACGTTGAAATCCCCCACGAGCGCGACCCGCTGGGCAGTGGGAGGCGCCTGGAATTCAAAGCGCACCGCCCGCTTCGTCGGAGCGGGGCTGACTCGTTGCGTCGGTGTGGCCATTGCACAATCCCTCCTTAGTGAAATACAGGAGCGGTGGCGTGGACGTTGTGCTCCGCACCACCGCTCCCAGTGGTGCACTCCACTCAGTACGTCGAGGAACCCGTCGATGATTTCGCTGCCGGGGTGGCAGTTGCA
>CAYJTP010000056.1:0-9203 GCA_964373175.1 uncultured Planctomycetales bacterium
AGCGTTTCGATCAGCGGGGATCAGCGTCTCTCTAGGGTTTTGAAACGAGTTCTTATCTAAAAATACCCAACACCGCCTGGATAGACAGGTGGGGGGATCAGCGCATCAACACGGCGATCACGACGACGGCCGTGGCGATCCCCAGTAAGTAGTGATGCACGAATCCGGTCTGAAGCTTCCGACCCGTAGCACTCGCCGCGCGAATGAACTGTGCCACCCCATTCACCAGCCGGTCCACCACTTGACGGTCAAACACGTCTTTCAGGACGCTGAGGGACCAGCCGGCCAGTCCTGTTCGATCCACTAGGCCATCAATGACCTGTCGGTCAAACTGCGAGAGCCGCTGCGTGGCTCGCAGAAACGGCTGAATGAGGAACCGCTCGTAGGCCTCATCGACGAAGTACTTATTGGCCGCATAGCGATACAGGCGAAGCCCTAGTGGCTTCAATGCCGCAGGAAGCAGGTTGTGGCGGCGAAGCCCGACCTGCCAGGCAAGCCACATGCCGCAGCCGGCGACCGCCAAGGACAGCATCACCATTGACAGCTCGATGCCCTCATGGGTCTCAGGGCTGCCCAAGAGCTGAAACAACCGGTGATGGGTCAACGGAGAACCGAGCAGTCCGACCAGCGCCGCGCCAAGAGCCAACACCACGAGCGGACCGGTCATGATGGCGGGCGATTCGTGGGCGTGCGAGGCGTGCTTCGAGGGCGTGCCATGGAAGCATCGAAAGTACAGCCGGAAGATGTAGCCGCTCGTCATCACCGCCCCACCCAAAAGACACCAGAACACCCACGGCCGCGTGTGCTGCGCCTCCAAGAGGATGGCGTCTTTACTCCAGAACCCGCTGAATGGAAAGACCCCGCTCATCGCCAGTGCGGCGACGAGAAATGTCGTCGAAGTCCACGGCATCGCACGGCGAAGCCCTCCCAGATGCGCCAGATCCTGCTGATGGGTGGCATGAATCACGCTGCCGGCTCCAAGAAAGAGCAGCGCTTTGAACCACGCATGGGTGATGAGGTGGAACATCGCCTGCGGCATCGCGTGTAAGCCCAGGGCCGTCATCATCAACCCCAGCTGGCTGATCGTGGAGTAGGCGAGCGCGCGCTTGATATCCGTCATCGTCAGGGCGACGGTTCCCGCAACCAGATGCGTCGCCAGGCCAATTCCGAGGACTACCATGAGGCTCTGCGGCGTAAACAGGGGAAGGGTTCGGGCCACCAGGTAGATGCCGGCAGCCACCATCGTCGCCGCATGGATCAGCGCGGACACCGGGGTGGGGCCTTCCATCGCATCGGGCAACCAGACATGCAAGGGGATTTGCGCCGACTTTCCGACGGCGCCGAAGAAAATCAAGACGCTGATGAGCGTCAGGAGGGTTTCGCCATGCTGCGCTAGGATCTGCGCGCGCAGCGCACTCAGGTGCGCAAACCGCAGATCGCCAACCGTCAAGGCCAGCAGGAAGATGCCGAGGAGCAATCCGGTATCCCCGATGCGCGTGGTAATAAACGCTTTGCGGCCGGCGCGCGCCGCTTCCGGTTTCTCAAACCAAAAACTAATCAGCAGGTAAGAACATAACCCCACCAACTCCCAGCACCCATACAGCAGCACAAAGTGATCCGCCAGCACCAGCCCCAGCATCGAGGCGCAGAAGAGTGACAGATACGCAAAAAATCGGCTGAAGCGCGCATCGTCGTGCATATACCCCACGGAGTAGATCTGGATCAGGGTCCCGATGACGGTCACGACGGCCAACATCACCAGCGAGAGGACATCCACCCGAAGCCCGATGCCCCAATGCGGGAGCCATTCCCATCTCACGCTGAGGATTTCCCCGCGCACAACCGCGGGGGCGATCGCCCACACGGCTCCAAGCGAGCCAGCCATGGCAGCAATCGCGACCCAGGCGCTTGCCCGCCCCAGCCGTCGGCCGAAGAGAATGAGGAGCGCAAACGCCAGGAGCGGAAGACTCGGAATGACGCTCAGGGGTGACGTCCAGAGCATCAGCCTTTGAGGAGGTGGACTTGATCGGTCAAGACGGTCTGGGTGGTCCGATAGAGGCCGATGATAATCGCCAGGCCCACCGCCGCTTCGCACGCTGCGAGGGCAATGATGAACAGGGCAAACGCCTGGGCTTGCGGGGATCCGAGCAGGCGGCTGAAGATGACAAAGTTGAGGCTTGCCGCGTTGAGGATGAGTTCAATCGCCAGCAGCATCGCGATGGCGTTCCGGCGGGTCAACACCCCAAACATCCCCACGCAAAAGAGGGCGCAACTGACGACAAGCAGGAACCTGACAGGAATCATGACGAGGGCAGAGATGACGAGGAAGGTGGTTTTGCAGGCGCGGTGTACGCGATGACAATCGCCCCGACTATCGCGGCGACGAACACGAGGGAAATGACCTCAAACGGAAGCACCAGGGTCGTGATGAGCTCGCGCCCAAGGGCTGGGAGGCTGACCGCTTCCTTGGAACCTGCAAGACGTTCTGGGAGGAGTTGGACCGCGCGAACCAACAGGACAAACAGGGCGCTGGCCACCAGCGCAGCAGGAAGTCGTGGACGAGGCGCCTGAGGAATTGCAGGCCGGTGCAGTTTGGCCGTCAACATGATCGCAAACACGACAAGGGTCAGGATCGCCCCCACGTAAATCAAAATCTGCACGAACGCCAGGAACTCGGCTTCCAACAGAATGAAGAAGCCCGCCACCCCCACTAAGACCAACCCCAAGCTGAGGGCCGCTCGAAAGAGATTGTCCAGCGACACGACCAACACCGCGCTCACCAGGACAAGGACCGACAGCCCCCACAGGTTACTCTGCATCGCGAATGACACGTCGTTCATCTTCTGCACGCCAGAAAAAGAGCCTGATTATACCACGGGCTTGCGCACCACACTACCCGGGTGCGTCAGCGGGATGTGCTCGTTGCACAGCGGGCAGCCGTGCGGTTTGAAGTTCTCGAAGTCGAGCACGAAGAGCCGTTCGTATTTCCAGCGGGAAAATTTCACAGAGCCGCCTGAGCGATCGACGATGACCCCAACCCCGACGACCTTCGCGCCAAGGGCTTCAACGAGCTCGCCGACTTTGCGGGCAGACTCGCCTGTCGTAATCACATCCTCGACGAGGAGCGCGCGGTCTTTTTTGGTCACCGTAAATCCCCGACGCAGTTGCATCTCGGCATCGACTCGTTCCGCATACAGCCCCCGCACGCCAAGCGCTCGGGCAACTTCGTAGGCGACGACAATCCCACCGATTGCCGGTCCGATGACGACGGTCGGCCGCTTCGCCGCGAAGCGCCTCGCCAATTCCCGGCAGACCTTTGCGGCCAGCTGCGGATGCTGGAGAAACTGCGCGCATTGAAAATAGTGCCCGCTATGCAGCCCGGAAGACAGCTCAAAATGTCCCCGTTGCAAGGCGTTGGTCTTCCGGAAAATCGCCAGGAGCTGTTCTCTCGTCAGCATGGACTGTGCTATCCCTCCAATTCAGCAAGCATCTGTTGAGTCGCGGCGCGAGGGTCTCGCGCCTCCGAAATCGGCCTCCCCACAACCAGGAAATCTGCACCACGGCTAACCGCCTCGCGGGGGGAGACCACCCGGCGTTGATCGCCTGACGGTGCCCCCCCCAGTCGAATCCCCGGACAGACGATCAAGAGCTGCGCGCCGAGCCGTTGCCGGATTGCCGAGGCTTCCTGGGCTGAGGCCACGACCCCATCCAAGCCGGCGCGCTTGGCCTGGGCCGCGAGTGCCACGACCTGCCGCGTCATCGTCTGACGATCCTTGGCTTCAACACTCGTCAACACCGTCACCCCAACCACTCGCGGCGGAGACACCCCTAAGCGCCTGGCTTCTTGCCGACTCCCTGAGACGGCCGCTTCAAGCATCTGCCGTTGGGCGCTTGCGTGCACGGTGAGCATCCACACGCCATGGTGGACGGCTGCGCGGCAGCTTTTCTCCACCGTCGAGGGAATGTCATGAAATTTCAGATCGAGGAACACCCCAACGCCCAGCTGGCGCAGACGCTGAATCGCACGCGGACCCTCCGCGGTAAACAGCGCGCTGCCAATTTTGACATATCGGATGAGCCCCTGCAACCGTTTTGCAAGCGCCAGGGCCTTGCGGAGGTCGCCCACATCCAACGCCACAATGAGACGCTGCGTTGGGTTCATGGCCGTTCCTTGAGTCAGGTGGTTTTGAGTGCGCCGATCAAGTCGCGAACCGACGGGAGGGCATTTCGTTCAAGGTACCGTTGGAGTCCGTGCACCACTCTCCAGGCCGCGTCGGGGCGCGTAAAGTTGGCTGTGCCGATCGCGACCGCGGTCGCCCCAGCGAGGAAAAATTCCACCGCCTCCTCGGCCGTGACAATCCCCCCGATCCCGATAATCGGACACTGAACGGCCTGGCGGACCATCCACACCCGATAGACGGCCAGCGGACGAATCGCAGGCCCTCCCAGCCCCCCGGTCAGTGAACCAAGGCGTGAGCGCCGCGTGTGTGGATCTAGGCTCATCCCCGTAAACGTGTTCACCAACGACAGCGCATCCGCCCCAGCGCGCTCGGCCGCCTGGGCGATCGGTCTGATGTCTGTGACATCGGGGCTGAGCTTGGCAATCAAGGGTTTGGCTGTTCGCCGCCGCGCCGAGGCAACGCGGGCAAACGTGGCGTCAGGGTCTTGGGCAACTTGAAGGGGCAAGGGCCGGGGGGCACGGGGTGCGGGAGACCCCCTGTTCTCTCGCCCCTCGTCTCCTGCCCCCTGCCCCCATTTGATATTGGGGCAGGAGAGATTGAGCTCGATCGCCGCAACACCTGATTCAGCGTCGAGGCGGGCGCACATGGGCTCGATCTCCTCGGGTGATTCGCCCAGGATGCTCACGATGACGGGCACCTGCAGCTGGACGAACTGCGGGAGTTTCTCTTTGAGGAAGACGTCGAACCCAACGTTTTGCAAGCCGACCGCGTTGAGCATCCCCGATGGCGTTTCCACCATCCGAGGCGGCGGGTTGCCCTGACGGGGGGCCAGGGTCAGGGTCTTCGTGATGATCCCGCCGAGTTGGTCCGCGTGGGCAGATCGAGGAAATTCCAGTCCATACCCAAACGTCCCTGCTGCGACCAACACGGGATTGGCCAGCTCAAGCCGTCCGAGGGCAACCCGCAAATCAACAGGCATCCATCTAAAGACGGTATCAGACCTCGCTATGAGGATGTCTTCGTCCGGTCCCGAATCAAAAACTGGACGAGTTCGTCGATCTCGTATTGTTGTTCTGGCGTGACTGTCGTAAAGGCGACCCCGTGTTCGAACGTTCCCGATGCCGCGGCCCTCCCCCACACCACGGATGTCACGAAGTGATACGGCTCCGTCCTCGTCGGGAAGAACATCTCAAACTCGACGGGGGTGCCCGCCTTCAGGGTCCGATCACAGATGAAGCGCAATCCCGCTGCGCTGAAATCGGTCATGAGCGCTGACCGCCACGACCCGGCTGACTCTTCCTGGAGTCGATATTGAACCGGGTGAGGCAACGCGACCCGGACAAATCGTCGGCGTTCCTGCCGATCCATCCGTCAGACTCGCACGATCCCCCCACCTGTAGTCCCGCCTTCGGCGGGAGGATTCGCCTTCCCGCCGTTGGCGGGATCCGCCGGAGGCGTGATTGACGAATATGCAGGTGGGGGGACGATCTCGTGGTGGTACGCCTGGATGGGCTTCACGCGCAGCGGCCTCGTCTGCAACGTCTCAATACCGGTCACCGAGGCCTGCGCGCCAGCAAGGGTTGTGATACACGGAATCCCCAGTGCAATGGCCGCGGAGCGGATACGGATTTCATCCGCCCGAGGCAGTCGGCCGGATGGCGTATTCACGATGAGATGCACCTCGCCGTTTTTAATGAAATCGAGCACGTTCGGCCGGCCTTCGTGAATTTTCTTCACGGCGGAGGCGTGAACCCCGTAGCGCCGCAGGGCATTGGCGGTGCCTTGGGTGGCAATGAGCTGAAACCCCAGGTCTTCCAGCCGCTTCGCGAGCAAGACGACCGCGCGCTTGTCTTTGTTCTTCACGCTGATGAACACCGTGCCTTTGCGCGGGAGATTCTGCCCCGCCGCCAGCTGCGACTTGAGGAACGCGCTCCCGAAATCTTCATCGATCCCCATCACCTCACCGGTCGATTTCATCTCGGGACCGAGAATGATGTCGGTTCCCGCGAACCGGGAAAACGGAAAGACCGACTCTTTCACGGCCAGGTAGGGGATCGCAACCTCTTCGGTGAATCCTTGCTCGCGGAGCGTCATCCCGACGATGGCTTTCGTCGCCAACTTGGCGAGGGGTACCCCGATGGCTTTGGAGATAAACGGCACCGTCCGGGAGGCGCGCGGATTCACCTCCAGGACATACGCTGTGTCATCTTTGATGGCATATTGGACGTTCATGAAGCCCACGATTTTCAGCGCTTTGGCCAGCTCAGAGGTGGCGCGCCGAATCTCTGCTAAGATCTCTTCGCCCAGGGTAAACGGCGGCAGGACCATCGCGCTATCCCCGGAGTGGATGCCGGCTTCTTCGATGTGTTCGAGGATTCCGCCGATGACAAACGTCTCGCCATCCCCCACGAGATCGACATCCACCTCGATCGCATCTTCGAGGAACTTGTCGATCAGCACGGGAAATCCCGGCGAAGCTTCAAACGCGACGGCGGCGAAGTGCTGAAGTTGCTCGTCATCGTAGACAATCTCCATTGCCCGTCCGCCCAAGACATACGACGGCCTGATGAGGCACGGATAACCAATGGTGTGGGCAATCCGCGTGGCGTCCTCGATGCTTAACGCGGTGGCGCTTGGCGGCTGTCGCAAGCCCAACCGCTCAAGCAGCACGCGGAATTTCTCGCGGTCCTCCGCCCAGTCAATCTGCTCCGCGGAGGTACCCAAAATCGGCACCCCGGCGTTGGCCAGCCCCACCGCGAGATTCAACGGCGTCTGGCCGCCGAGCTGCACGATGACGCCCTCCGGCTGTTCGCGTTCGACAATGTTCAGGACATCTTCCAACGTCACGGGCTCAAAATACAGCTTGTCGGAGGTATCGTAGTCGGTTGACACCGTCTCGGGGTTGGAGTTCACCATAATGACCTCAATCCCGAGCTCCCGCAGCGCAAATGCCGCATGGACGCAACAGTAGTCAAACTCGATTCCCTGTCCGATACGGTTTGGTCCACCGCCAAGGATCATGACTTTACGCGTTGCCTCGGGGCGGGGGGCGGGGGGCGGGGGGCGGGGATCTTTGAGCATCCCCATGCCCCTCGTCTCCTGCCCCTTGCCCTCAATACGCACAGCTGGGTGTTCATACGTCGAGTAGTAATAGGGCGTGTAGGCTTCGAACTCCGCCGCGCAGGTATCCACGAGATAGTACGCAGGCCGAATGGCCAGGGTTTGACGAAGCTGACGCACCGTCGATTCAGTCATTTCCCAGTAGGAAGCGAGCTGCTTGTCACTAAATCCGTACTGCTTGGCTTCTAGGAGGAGAGCAGAAATCAGAGGACAGAGATCAGAAGACAGAGCGCCCTGTTCTGACTTCTGACTTCTCCCGCCTGCCCTGTGATCCGAGGGGCGGGCAGGGACTTCTGACTTCTTGACCAGAAGTTCTTGCTCGAACTCAACGAGCTGTTTGAGTTGTTGCAAGAACCACCGGTCGATCTTCGTGACGGATGCCAGCTCCTCCACCGAGCATCCCGCGAGGAAGGCGGCTTTGAGTTGGAAGATCCGCTCGCTCGAGGGAACGGCCAGGCGCTGGCGCAGCTCGTCCCCTGACAGCGAGGTATTCGACTCCCATCCAGCCTTTCCGACCTCCAACCCCCGCAGGCCTTTTTGGAGGGCTTCCTTGAAGGTGCGACCGATTGCCATCGTCTCGCCAACGGATTTCATCTGGATCGTCAGGGTCGGATCGGCGCTTGGAAATTTTTCAAACGCGAAGCGGGGAACTTTCACGACAACGTAGTCAATGGTCGGCTCAAAACAGGCGGGGGTTTTCTTCGTGATGTCATTGGGGATTTCGTCGAGGGTATAGCCGATGGCGAGCTTCGCGGCGATCTTCGCGATCGGAAAGCCCGTGGCTTTGGACGCCAGGGCGGACGAGCGCGAGACGCGGGGGTTCATCTCGATAACCAGCATCCGGCCGGAATCGGGATGGACTGCGAATTGGATGTTCGATCCGCCGGTTTCCACCCCAATCGCCCGGATGATGCGGATGGACGCGTTGCGCATCTCTTGGTATTCGCGGTCCGTCAGGGTCTGGGCTGGAGCGACGGTGATCGAATCGCCCGTGTGAACCCCCATCGGATCGAAATTCTCAATCGGACAGACAATCACGACGTTATCGTGGCGATCGCGCATGACTTCCAGTTCGAACTCTTTCCACCCCACGACGGACTCTTCGACTGAGATCTCATGGATCATCGAGAGCTCCAGCGCCTGCTTGGCGATGTGCGACAGCTCTTCGACGTTGTAGGCCATGCCCCCGCCCGTGCCACCCAACGTGAAGCTGGTCCGGACCACGCACGGAAAGCCGATGGTCTGCGCAAGCGCTTCGGCCTCCTCGAGGCTTCGGGCATACCCCGCCTTGGGCATGTCAAGGCCGATCGATTCCATGGTTTTCTTGAACAGCTCGCGGTCTTCTGCGCGTTTGATCGCCTCAACGCTCGCACCGATCATCTCCACCCCGTAGCGCTCCAAGACCCCTCGCTCGGCAAGCTGAACGGAGACATTGAGCGCTGTTTGCCCACCAAGGGTGGGCAGCAACGCGTCGGGCCGCTCGGCCTCGATGATCGCCTCAACCATGTCCGGGGTAATCGGCTCGATGTAGGTGCGGTCGGCAAACTCTGGATCCGTCATGATCGTGGCGGGATTCGAGTTGACGAGGATGATGAACAAGCCTTCCTCTTTCAGGGCCTTGCAGGCTTGCGTCCCCGAATAATCAAACTCGCAGGCCTGGGAAATCACGATGGGGCCTGAGCCGATGATTAGGATTTTGTGCAGATCCGTCCGCTTAGGCATCCTAAGGACTGTGTAATGTGAAACGTGTCATGTGTAATGCGACAAGGCGCATAATTGATGTCTCTTTATTATTTACTGTTATTTTGCTTTCCACATGACACATTTAACATTCCACAAAAAAATGGCTAGTTAAAACAGCGTCATTTGCTGCTCGGCGGTGACAGACTCCTGTTCCCCGAA
>CAYJTP010000057.1:0-8569 GCA_964373175.1 uncultured Planctomycetales bacterium
AGCGTGGATATCAGCGACCATCAGCGACATCGAACGTTTTGAAATGGACTCTAGCGACGAGACGCGGCGGCCTTGGCCGTCTTCTTGGACTGCCCCGAGGCGGGAGCGCTCGATGGCCGCGGCTGAGGAGGCGATGGCTCGGTGAGCGCCGTGATCCGGTTATGGGTGATCACTAGACGCCCTTGATGAGCCATCAGGAGGGGGCTGATCGGTTGGCCATTGAGGAGGAGATCGATCTGTGAGGGCTTTGAGACAATCACCTCAAAGCGGTGTCGCGCACTCCAGCGCTCCTGGGCCCCGGCCGCGAGTTGCTGCTGGGTGACCAGCTTGCCGTCCGCTTTGACCGAGATCCACGTCGGCCGGCGGGCGACTACCGCGAGCTCTAGCGGCAGGGTGGGTTGGACAGTCATCGTGGGATCGAGTTCTGCCGGTTTGGGCAATTGGGGAGCCATGGAAACGCTGGCCTCTTGCCGTGGGAGGTGCGTAGCGAGCCGTCGAAACGGGTGCGTTTTCACGAGCACAACAACACCAACCAGCGCCACCGCAAGGACTCCCACGAGACGAAACGACGGCCACGGCAAGGCTTCAAGAGAGACGGCGGCTGGCGTTGCGCTCTCGGCGGAGGCGACTGAGTGGGGCGCGGGTTCAGTGGGGGGGTCGGGAAAGAGCTGCTTGGTGAGGGGTCCTGGATCGAGCCGCAAGAACTTCGCGTACGTGGCAAGGAAGCTCTTGACGTAGATCGGACTCATGGCCGTGTGCAACCGATCAGTCTCCAACGCTTCAAGAACCCAGGGTTGAATCTTGGTAGCCTGGGCGATGTCCTTGACGCTCACGCGCAAGGCTGCCCGGGCTTGTGCCAGCTGTTGTCCGACGCTGGAAGGGGTCATCCTTGATGCTCCATCACGTGTTGGCTGACGAGGATCTCCCGTGGACGGCTCCCTTGCGGGGGTCCGACCAAGCCCTCCTGCTCCATCAGATCGAGAATCCGCGCCGCCCGCGCGTAGCCCAATCGCAGTCGACGCTGGAGCAGCGAGGTCGAGGCTTGCCCGGTTTCCAAGACCAGGCGTTTGGCCATCTCATAGAGCTCGTCTTTCTCCGTGATCCAGGCCTCTTGGGGTTTCTCCTGCTTGGCCATCAGGCGCTCATCATAGACCGGTTGGCGCTGCGTCTTCACATAGGCGACCACCCGCTCGATCTCCTCATCCGTCACAAGCGATCCTTGAGCCCGCATGGGCTTCGCGGTCCCGGGACGCAGGAACAACAGATCCCCTCGGCCCAAGAGCTTATCAGCCCCGTTGACATCCAGGATCGTCCTGGAGTCGACTTTGGAAGCAACTTGAAACGCAATCCGTGCTGGGAAATTCGCTTTGATGACCCCCGTGATGACATCCACTGATGGCCGTTGCGTCGCCAAGATGACGTGAAGCCCCACCGCGCGGGACAACTGGGACAACCGCGTGATCGCCTCTTCGACTTCCTGCGAGGCGACCACCATCAAATCCGCGAGTTCATCAATGACAATGACCAGGTAGGGGAGCCGATCCGCCTCAGGCTCCTCCGCGGAGCGTTGGATCTTCTGGTTATAGAGCTCGATATTCCGCACGCCGACCTTGGCCAGCAGCTGGTAGCGGCGATCCATCTCCCCCGCCGCCCAGCGCAACGCCACCGCGGCCCGTTTGGCATCCGTGACCACCGGCGCCACCAGGTGCGGGATGTCATTGAACAACACCAGCTCGACTTTCTTGGGATCAATCATCAAAAACTTCACTTCATCGGGGCTGGCGTGGTAGAGGATCCCGCTCAAGAGACTGTTGAGACACGCCGTTTTCCCTGATCCGGTGGCCCCGGCCAGCAGCAGATGGGGGAACTCCCGCAAGTCGCACACCACCGGTTGGCCTGAGACATCTTGGCCAATCGCGAGGGCCAGTGGTGAGGCAAGCTGGGAAAATTCTTTTGCGGTAATGACCTCTTTGAGGTAGACCGTCGTCGCGGTCGAATTCGGAACGTCGACCCCCACACAGCTTTTCCCGGGAATGGGGGCGACGATGTGGCAGCTGGCGGCCTTCAAGACCAGGGCCAGATCATCTGCGAGTGACACAATCTTCGTGAGCTTCACGCCGGGGGCCGGGGCCAGCTCATAGCGGGTGATCGTCGGTCCGCGGTCGATGTTCACGCACTTGGCCTCGATGCCAAATTCTTTCAAGGTCTCCTCGAGGATCCTCGCGTTGACGTGGGGATCTTCCCCAAGTTGGCGTTCGGACAATGGTGGGGGGGTCGTCAGGAGGTCAATCGGGGGAAGCTGAAATCCGCCAGGAACCTGTCGATTCCGTCCCGCGGGCATCGGCATAGTTTTGGGTTTTGGGGTGACCGTTGAGCGGATGCGCACGCGGGGTGGCTCTGTCGAAGGCACCGTCGCTGGGATAGAGTCCCGACTACGACCCGAGGAAACGGTTGAAGGCTCAGACGCGCGCGCTCGCTCATCAGCCTGCGGCAAGGCAGGCGACATGCCGATGCGGCGAAAGGGGAGCGGAACTGCCCCCAGGGCATGGCCAATACGTTTGAGGAGCAGGAAGAACTGGTGGGGCAAGGACGTATGTCCCACGACCAAAAACCATGAGAGCACCGCGATACACCCTGCTAGCAGGGCGGTTCCCACAGCACCCAAGTAGTACCGTCCTGCCCGGACGAGCAGATACCCCATCGCGCCGCCCACCTGGGTTTGAGCGGATGGGTTCGGTGCGCCAAGGGCCAGGACCGTGCCGGCGCTCGCCAGCAAACACAACCCCGCCAGGGTTCTGGTCACCCATCGCGCCCCATCCAAGCGGTCCTGCCATAACCGGACAGCGAAGATTCCACAGAACAAGGGGAGCAACCATGACGCCCACCCAAATCCTCCCCGCGCAAGGAACGCCACCCAAGCCCCGACCACCCCCCCGATGTTCCGGAGGGGGCTGTTAGCCTCTGAGCTGAGCAGGGAAAGATCGGCGGGATGGAAGGACCCCAAGGCAAGCAGCAGGAACACCCCGCTTGCCCCAACCACGATACTGCGAATGCGCGCGGCGATCCGAGGCGGGATCATCCCCCCACCCGTCGCCAGGTTCGCCCTAGGCGAACCTGCTGGGCTTGCTGAATTTCAACGATCCTCACGACGCGTGTCATCGTGGCGCGACAGGTGGGGGATCACAGAGCTCGTTTCCTGGAGAGGTTCAGCCTCCCCTGCTCGTCGATCTCGATCACCTTGACGCGAATCTCATCCCCGACTTTGACGACGTCCTCGACACTTTTCACGTACTTGTCGTCGAGCTCGGAAATGTGCACCAGCCCCTCTTTGCCAGGCAAAATCTCACAGAACGCCCCGAAGTTCGTGATCCGCTTGACCTTCGCCGTGTAGACTTTGCCCACCTCGGCGTCCTCAGTCAGTCCCCGAATGATCTCAACGGCTTTGGTCGCGGCCTCGGCATCGGTCGAGGCAACCGAAACCATCCCATCATCTTCAATATCAATGGTGACCCCGGTTTCCTCGGTGATCTTCCGGATGGTCCGTCCGCCAGGGCCGATCACCTCGCGGATCTTGTCCGGATTGATCTTCAAGGTCACGATGCGGGGGGCGTAGATCGAGATGGAGGGTCGGGGCTTGTCAATCGCCTGCGCCATGGCGTCCAACACCGTCATCCGCGCCGGATGGGCCTGCGAGAGGATCTTGCTGATCAGGTCCACCGTCAACCCTTCAGCGAGTTTCACATCCACCTGGAGGGCCGTCACGCCAAGCCGTGTCCCCGCCACTTTAAAGTCCATATCCCCGAGATGATCCTCAAGGCCAGCGATGTCCGTCAAAATCGCCACGCGGTCCCCTTCCTTCATGAGCCCCATGGCGACCCCGCTCACGGGGGCCTTGATAGGCACCCCGGCATCCATGAGCGACAACGCCCCCGCGCACACCGTGGCCATGCTGGAGGAGCCGTTGGACTCCAGGATATCCGACACGACCCGGATCGTATAGGGGAACTCGTCTTTCGGAGGCACCACCGGGACGAGGGCCCGCTCAGCCAGGGCCCCGTGGCCGATTTCTCGACGGCCGGGTCCGCGGATCGGCTTCACTTCCCCAACGCTGAATGGCGGGAAGTTATAATGCAACATGAACCGTTTGAAGGTTTCCCCCTCCAGGGCTTCGATGAGCTGTTCATCATGGCTGGTCCCGAGGGTCGTCACCGCCAGGCTCTGCGTTTCCCCTCGGGTAAAGAGCCCCGAGCCGTGCGTCCTGGGCAGCACCCCCACTTCGCAGCTAATGGGACGCAGCTGGGTGTGGCTGCGGCCATCCATGCGCGTACGCGCATCCAAGATGCTCTGGCGGACGATGTCGCGCTCAACGATCTCGAAGGCATAGGCCACTTCTTCGGCGGACACCGTGCCCCCTGCGGGGGCGAGCTGTTCAACCAGCGAGGCCACCAGCTGGTTACGGGCTGCCGCGCATTCCTCTTTCGTCTTCAAGCGATTGACCCGCGTGATCTCCTCAGCCGCCTTGGCTCGTATCGTCTTGACCAACTCCGGGCTGGCCTCGCGGACCGTAAACGAGGTCCCCTTCGGATGGGCGGCGATCTGCACGAGCTCTTCCTGGAGCGCAATGAATTTCAACGCGTGTTCATATCCGACGGTGATGGCCTCCATCACCTGCTGTTCTGGCACTTCCTTAAATCCCCCTTCCAGGGAAATCGCCCCGTGGGTAGTGCCCGCCACTACGAGATCCACCGCACTCTGCTCCAGCTGCTTGTAGGTGGGATTGATGACCCACTGAGTATTGACCAGCCCCACCCGGACCACCCCGATGGCGTGAGGAAACGGGATGGACGACAACCGCAAGGCTGCCGAGGCCCCCAACACGGCGAGGACGTCCGGATCATATTCACCGTCCGAGGAGAGCACCATGGCCATCACCTGGAGGTCATGCTGGAAGCCGTGGGAAAACAGGGGACGGATCGGTCGATCGATCAAGCGGGCGGTGAGGATTTCTTTCTCGGTGGGTCGGCCTTCCCGTTTGAAGAACCCTCCGGGAATCCGGCCGGCAGCGTAGGTTTTCTCCCGATAGTCGACGGTGAGCGGCAGGACGGCGTCCGCCGAGGCACTCGGGGTGTCCGCAGAGACCGCGGCGACCAACACGACGGTCCCGCCCTGCTGGACCACGACAGATCCGTCAGCTTGCTTGGCGACTTTGCCCGTCTCCAGGGAGAGGGTCGATGCCCCAACCTGCGCAGACACGCGATGGATCATCCCACCACCTGCTGCGGGCTCCGCCAAACGGCGGAGCCATGGCCGGTCTCACCAGGTAATCGTGTGCGTCGACCGGCCTCGGCGGTGCCGAGGCCGCATCGTAGATTGACGAGTTGAGGGGTGTTCGAGGATGAAGCACCGCCAGCAGCAGGTGGTGGGATCATTTGCGGAGGTTCAGCGCCTCGAGGACCTTTCGGTAGTTCGCCTCGTCGTGTCGCTTCAGATACTCGAGCAACCGTCGTCGGCGACTGACCATCTTGAGGAGGCCGTGGCGAGAGTGGACGTCCTTCTTGTGAAGCTGGAAGTGCCCAGACAGGCCGTTGATTCGCTGGGTCAAGAGCGCAATCTGCACCTGGGGGGAACCGGAATCGCTTGGGTGGAGCTGGAACTGCTTGATCAGCTCGCTCTTCTGAATTGTCTCAGTCGTCATCGTCAACACGTAGTATACTCCCTCCCGGAAAGACGGTCAAGCGAGACCGCTCACCGTTGACCCCGAGTCGACGAAGAAGTACAACAGGAAGAAGAACCGAAGGGCAGCCTATAAGCCGAGTTCTGTAACCGTCGCAACGCGACGGCCGATGGTCATCCATCTAGTTCCCGCCTTACGGCGGGACTCCTGCGGCCTACCTCCCCGCCGTCCTGACCGGGGTCAGACATCTTTCGGTGTCAGACCCCTCGAGAGGAACTCGGGTGGGCCACCCGACAAGCGGGACGTTTGGCCTTGCTCCGCGTAGAGATTGCCGCGTTTCACCTCCCCCACACCCAGCGCGAATCCGTTTTCGTGTTCCCAATACCGTTCGCTTCAGCTTCTGCATCCGTTACGATCATACGCAACGAATACAGCGCTGGGTGTGGGGTACTCGTCTCTGTGGCTCTCCCGCCAAAAGACTTGGCGGGTCCGCCTACGGCGGAAATCCTCCCCGGCGCGAGCCGGAGGTCCCGCGGTTAGCGGGATACGCTGCCCGATGGAGCTCGGACTTTCCTCCCTGCCCCGTCGGTGTCAGGCACCTCGCTTCGCTCGGAGCCAGACACCTCTAGAGGTAGGGCGACCATCCGACTGCCCTTCGGCCTCAAAAACTGTGTCATGTGAAATGTGTAATGTTTAATGAAAAACCCTGTTCACTGTTTCCTCCATATTACACATGTCAGATGTGTAATGTGACTGGGAAAAGTGGGACTCGTTTCTCTGCCCCATCCTCACATTACACGTTACACTTTGAACATTACACAGTTTTCACCGATGTGTCAAAGCGCGATTCGATCGCCTCGCTGGCAAGTTGATCGGCGATCGTATTGTACTCGCGGCTGATATGCTCAATGGCGAAGTGCTCAAATCCCTTCGCCATATGGATGGCTAAATCGTAGAACAGCCGCAAGGTCCCGTCACGAACCTTGTAGTCGCCATGCACCTGTTTGGCCAGCAGTTCGCTGTCGGTCTTCACCACGAGGTGCTGGATGTCGCGTTGGTGCGCTTCCTGCAAGGCGTACAGCAAGGCGAGATACTCCGCGACATTATTCGTGGTTTCCCCGAGGTACTTGTACAGCTTGAGCACTGGTTTGCCTTGCGGATCCATGAACGCCACCCCAGCCCCTGCCGGACCAGGATTGCCCAGGCTCGCGCCGTCGATGTAGACCACCGTCCGTGCACTCATGACACCGCCTGGGACTGGGACGTATCGACGTAGAGAATCCGATTGCAGCTCTCACAGGTCACGAGCTTCGCGTTCAAATACACTTCATTAACCACCTGCGGCGGCTGGACCATGTGGCAGCCCCCGCACGAGTCGTTGATCAGCGGGACCAGGGCCAGTCCTTCCCGACTGGTGAGCACCCGTTCATAGACCGAGAGGGTTTCTCGCTTGACCAGGGGGAGGAACGTCTGCCGCTGTTGTTCCAGCGCCGTGATTTGCTCCTGGATGATGGCGAGTTCTTTGGTCACGCGCGCCTCGTCCTCGCGCAAGGCGGCTTGCTGCTGGGAGACCTGTCCCAGCTGTGCTTCGTGTTCGCGTTTGGTGTGCTCCGTCGCATCCAACAACGTGATGATCTCTTCTTCGAGCAAGGAGACGTCAGCCTTGCACTGATCGATCTCGTGCTGCATGGCCGTATAGGCTTTGTTGGTTTTCACCTGAAACAGCTGCCCCTGGAGTTTCTTGATGTTCGCTTCGCGCGTGGACAGCTCAAGCTCTTTTTCCTTCTGCTGCATCTGGACGGCTCTGAGGCGTGTTTCAATCGCTTGGGCCGCCGCTTGCTGCTGCTGCACCGAAGCCTTCGTCTGCTCCAGCATCAGGGGTTTGTGGCGTTGGTCGTGTCGGAGACGGAACAGCTCCGCATCAATCGCCTGGAGTTTACGCAGCGTCTCGAGCTGATCGCCCATCAACGCAGTAGCAAGTGGAATGTGGAAAGTTCAAAGAAAAGCATGCTGTCGTCCTCAGCATGGTCCGTTGGCTCATCATCCATAAATCACGATGACCGTTTTTCATGCTTTCTTTTCATGCTTTCAACTTTACACTTTCCACTTTCAACTGCTTTAACTGGGCGGTATCCCGATGGTTGGTTGAAGCCGTGGGCGTAATAAGAGGATTTGAACCTCTGACCTCGTGCATGTGAGGCACGCGCTCTGACCAGCTGAGCATGCGCCCATCGTGATCGACCATCGGGATGACCTCTACCATGTGAGGGTAGCGCTCCCCGGCCCGCCCTCTGCAAAAATCTGAGCGTTCCTCGATGGCGAACGGAAGACGTGGGCGTAAGAGGACTTGAACCTCTGACCTCGTGCATGTGAGGCACGCGCTCTGACCAGCTGAGCTATACGCCCCTCCTGCTTCAAGCCTCACATCTATATAGCATACTGCCCTTCTTGCACTGTCCGGGGCGGGCTAACCTCCGCCCCCTCGCAAAACTCTCGGGGCGGATCCGCCACGAATTGTGGCGGAGACTGAGCTATGCGCCCGTAAAAGCCGTCTAACGTCGAAAGTCTAAGGTGGTCCATGAACGACGCCTCGTTGCGTTCGACCCGTGACTTTTTCTGCTCTTCTTCACTTTCGACTTTCCACGTTATACTTTCGACTGCTTGTCTGGGCCCTCCAGGATTCGGCGCCCCCATCCCTCCAGGAACAATTATGTGGGCCGGGGAGGAGTCGGCGCCCTGCGCTCTCCGCCAACGTTCTTTGGCGGATCGCTCCGGGTCGGCCATTCGCCGCTCCCAAGGAAAGTCGGTGCTCCTGTCCGTCGCACCGACGTTCGCCAAATGAAGTCGCGGCTCCCTTCGACTCCTCCCTCACTCAAATGGGCCGGGGAGGAGTCG
>CAYJTP010000058.1:0-8392 GCA_964373175.1 uncultured Planctomycetales bacterium
GGTTTTTCTTTGTCACATTGACGAGGCCAAGGCTCCATGTTAGAGTGTGGCGGCTATGGGGCAATCCAAAGCCGCCACCATTGCGGTGCTGGGGGATGGGGGATGGGGAACGACGCTGGCTATCCACCTCCATCGCCTCGGCCATCAGGTTCATTGGTGGGGAGCCTTTCCTGAGTATCTGAGCGTCCTCGATCGCCGTCGGGAAAACGTCAAGTTCCTGCCGGGTATCCGTATCCCCAAGGGCCTCTGTATCACACCGGATCTCTCACAAGCTATTGAGCCATCGAGTGTTGTGGTGTTCGCGGTCCCATCGCAATACCTTCGGTCAGTGGCACGCCGCGTGAAACGTGAGTCATTCGCTCGGAAAGCCTTTCTGAGTGTGGCCAAAGGGCTCGAGTTGGGTACCCTGAGGCGGATGTCTGAAGTCATCAGGGAAGAATTGGGGACAGTGCGTGTGGCGGTGCTCTCCGGGCCCAATATCGCCTCAGAAATTGCCAAAGGACATCCAGCGAGTTCGGTCGTGGCATCCAGCCACCGGGAACTGGCTCACCAAATTCAGCAGCTGTTCATGGACAAGCGGCTGCGCATCTATACGTCTGATGACGTCATCGGCGTGGAACTTGGCGGTGCGCTGAAGAACCCCGTGGCCATTGCCGCCGGGATCGGTGATGGGCTGAGGTTTGGGGCCAATGCGAAGGCCGCGTTGATCACGCGGGGGATTGTCGAGATGGCGAGGCTAGGCGTGGCGATGGGGGCGAGGGAAGAGACGTTCTGGGGCTTGAGCGGCTTAGGCGATCTCATCACCACCTGTCTGGGTGGACGGAATCGCTGGCTGGGCGAGCAGATCGGCAAAGGCCGGTCGCTGGCTCGCATCCTGGCCGGTATCCCATCCGTGATTGAAGGCGTTGATACGACGAAGGCCGCCGTCGCCCTCGGCCGTCGCTATCAGGTCGAACTGCCCATCATTGAACAGGCGTACGCTGTGCTGTTCCAACGACGATCGCCTCGCCAGGCGCTTCAGGCCCTCATGCAGCGAGTCGGCAAGGCCGAGCGTTGACAGCCTCCGAGCCACCTGTTAGTCTGTACCTCTCGATTGTTCAATGTGTAAAGTGGAATGTGTAATGTGAAACGCTAAAACACCTCAAGAAGTCCGCCTTTTCTTGCATTACACGTTACACATTTCACGTTACACAATTTTTCGGAAGGAGTCCCGCACCCAGCGCTATCCTGCTGACGCAATACTATCGGGTACACCGGATCCACTCAATCAACCTGGATACATGGCCGCTAAGCGCTGGGTGCGGGAAATGGGGTTTCCCGCCGCCCCTCGCTCCGGAGCGTAGCGCAGTTTGGTAGCGCACCTGAATGGGGTTCAGGGGGTCGACGGTTCGAATCCGTCCGCTCCGACCATTTCCTGTAAAGGGGCGGCGGGACAGGCAGGAGGTCCCGAGTTCAAATCTCGGCGCCCCGACCAACAAAATAGTTCAATGTTTAATGTGGAATGTGTAATGTAAAAAAACGAAAAATAACTTACTCCAAGAAGTTTGCTTTAACATTACACCTTACACATTCAACATTACACAACCACAAATGCAACAATCAGTTTATGTTGGTTTGATCGGGTTGGGCACGGTTGGCACGGGGGTCGCTCGTACCCTCTTGGAAAAAGCCCATTCGCTTGAGCAGCGCATCGGGACGCGGATCGTCTTGAAGCGGATCTGCGACAAAGACCGCTCCAGAAAGCGAGCGATGAGGCTTCCGGCAGACCAGCTGACGACCGACGCCAAGGCAATTCTCAGAGACCCTGAGATCCAGATCGTCGTTGAGCTGATCGGAGGCATCCAGCCGGCCAAAACCTTTCTCCTGGAAGCGATGCGGCGGGGCAAACACGTCGTGACCGCCAACAAAGCCCTGCTGGCTGAAGAAGGGCATGAGCTGTTTGCGGCGGCTGATCGTTATGGCGTTGATCTCTACTTCGAAGCCTCAGTGGGCGGAGGCATCCCCATCATCAAGGCCCTTCGGGAGGGATTGATTGCCAATGACCTCAACACCATCCTGGGCATTGTCAACGGGACGTCGAATTACATCCTCACGCAAATGCGGGACCAGCAGCTGAGTTTCCACGAAGCCCTGGCGGAGGCAAAGCAGCATGGCTATGCCGAGCGCAATCCTTCGCTTGATATCGAGGGCCACGATGCGGCGCATAAGCTCGCGATTCTTGCTTTACTGGGATTCGGCGCGCACGTGCGGGTGGCCGATATCCATACCGAAGGCATTAGCCACGTGTCGCTTGCCGACATCCAGTACGCCGATGAGCTGGGCTACTGCATCAAACCCCTCGCCATTGCGAAACAGGTAGACCATGCGTTGGAACTTCGGGTACACCCCACGTTGTTAGCCAAATCGCACCTCCTGGCCAATGTGAACGGGGTCTACAATGCCATCTACGTCCATGGGGATCTGGTGGGGGCGGAGCTCTTTTACGGCCGGGGGGCTGGCCAAAATCCTGCGGCAAGCGCCGTCCTCTCCGACATCGCTGATGTCGCGAGGAATGTGGCGCTCGGCATCGCGAAGCGGGTGCCTGCGTATTGCCCGACCCAACGCGTAGTGCGACTCCAGCGGATGGGGGAGATCGAAACCCGGTACTATATGCGCTTCATGGTCATTGACAAACCCGGGGTGCTGGCGGCTATTGCGGGAATCTTAGGGCGCCATCACATCTCCATTGCCAGTGTCAGCCAAAAAGAGCGACGAGCTGCCCGCATCGTGCCGGTCGTCATGATGACCCACGAGGCGAAAGAAGATCACGTCCGAAACGCGCTGAAGACCATTGCCCGGTTAGGGATTGTGAAGTTCAACCCGGTGGCCATTCGCACCGAAGCCCCCCGAAGCAGGTGATTGCCCCCAGGAATTTCGAATTTCGCCCGCCTGCCCCATATTCTCCGTGGCGGGCAGGGATTGTCGATTTCGAATCAGCCCCCTCACCCGGTCCCTCTCCTCAGAGGGGAAAGGGTAGGAGAGAGGGGAAATTCCCAATCCCCAATTCGCAATCCACAATGCCTCAACAGGTGGGGGGATGATCGCGGCATCATCGCCCGCCTCAGCGCGACCCGCCTCGTGGCGGGGTGTCATTGATACGTACCGATCGTTCTTGCCGATCTCTGCGCAGACGCCCATTGTCACCCTGCTCGAAGGCAACACCCCGCTGCTCTACAGCAAATTCTTGAGCAAGCGTCTTGGCGAGCCCGTCCAGGTCTATCTCAAATATGAGGGGCTGAACCCCACCGGCTCGTTCAAAGATCGTGGAATGACGGTGGCGATCTCCAAAGCGCTTGAGGCGCAATCGCAGGCGGTTCTGTGCGCCTCAACCGGCAACACCTCGGCCTCGGCCAGCGCCTACGCCGCCAAAGCCGGGCTTCGCTCGATCGTGCTGATTCCGCAGGGCGCGGTCGCGTTGGGCAAGCTCTCACAGGCGTTGATCCATGGGGCGCGCGTCGCAGCGGTCGATGCGAATTTCGATACGTGTCTGATGCTGGTGAAAGAACTGGCCCACCACTATCCGGTGACGGTCGTGAATTCCATCAATCCATTTCGGATCGAGGGCCAGAAGACCTGCGCCTTCGAGATCTGTGATGTGCTGGGCCGGGCGCCCGATATGCAACTGATGCCGGTGGGCAACGCGGGAAACATCACGGCGCATTGGAAAGGCTACCGCGAGTATCTCAAGGCCGGACGGATTGCCGCGCTGCCGGCGATGCTCGGTTTTCAGGCAAAAGGGGCCGCACCACTGGTGATGGGGCGCGTGGTGAAGCGGCCACACACCGTTGCCACCGCCATCCGGATTGGCAACCCTGCGAGTTGGCAGGGCGCGATCGCTGCCCGCGATGAATCCGGCGGCCGGATTGAGGCCGTCCGCGACAGCCAAATCCTCCAGGCGTATCAACTGCTCGCTCAACACGATGGGGTGTTTGTGGAACCCGCCTCAGCGGCGTCGGTCGCGGGGTTGCTCCTGTTAGCCAAGCGAGGCTATTTTCGAGCCGTCCTGCGGACGCGACGGCGGAGGAAGAGCCGCAGCCCATTGTTGGTCGTGTGCATCTTGACGGGCCACGGCCTCAAGGATCCTGAACGGGCTATCAAGAGTATTCGGACGCCACGTCCCTTACCCCCCGATTTATCCACGGTCAGCAAGGCTGTTGGGTTGCGCTAACTTGCCCCGCCCTTTTGCTGGGGGCAATCTGGTTCCCAGCCCCCTTTGTCCAAACTTGAAATTGATCGGCAAAAGGGCGGGGTAGGCAGTGCGTCACTTCTCCGGTATAATAAATCCTTTAGACCGATGAAATACCTCCTGGTGTGGTGCGAGGATCGTGTGCCTTCACAGTTTGAAGGCGCGGCCAGCTTGCTGGAAACCGCAAGGCTCACGCATTTGCAGCAGCTGGCTCAAGCCGGCGGGATCGGTCAAGTGACCTGGAGCCAAGCCCACAAGCCACTCAACAGCGTGCGCGCCCATTGGTCATGGCTGGGGTATACCGCACAGGATGTGATGGGCGAAGCTCGACGAACACGTGCCGTCCCTTCCTCATGGGAAGCCGGGCGATGTTACGCGGCGAGCGCCCGCGTGGGTCTCGGCGAACAGGAGCGCGCCTGGTGTTGCGAGCTCGTCACCCAACATGAGGGCCGTCTCATGGATCCAACCGCCGGCGGCATTTCGACAAAAGAAGCCTCACGGCTGATCGGGTCCTTGAATGAGAAGCTCGCCACACCGGACAGACGATGGGTGGTCGGTGAGCGATCCCATCACCTGCTGATTACGACTGGGTCCGAGTCCACCGATGCTCAGCTAAACATGGACATCGACCCGCCGGAGCCTCTCGTGAATCGACCCTGGCGTCGATGTCTCCCTCGACACGCGGGGAGCCCGTGGCTTCGGACGTTGCTGGAAGACGCCGCGGAGCTCTTGGAGGATCATGAGGTCAATCGGGTGCGTGTTGATCTTGGAGAAAACCCCGCCAATATGCTGTGGGTGTGGGGACCGGGGACCAACCGCCCCCTCACGCCATTCGCCACCAGGACAGGGCTCTTGGGAGCGGTCATGTCGAGAGCCTTTGCGGTTCGTGGATTAGCCCATGTCGTGGGGCTGACCTGGCTTGAGGGCAGCGCGAAATTGGATGAATCAGGGTGTGAGCGGATGTACCGGGCCGCCTCGAAAGCGTTGATGAGTCATGATTGGCTGTATCTCCACCTGGCCATTGACCAGACCGACCCGATTGAGCGACAGTGCCTCATGCAGCGCGTCAGTCAGCACCTTGTCAAACCACTCACAGACCACCTGACAAAATTGGAGGAGTTTCGGTTGGTCGTGGCTGTCGATGACCGATCCACCACCATGACCCCCTTTGTCGCCGTTGGCACCCAGCTTCCGAACTCGCCGGCCGTGCATTTCACGAGCCAGGAGGCGGCAGCGTCCCGGCTTCTCTTTCACGACGGGGCTGGGCTGTTTGCCTGGTTGACAGGAGCCGAATCGGCAGCCCCTGTCCCAACGTCATAGCCCATCAGATGTCCCGATCCTTGGTGGTCCAAAAATTCGGCGGAAGCTCCGTGGCTAACCCCGAACGAATCAAGCGGGTGGCCCAATGGGTCGTCCAGACCAAACGGCAAGGACACGACGTGGTCGTCGTGGTCTCCGCGTTAGGGGACACGACGGATGAGCTTCTGGATCTGGCCCGGCAAGTCAGCCAAGAGCCGCCGGAACGCGAACTCGACATGCTCATGGCCACGGGCGAGCAGGTCTCGGTCGCGCTGTTGGCCATGGCCATTGAAGAGTTGGGTGAAGCGGCCATCTCCTTCACCGGGGCTCAGGTGGGGATTTTGACTGACGGGACCCATACGAAGGCGCGGCTCATCGACATCAATGTCAAGCGCATCCTCCAGGAACTGGCGAAGGGACGGATCGTCATCGTCGCTGGATTCCAGGGGGTCTCGATGACACAGGACATCACCACGTTAGGACGGGGTGGGTCCGATCTCACGGCGGTTGCGCTGGCCAAAGCCTTGCGGGCTCCACTCTGCGAGATCTTTACGGATGTCGAAGGGGTGTTCACCGCAGATCCCCGCATCGTCCCCACGGCCAGGAAATTGAAGACGATCAGCTATGACGAGATGCTGGAGATGGCCTCGCTCGGCGCGCAAGTCATGCAAGCGCGGTCCATCTTTGTCGCGAAACGGTTCGATATTCCCATCCACGTCCGGTCCAGTTTTTCATCACGGGAGGGCACCATGATCACCAAAGCCGTCAAGGCCATGGAAGATATCGTCGTCAGTGGGGTGACGCTCCAGAAAGACGAAGCGAAGGTGACGGTCCGGGATGTCCCTGACAAGCCGGGGATGGCTGCACAGCTGTTCCGCGAGCTCGCGACGAAGGGCATCAACGTCGACATGATCGTCCAGAATGTCAGCCGTGAGGGCTCAACCGACGTCTCATTTACCGTCGTGAAAGGCGATCTGGCAGCGACGCTGCGCGTGACCCGCCGCGTTGCCCAAGCGATTGGCGCCGGGGCCGTCACGATCGACGAAGGGATCGCCAAACTCTCTATTGTGGGGATCGGGATGCGCAGCCACTCCGGGGTGGCGGCCAAGATGTTTGAGGCGCTGGCCCGCAAACGGGTGAACATCGAGATGATCTCGACCTCCGAAATCAAAATCTCCTGCGTCATCCGCAAACTCCATGCCGAGCGGGCCGTCCGCGCCGTCCACCAGGCCTTCGGGTTGAGCAGAAAGCCTGTGTAATGTTCAACGTGTAATGTGTAATGGAAGAACACGGACTCGATTTTTTCACATTACACCTCACACATTCCACATTACGCAAATCTTAACATGAAGAGGGTCGAATTGTATGACACCACCCTTCGGGATGGCGCGCAGAGCGAAGGCATCTCCTATTCGGTCCAGGATAAGCTGCGCATCACGGAGAAGCTCGATGCGCTCGGGCTCCACTACATCGAAGGCGGCTGGCCCGGATCCAATCCCAAGGACGCGCAGTTTTTCCGCCTCGCTCGCCGTCTGCGCTTGAAGGCTGCGCGACTCGTCGCATTTGGAAGCACGCGACGGGCGAGTGTGCCTCCTGGACGGGATGCCAACCTGAACGCCCTCCTGAACGCAGAAACCCCGATTGTGACCATCTTCGGGAAAAGTTGGGACCTGCACGTGCGGGAGGTGCTGAGGATTGCGCTCAGTGACAACCTCAAGGTGATCGAGGACTCTATTCGTTTCTTGAAACGGCAGGGACGGACGGTGATCTACGATGCCGAACATTTCTTCGATGGCTACCGGGACAACCCGCGCTATTGCGAGCACACCATCCGGGCAGCCCAAGCGGCCGGGGCGGATGCCGTCGTCTTCTGCGACACCAACGGAGGAAGCCTCCCGCAGACCCTTGCCGCGGTGCTGAGCCGCATCAAGGGCTTCGTCCGCGTGCCGATGGGGATTCACGCCCACAACGACTGCGGGCTGGCAGTCGCCAATAGCCTCGCTGCCGTGCTGGCCGGATGCACCCACGTCCAGGGCACCATGAACGGCTATGGAGAGCGCTGTGGGAACGCGGATCTCGTCACGATCATCCCCCTCCTGAAGCTCAAATTGGGCCTGGACTGTGTGCCGGACCGCAAGCTCAAGGAACTCACAGAGGTGGCGCATTTTGTTGCTGAGGTGAGCAATATGGTACAGCGCAGCAACCAGCCCTTCGTGGGGCCCTCGGCGTTTGCCCATAAAGGCGGCATCCATGTGAACGCCGTCATGAAAAATCCCAGGACCTATGAGCACATGAACCCTCGGCTGGTGGGGAACCAGCGCAAGATCTTGGTGTCAGAATTGTCGGGCCGATCTGCGCTGGTCATCAAAGCGAAGGGTCTGGCGCTGGATCTCACCAAGGAGACGCCGAAAGCCAAGCGCCTCTTGGCGCTGCTCCAGCACCTCGAGCATCAAGGCTATCATTTCGAGGCGGCTGAGGGATCGTTTGCGTTGCTGCTCAAGCGGCATTTGAAAGGCCTGAAGCCGTTTTTCGAACTGGACGGATTTCGCGTGGTGGTGGAGAAGCGCGGGGATCACGTCGTCTCCGAGGCGACGATCAAACTGCGGGTGAACGGGATCCGGGAGCATGCCGTGGCTGAAGGGGATGGCCCCGTCAATGCGCTGGACAACGCCATCCGCAAGGCGTTACGCGAGTTCTATCCGACGCTGGCCACCATGCACCTCACCGATTTCAAAGTCCGCGTGTTGGATGAAAAAGCGGGCACGGCCGCCAAGGTGCGGGTGCTGATTGAATCGCAGGATGAACAGGACTCCTGGGGCACCATCGGGGTCTCGGAGAACATCATCGAGGCCAGCTGGCAGGCGCTGG
>CAYJTP010000059.1:0-8303 GCA_964373175.1 uncultured Planctomycetales bacterium
TTGTCCGCCATACAGCATGGCGGATCCGCCAATTGGTGTGGCGGAGAATTTGGTGCTTGGTAATTACACAGGTTTTCAGAGCTCCTGCTTGATCCGAACGCGCCCGCGCACCAGCCGGTCGGCTGCTCGGATGGGGTTGGGCAAGCGATGGGTCCCATCGCAACACGACAGGACGATCTCAAGCGAGGTGGCCAGATCAATGCGGTGGCCAAGGGACACCACAAGCGGTTTGGTTCCCTTCTTCGTCCGGACGAGCGCTCCGATCGTCTCGGTTCCATCCTTCAGCTCTGTCCATCGGCCGCGTTCATCGGCTGGCTCGCGGGCTGTACCAACGAGGACGCTTTTTGCACAGCCAATCGTCGGCCGATCGATGAGCACGCCCAAGTGACTGGCAATCCCAAGCCGACGGGGATGGGCGATCCCCTGCCCATCGACCAGAAAGAGGTCTGGCAATTGGGACAGCGATTCAATCGCTGCTAAGATCAGCGGAAGTTCCCGAAAGGCCAGCAACCCCGGGATGTAGGGAAACCGTACCGGATGTTCGATCACGATATGCGAGAGCTCAATCAGCTCAGGATACTGGTAGACGACGATCCCGGCCACGCCAAGGGGGCTGGTCGTGGCGTGAGCGCAGTCCACCGCGGCAATCGTCGAGAGGCGTTGAAAAGTCGTGGTACGGATCACGCGCGGGCGCAGGGCCTCTTGCATCTGAATGGCTTCCTGAACCCCGCCCCTTTGCCAAACGTCGCGATCGAAGACAATGGGATGTGGGCTCGACGACATCGATCTACTCACATGACGACCATACGCGCAAAGGGGGCGGGGCTTACGACGTCTCGCATGGAGGGATGGCTTCTGTCAGCTGCTTGCGTTTCGCTGGCGTCAGGGCCGATTCAAGTTTGAAGCTGGGGATTGCGTACTGGTCGGCCTTTTTCATCAACAACCATTCCTTCCCGGTCGTGCGCGGGCCCTTCAACTTGACAAGCGCAAAGGTTCCCTTGAGGTGTTTTCCGCTCAGGGTCACCTTCAATGAGCCGGTCTTCAGTTGCGCCGCAGGATCCGAGCCTTCCAGCAGCTCATAGATCCCTGCGTCCCAGATGACGACCGGACCTGCCCCATACCGACCTTGGGGGATGGTCCCCTCGAAGCGACCGTATTCAAGCGTGTGGTCGTCCACCGCCACCGCCAACCGTTTGTCCGCGGGATTCATCGAGGGCCCTTTGGGGATCGCCCAGGACTTGAGGACGCCGCCCATCTCCAGACGGAAATCGTAGTGGAGCCGAGACGCGTGGTGTTCATGCACGACGAATGTGAGTGCCTTCACCATCGACATAAAGCAATGCCCGCCTTTTTTCAGAAGGCTCAAGAAGGCTACAGAGAAGAGCGAGAAGGCATAGAAGGCCACAGAGAAGGCACTTCACATCTGGGACCTGCGTTGTGGATGTGCCCTCTCAGGTGCCTTCTTGACCTCTACATCCTCTCAAGCCCTCTGAAGCCCTCTCAAGCCCTCTGAGAAAACTTGCATACCACGTTATTGGGTTATCGGATCGAGGCGCCAAGACGCGTGTGGATCGTCTCAAACCGCACGAACGCCGCCCCGGCCTGCTCCATCTCTCGAAGTGCGCGATCGGCATCACCGGGTTTGAGGTCGACCCCGCGCACGGCATCCATCAGGACGGTGATCTCGAATCGGCGCAGGCGGGCATCGAGGGTCGTCGCCTTGACGCAGTAGTCGGTCGCCAGCCCCCCGATGAAGAGTTCTTGGATGCTTTCCCGCTCAAGCAACTCCTGAAATGGGATGCCGTCCGATGAGGTCCCTTCAAAACACGAATAGCAATCGGTGTTCTGATCCATCCCCTTGGAAATGATTTCCACCCCGGCCGGCAGGTTGAGGTCCGGATGAAAAGCGGCCCCGTAGGTGTTTTGCACGCAATGGACGGGCCAGAGCCCTCCATACGGTTGAAAGTGTTTGGTGCGTTTCGGGTGCCAGTCGCGCGTGACGTAGACGGGAAGCCGGAGCTGGACGGCCAAGTCGAGGTAGCGATTGAGGAGGGGCACCACCTCATCCCCCTGCGGCACAGCCAGGGAGCCGCCAGGGCAGAAGTCGTTTTGCACGTCGACCACTACCAACGCTTGTTTTCGCATCGCAGGGACATTATAGGCCTGAAGGCCAACACCGAGCAAGCCGAAGGGGGTGACGGTTCTCGGTGACGGTCAGGAAGTTCGTGACGGCTGACGGTGAAGGTGACGTGGCCGACAGCCGACCATCGGAACGCCCACCTGCCCCGTGTTCCGCGTGGCGGGCACAATCCAAAATTCACAGGTGTTCTTGCTATAATGGCCTCGATGGATGATGCATTACAAGCCCTCCTTGGACGTCATCGTCCCCGCACGATCTTGGTCCTCGGCGCCTCAGACACGGGAAAGACCACGCTGATTGAGCAACTGTTGGCAGACTGGCACCCGGGTGAGGCCGTGGCCGTGGTCGACTGCGATGTGGGGCAATCCCATGTGGGGCCGCCCACGACGATTGGCTGGGGGTTGATCGAAGGATCCTTTCGGGGATGGCATCAGGTCACCGTACGGGACATGGCCTTTACCGGATCGGTATCGCCTGAAGGGAACCTGGAGATGTTCCTTGGGGCCGTGTCGCACATCGTGCAGGCGGCTCGTCAGGTGGCTACCTACCTCGTGGTGGATACCACAGGCTTGATCACCGGTGAGCTGGGGAACACCATCAAGGCCCGCAAGATCGAGTTGATCAAACCGGATCTCATCTTGGCCATTCAGCAGGAGCAGGAACTTGAAGAGCTGCTGGCATCGCTTCCGCCTGGTCCTGTGGAGCGGGTACCCGCCTCGGCCGCTTGTATCCGTCGCAGTCTCGCGCAACGAGCCGCCTATCGTGATCGGCAGTTTGCCCGCTATTTTGCCAATTCAACCAAGCAGACGTTCTCGCTACCTCACATGACATTGATAGGGCTTGGACCAGACTGGCCTCAGACACGGGTTATACCTTCGCCCTCCGCCTTGATGGACCGGGTGGTGAGCTTACGCAATCGTCGGGGTGAGGATCGTGCGCTTGGGTTAGTGCGTGAGGTGAACTTAGATGCCAACACACTCACCATCTTCACCCCGCTTCGTGACGTCTCAGCGATCACGACGATCGCCGTGGGCTCAATCCGCTGGCCCGTTCAAGACGTCACCAGAAACCAGTAACCAGAAACCCTCTGGTCTCTGGTTACTGGTCTCGCGTTTCTTCTGAGGTAGTTTCCAGCGCGAGAAATTCGGGAGGGATGTGGCGGGTCAGGTAGATTTTTCCCTCGCGGTAAAACGGAACGCCCGCGGCATGGGCCTGCTTGGCGAGCACCCGAAGGACCACGGGCTGATCGGTTTTGCGTGCAGCCACCGCCAGGGCCTCATCGCGCGTGTCGCTCAAATGGAGCATCTGACGGTCCATCGGCTTGAGGCCTTCAGCAAGGAGTTGCGTCAGGCGGCCTTGTTCAGTCCCGTGGTACAGCGCCTCCGGCGGCTCGACGGGGTCTCCTGATGGCTCAACCGGGATGGAATGGCCGTAGCGGGCGCGCAGGCGAGTCCCCACGAGTTCAAAACGCTGGCTTAAATTTCCCTCGACAAGCTCCTGGATACGCGCGTCGGTCAGTTCAGGATAGCGCCGGGTGGCAATGGAAGCAAACTGGCCAAAATCCACACACCCGTGTTGATCCACTTCCAGACCGTAGCGGCTCGGGTTATGCCGCAAGACGTAGGCCATCCAGCGGCTGAACCGCTCTTCATCGAATGTCGATGGGCTCATCGCTCAGTCACACCGTGAGTTCGCAGCGCCTGCTCGATCATCTGCGCGCGCTCGAAGGGGAACGGCATCCGTGGACAAGCCCCAAACAGCTTCAAACGGCTGTAGACTATGTCGTCGACCAATTCCAGCGCGCGGGGCTTGCCATTGCGCTGGATGAATTTTCGTATATGGGCGAGCGGTTTGTCAATGTGATCGCCCGGCATCCCAAGGCTCTCGATGTCCCGCGGCTGATTGTCGGCGCACATGTCGATACGGTGCCGGGGACGCCGGGAGCCGATGACAACGCCAGTGGCGTGGCGGTCATGTTGGAAACCGCTCAGAGTATTGCCGCCGCGCTCCCGCAAGCCCCGGTCGAGTTTGCCGGGTTCAATCTCGAAGAGTTCTCCATGGTGGGAAGTAGTCACTATGCCTCGGCCCTCAAACGCAATCGTACCTCAATCCTGGGGATGGTGTCACTCGAAATGGTCGGGTTCACCGAATCGCAGGGGCTGCAACGCTACCCGCCCTTCCTGAAACGGTTCTATCCTTCCGTGGGCAACTTCATCGGGCTCATCGCCAACCGCCGCTCCCAGGGTTTCTTAACCCATTTCGTCAACGCCATGCGCAGGGTACCTGACCTGCCGATTGAAACGGTGGTGCTGACAGCGAATGGGTGGATGATTCCTGAGTCGCGTCTCTCAGACCATTCCCCCTTCTGGGACGCCGGCTACCCAGCCCTCCTGATCACTGACACCGCGTTCCTGCGAAACCCCCACTATCATCAACCGACGGACACGATCGAGACGCTGGATCTTCCCTTTATCACGCGGGTGTGTCAGGGGTTGGTCGAGGCCATTGCCGCACTTACCGCTTCGATGCGCTCGACGATGGCCTGAAGCGAGTCGGCCAGGCGATGCTTCAGCAGACGCTTGGTACCTGGTACGCGGTACCTGGTACCGTGAGGGGGGCGTCCACCCCCTCGAGGTCCCACTATTTCTCAACCGGAAAACCGGCTTTGCGCCACGCGTCAATGCCGCCGATCATCTCTCGCGCCTTGTAGCCTTTCGAGGACAGGATATACGAGGCTTTCGTGCAGAGCAGGCACGTCACATCCCAGCAGTAGCTGATGATCTCCTTGGACTTCGGCAGCTCCTTCACCCGCGTGGCCAGCTCCTCAAATGGGATGTGGATCGCTCCCGGGACGTGCCCTTCCTGATAGCCCTCGGCCGAGCGGACATCGAGGGTGACGAAGTCGCGACTGCCGGAATCGAGCAGGCGCTTGACGTTATGCGGACCGAGCTCCGCCGCGAGCTTCGCCTCGAAGTATCGTTTGAGTTGCGTGGGGCTGATCCGAATGGTGGGTGCGATGGTGCGTTGTTGCGCCGTTGCCATAGCCATGACTCACCTCCTTGTCTTGCCACCAGACACCTCGTCAAACCTCACGAGGTATTGTAGACGACTAGCCACCGAGACGCAATCGCACTGGTCTCGTGGATCGGTGGTGGTTTCGGTTACGTATCGGTATCGTAAATCGGCTTCGTTATTCGATCACGAAACCGACCACCGATGAACGATCAACGATACGTGGCCCAGGCCGAAACCGAAAGACCACAAACGGACTGATGGGCTGACTGGCAGTGAGGTCTACAGCAGGAGCTTACTGATCACCAAGGAACAGCGCAGGGTCGTGGAATTTTCGCCTTCAGCCCGCAGGGTGAACTCGGTAACTTTCAGGAGCTGGGTCGACCGCTGCAGGAGATCCAACAAGGTGACCAACTGCTCCGGTGTCGCCTCAGCCTCAACGTTGACACTCACCATGACGGCCTGTTGCCCAGGCGTTGACGGGGCCGGTTTCACATAGACCAGACTCACCCCCGAGGCGCGGAGGGCAGATTCGACTTCGCTCTGCACGTGGCTTTGGACCTTCACGGAATCCGTCGCAGTCGTGGGCGTAGCCGGCACATACGGGCGGTAGGCTTCGTAGGCTCGAAGGACCGAATCCGCCTTTGCCGTCGCGGCCGTCGCCCGGATCAACCGCTCCTCCGTCTCTTGGACCTGCTCATGGAGTTTCCACAAGCGAACGCGCAGCGGCCGGATGCCGATGACATACGCGAGGCTGAGGGCCGCAAGCCCCCCGATCGCAGCGACGATCTGGCGCTGACGGGATGAGAGCTTCTGCCAACGCTCGAGGAGTCGCTGGACCATTTACGATCCTTTGAGAGTACACAACACTTCAAACTCCGCACCCGTGGCTTGCGCCCCCTTGGCTTTCGCCACCGATTTGGATTGCACCGAGGAAAATAAACCGGTTTTGTCCAGCCGTTCAAAGAACGCAAACGCTGCGGCGGTCGTCTGGGCTTTCCCTTTCACAGCCACGGGCTTGTCCTCCTGAAACGAGAGCTGCGTCACCGTGATCTGCGCCTCGACGCTCTCGGACACCCCGCGCAAGATCTCAAGCGGCCCATGCGTGGGGTTCAGCCACGGCTGGATCTTGCGCATGGCGCGTTCCATCCGGCTGATGACCAGCCCCTGCTGCTCCACCTTGGAGAGCCGCTGGTCCAATTGCGCGAGATACCGCTGCAGCATGACCATCCGCTCGACGTACAGCACGGCCACCAGCACGATGACCGCAGCGACGCTGGCCGCCAAGCGAGCCAGGGAACGGGCGCGCACCTGCAACGCCTGATACACCCGGGTTTCCTGGGGGATGAGGTCCAACCGAGGGGCTTGGCCATGGGCGGCCCACCCCACTAGCGCGGTGAACGAGGACGGCTGATTCGTCAGCGTCTGCCGGGTGGCCTGAGGCATCTCGATGGTCGAGAGCGGATTGACCGTTTCAACCGGCACGTTCCAGAAACTCGCCAGTTGTTGGGCGAGTTCGCGCAGGGCTTCAGCACTACCGCACACCACGCCGCGGCCAATGTGGCCTTTGAGATCCTCATGCAGGAGAATGCGAGGCAGCCGCGCCAATTCCCCCACCCATCTGGTGTTGGCCTGGTCGGCGCCGGCGAGCTGCTCCTGGCCGATGGCAATGCTGTGACTAAACACCAGCTCCCCTTGCGACAGGAGCGCGCAATCGGTTGACGTCGCATCGACGTCGATCAGCGCAAGGAGCTTGTTGGGCTCCGCGGTCAAGCCCCCTGTGTTCTGCCCGATCTTGAGCCACCACTGCACCAGCCCCTCGGAACTCACCCCCACCCACCGCGGCTCAAGCCCCTTCGATCGCAAGACGCGCAGGATGCCTTCGATCAGGGGCTTTCGGGTAATCGCTAACACCACCGAGGTATACCCCTCCCGGAAACTCCCCACAATCATGGAGGCCGCGAGAATCTCCGCGCGCGGATAGGGGGTCAGCTTGCCAAGCTGCAACTCCAGCATCGAGGCGATTTCCTGTCGATTGCTCGAGGGAAGCTCAAGGGCCTGGAGACTGAACAGCTCGCGACCAATCACCACCCCCACCTGGTTGGCGCTTAAGGGATGGGCCGACAGGAGCGCCTGAAGCGCCGCCACGGGATCTTCCTCTTGCGCGGCCGGAAGCGCCTGGGCGATGAGCCGGTCAATCCGCACGGGATTCGCCGAGGAGACGATGACCAGCTTCGCGGTTCGGGGGGTCAGTTCCAACAGGGCTGATTGAGTGGAGGAGGTCGTGGTGCGTCGAGGCATCCGGCTACCGTAAAGCAGGAAGCGGGCTCGTGAACACGTGAAAGAGGATCAACAGCGCAAGGACCGCAATCGCCGCCGCAAAGATGAACGCAAGGATCATCGCGGTTTGAATCTTCGGGGCCGCGGAGGGATTGCGCGACAGGGCCTTGATGGAGGCCGAACCCACGAGTGCAATGACCAAGGACGGCCCCAGCGTGGCTAAGATGAGAATCAGGGCTAAGGTCCAGCGCTGCATCGGTGACTTCCCTTACGTGGGTGACCACCCGAGCCGTCGAAGCACAGCGCGGTAGACGTCTTTGCGATGGATCACCGCAAACACCCAGACCTCAGAACCATGCACACGGAAGACGATTCGGAAATCCCCCACCCGCAACCGACGGGAGGCCTGGAGCGACCCCGCGAGGGGTTTGCCGTATTGGGCCGGCTCAGTCGAAAGGCGTGGCTCAACGGCACGAAGAATCCGAGCTCGAAGATGCTGATCAACGCGGGAGAGATCCTTCGTCACAACGTCGGGATGCCACAAGACCGTAAAAGCCATCAGGCTTTACGGCGTCTCCCCAGAGCGAGTTTCTTCCAGATCTGCTCAGTCGTCAAGGCCTTGGCACGATTCCAGGTCTTCGCTCGCTCCTGAGCCACCTTAAGGAGATAGGAATCCTCGTAGGTGTCGAGGGCTTCTTTCAGCAGGTCTCGCGCCTTCAAGGAAATCGAAATGCCATCAGTCTTGGCAAGATGCCGAATCGACTCATACAGCGGTCGCTCAAGCACCACGCTCACCCTGGGATTTTTCGCTGGCATGATAGTCACCTCCAAGGTGAGTGTAGCACAAGTGCATCACCATGGCAAGGCGAAA
>CAYJTP010000060.1:0-1387 GCA_964373175.1 uncultured Planctomycetales bacterium
GCGTTTCGATCAGCGGGGATCAGCGTCTCTCTAGGGTTTTGAAACGAGTTGTAGTGTGATAGCCGGGCAGGTCCTGTTGGTCTCCTAATGTCCTCGCCATTTTCTCGTGCCCTCTCGTATCTTCTCTGCCTTCTAAAGCCCTCTTGAGCCTTCTCACATCAGATACAACAAGGGAAACAAGAAGATCCACACGATGTCGACGAAGTGCCAGTACAGGCCGGCCAACTCCAGGAGATACGCGCGCGAGGCCGGGAGCCGCCCGCGGGCGGCTCGAATCCAGAAACAGAGATTGGCGATGACGCCCCCAAGGACATGGAGGGCGTGAAATCCGGTGAGGGTGAAATAGCACGACCAGAAGATATTCGTGCTGGGAAAGATCCCATGCGAGAATTTGACCGAATATTCGTAGGCTTTGATCCCCAAGAACACGCCTCCCAGCAGGATGGTCCACAGCAAATAGCCCTGCGACGATCGCTGACGATCCCGGAGCAGTTGCGCATACGCCATCACCATCGTCATGCTACTGCAAATCAGGAGGAACGTGTTCGCCGTCCCGATGGGTACACTCAGATGCCCTTCTGCGCCTGGCCAGGACGGATTGCTCATGCGCAGGACAATATAGGCGGCGATGAGCCCCGTGAAGAACATCACCTCAGAGGCGAGAAACACCCACATCCCCAGCTTATTGCTGGGAAGGCCGGTGGCTGACACGGGCTGAAGCGTCGCGGCGTGCGCTTGACTCACGGTTCGACTCCCGATAGTCGCTCACCATGACCCTGAGCAAGTGAAACGAGTCGAAGGGTCATGGCAGCAACAGCTTAGAGAAACTCTGTCATGAAGTCAACCCCACACATGAGCGGCTTACGCTCAGGAGACTCCGCGGCGTGTCTTCATCCGACGAACCACGTAGACCCCACCGGCGATGATCAGAAGTCCCATGACCATCGGGAGGGTGGCTTTCCGCAACCACCCCCCGGCGATCGCGAGCAAGGCGAGTCGGGGGATCACCCCGATAAAGGTCATCAGCACAAACCCGCCAAACGCAATGCGGCCGATGCCCGCACCGATCGAAAAGACCTTAAACGGGATGATGGGAATCAATCGACCAATCAACACACTCCAGATGCCGTAGCGCCTCGCCAGCGCATCGAATCGGCCAAGGCGCGCCGGCGTGAAGCCGATCCATCGACCGTAGCGGTCCAACACCCACCGCACCCCCGATCGTCCCAGAGCATACCCCACACACCCACCCAATGTCGAGCCGATCGCCCCGGCCCACACGATCGTCCCCAGGGAAATGCCCACATACCCGGCCGCCACCACCACCGCCTCTGAGGGAATCGGCACGAGGCTCGATTCCAGGAACATCGCAAGCCCCACGCCCAGC
>CAYJTP010000060.1:1487-8100 GCA_964373175.1 uncultured Planctomycetales bacterium
CCACCGAGGTACGCGGCTTTGACTTGCGGGTTGTTGGCGAGGGCGTGCGCCGTATCGGCCATGGCGATGGTCCCCGTCTCAAGGATGTACCCACGATGCGCGATGGTCAGCGCCATGCGCACGTTCTGCTCGACCAGAAGGACCGGGATACCCGTGTGGTTAATGCGTTGCACGACCTCGAAGACGAGCTCAACCATTTTCGGCGCAAGCCCCAGGGACGGTTCATCGAGCAGGAGCAGCTTAGGCCGTCCCATGAGCCCACGACCCATGGCGAGCATCTGCTGTTCCCCGCCTGAGAGCGTCCCGGCCAGTTGGTGTTGGCGATCTTTCAAAATCGGAAAGAGCTCAAAGGTCTTCTGAAGATCCTGCGCCATGCCAGCTCGATCACGCCGAAGGTACGCGCCTAACTGCAGGTTTTCCAGCGCCGTCAACCGTGAAAAGATCCGCCGGCCTTCCGGCACATGGCACACCCCAAGACCTGCGATCCGTTCAGGGGGAAGCTGATCGATGCGCGTGCCGTCAAGATGAATGGTGCCGCCTCGAGCGCGCACCAAGCCAGAGATCGTCATGAGCGTCGTGGTCTTGCCCGCCCCGTTGGCTCCAAGGAGTGCGACGATCTCCCCTGAGCCGACCGCCAGGCTCATCCCCTTGAGGCACACCGTGGGCCCATAGCCCGCGGTGACTTGCTCCAGTCGTAGCATCAACTCATTCACAACGTAACCAGAAACCAGAGACCAGCAACCAGATCGATCCGGTTTCTGGTTACAGGTTACTGGTTACGTTTTCCCTAAGTAGGCTTCAATCACGCGAGGATCCCGCTGGACGGAAGCCGGCGGGCCCTCGGCGATCTTCTGCCCGTAATCGAGGACGACCACCCGATCGGAGATCGGCATGACAAAGCGCATGTCATGATCAATGAGCAGCACGGTCAATCCTTGGCTCCGAAGCCGCCCGATGAGCCCAAGGAGCTCTTGCTTCTCCGTCGGGTTCAAGCCGGCGGCCGGTTCATCCAACAGGAGGAGCTCTGGTTCTGACGCCAGCGCTCGCGCAAGCTCCAAGCGCCGTTGCAAGCCAAATGGCAGGGACGAGGCCACTCGATCGGCCAGCGGCTCAAGCCCGAGCATCTGCAGAACCCCCATCGCGCGATCATGCGCCCAGCGCTCCTCGTGCCTGGCCTCGCGGCTGTTGAGCACCGCACCCAACAGCCCCGTGTGCGTGCGGATATAGATCCCGACCAGCGCCTGATCCAGCACGGTCATATTCGCAAACAGCCGGATGTTTTGAAACGTCCGGGCGATCCCGCACTGGATGACCTGATGCGGCGCCAACCCCACCAGCTGCTCTTTCCCGTCTTGCCCAAACAGAATAGTGCCCTGCTCGGGCCGCAAGACGCCGGTCATGCAGTTGAACAGCGTGGTCTTCCCCGCGCCGTTTGGACCGATAAGCCCGACGATCTCATGCGGCGCCACCGAACAGGTGACGTCCGACAGCGCGACGACGCCGCCGAACCGCTTGGTCAGATGGTGAATCTCAAGCAGGTTTGGCGCCATGGACCGGACGGAGTTCCTGGCGAATCTGCACGGTCCCCAGCAAGCCCTGCGGGCGCAGGCGCATCATGAGGATCATCACCAGACCAAACAAGAGCATCCGGTACTGCTCAAAGCCCCGCAACAACTCCGGCAGCGTCCCTAAGACGAGGGCTCCGACAATGGCGCCTGGGACACTCCCCAACCCCCCAAGGACGACCATCGCGAGGACCATCACCGAGAGGATAAAATCGAAGCTATCCGGCGTGATCGTTCCTTGCTTGGCCGCGAACACCACGCCCGCAATCCCCGCGATCGCCGCGCCGCAGCCTTGGGCAAGCAATTTGAGTTGAAATGTGTTGATCCCGGAACAGGAGGCGGCCAGCTCATCTTCCCGAATGGCTGCCCAGGCTCGACCGACCCGCGAGCGGCTCATGCGCAGACACACGACGGTCACAAGCACAGCGAGGGCGAACACGAGATAGTAATACGGCGTGGACGCCACCCCGAAGTCATACGCGGGGCGTCCAGGAATCCACAGCGTCGGGTGTGCGATGCCCAGCAACCCGTTGGGCCCTCCGGTCCACCGATCCAAGTTCGTGAAGGTGATCCGGACGATCTCCCCAAACCCTAGCGTCACGATGGCCAGATAATCGCCGCGGACTCGAATCGCCGGGATCCCCAAGGCGACTCCGCACAAGCCCGCGACCACGGCGGCAGGAAGCAGCCCGACCCAAAACGACAGACCCAGGTGGAGGTTGAGGAGCCCATAGGTATAGGCCCCAATCGCAAAGAACGCGGCGTAACCCAGATGGAGGAGGCCGGCGAATCCGACAACGATGTTGAGCCCGAGGGCCAGCAGCGCATAGAGCCCCGCCGTGGTCAGGACATCGATGGCATACGGATTGGGGCTGATCAGCGGGATGAGGCTTGCGACGACCATCGCCCCACGCCACAGGAAACGCGGGGAGCGCATCTTCATCCTAGGCTCGCTCGGCAACGCGTTCGCCAAGCAGCCCGGTAGGTTTAAACAACAACAAGCCGACGAGGACGACGAACGCAAACACGTTTTTCCACTGGCTCGACAGATACCCGGCGCCGAGCCCTTCGAGGATCCCCAGCACAAGGCCGCCGACCATCGCCCCGGGGATATTGCCGATCCCCCCCAACACCGCCGCGGTAAACGCCTTCAAGCCCGTGAGATACCCGTCATGAAAATTAATCGTGTTGTAGTACAACCCAAACAACATCCCCCCGAAGGCCGCCAGGCCCGAGCCAATCACAAACGTGACGGCAATGACACGATCCACGGAAATCCCCAACAACCAACACGCTTTCGGATCCTGCGAGGTCGCGCGCATGGCTTTGCCAAGCGTCGTGGACATCACCAGGACTTGGAGGGCGACCATGAGCACGCCGCTGCTGAGCCACACGATCAGTTGGATCAGCGTGATGGTGGTTTGGCCGATCTCCCACCGAAGGGGCGGAATGAGCGCAGGAAACCGGCGGTCCGTTGCCCCGTACACGAGCATGACCGCATTTTGCAAAAAGAACGACAGGCCAATCGCCGTAATCAACGCCGCCAAACGCTGCGCTTGCCCGCCCCGGCTTACGCTCTCGGCGGGCCGGGGCCGCAGCGGCCGATAGGCAAAGCGCTCGATCCCCCAGCCCACACCTCCGCATCCGGCCATGGCGGCGACGGCACAAAGCAGCACCACCCCAACGAGGAAAGCCCCCACGATCGGGGCAGGCAGGCCAAGCACCAGCACCACCGTCAGGGCCAGATACGCCCCCACCATGAAGACCTCCCCATGGGCGAAGTTGATGAGCTGGATCACCCCGTAGACCATCGTGTAGCCCAGCGCGATCAGGGCGTAGATGGCGCCGATGGTGAGGCCGTTCGCGAATTGCTGGCAGAAGAGCTGCCACGGACTCATGTTTCAGGAGAGAACACGTTGGAATGCGGATTGGCGATTGCTGATTGCGGATTGACTGACGGATCAATCCACAATCTCCGCCAGAGGCGGATCCGCCCTTGGCGGAGAAAATCCGAAATCCGAAATGCCGGAGGTTGCAAGACCAGTTCCTAATCCCAGGAGGCGGTTTTCAGGAAGACAAACTTGCCGTCCTTGACCGTGAAGAGGCCGATGTCACGGATCAACGAATCGCCTTTCTCGTCGAAATTCTGTGTGCCGAAGATGCCGGGGTAATCCTTCAGCGTTTTCATGGCGGCAAGCACCGCCTGGCGTCTCTCGACTGCGCTCGAGACGCCACCCTGAGCAACGTCGAATGGGTGGCGATCCTTGCGCCCGGCGCGCTGGATCGCCCAGAGGACGATATTCGTCGCCTCGTACGAATAGGCGGAATAGGCCCCGATCGGTCCATACATGGCTTCATAGGCCTTGACGAACGCTTGCGCCGTCGGAACGCGATGGATGTCGGATCCGATCGTCGTCAAATAGACGCCCTCCGCGACCTTCGGACCCGCCAGGTCGATGAGGACCGGATCAAACAACCCGTCCCCGCCCATGAAGTAGCCCCCCACGCCCAACTCGTAGCGCTGCTTGACCAGGAGGGCCCCCTCCGGGAACATCCCGGCAAAATAGACCAGATCCGGACGCAGCGACTTGACCTTCGTCAACAGCGGCGTAAAGTCCTTGTCCCCTTGGGTGATGCCTTCATGGCCCAGGATCTTAACCCCGAGGGTCTTCAGTTTCTTTTCCAGTTCGTTCGCCAAGCCGCGTCCATACGTCGTCATGTCATCCAGGATAAAGATGCGCTTGGCCCCAAGCTGCCGGACGGCGAAGAGCGCCGCCGCGGGTCCCTGGAGATCATCCGTCGCACAGGTCCGATAAAACGTCTCAAAACCTTGTCGGGAGATCTGCGGGTTGGACGACACGGGACTAATCTGCAACATCCGGGCTTGGTGGTAGATCGCCGAAGCGGGCATCGAACAGGACGAGTTCAAATGTCCCACGACCGCCACGACATCCGGATTGGCGACGAGCTTCTTGGCGGCAGCCACCGCTTGGGTCGGATTGCGCTGATCGTCCAACGCGATCAGCTCGAGGCGATACCCCGGGAGGATTTCCCCTTTGGCGTTGGCTTGTGCGACCGCCAGTTTCGTGCCATTAAGCATATCCTGCCCTTGCGTCGCCTGATCGCCCGTCAACGGACCGACAAACCCAATCTTGACGACGGGCGAGGGCCGCCCACAGCCCGCAAGGCAAACGATCAGCAAACCAACCCACAGGCCCTGTTGAATGTGTAATGGGTAATGTGTAATGGAAGAAAGGGGGGATCGGCCGTTTTTCATCTTCAGATTTCCTTCCTTAATATGTACACGTTACACATTCCACATCGAACATTACACAGGTGGCTTCGCCGCCTCGAGCGGCGAAGCGACAATGCCTCCGGAGACGACCAGTTTAATCGCTTCCTCCACTGACAGATTCAAGGGTATCACGTCATCTTTGGGGACAAAGATAATCGGACCGGTAAACGGCGAGGGGGGGTTGGGAATAAGCAGTGTCAGGAGCGTCGTCGGGGAACCGGTCGCTTCGGTGCGACCTTCGTTGGTGACGAAGGCGAGGGAATACACCCCTGGCCGGGGGTACTGGACGAGGACGACCCGCCGAAACGCCGCCTGGCGGCCGCTTTCACTAAAGATGAACTGCGTCAGCTGTTTCACAGCCGGGTAGATTTTCTTCACAAGGGGCAACCGCCCAAACCACGCCTCACAGGTCGCAAACACCACCCGTCCAAAAAAATGGATGGACAGCACCCCCACCGCCAGGATAATCACGAACGTCACGATCAGCCCAAGGCCTGGAGCTCGAACGTGCAAGAAGCGCCCCAACAGGCCGTCCGTGAACCGGAAAATGAGCACGAGTAGATAGCACGTGACGGCCAGGGGAAAGAGGGTGGCCAAGCCTGTCACAAAATACCGACGGAGCGCCTGACCGACCTGACGTATGACCGAGGGGCGCTCGATCTCTCGATTCCTTGTCGGGGTCTCCTGCATCGCGATGCCACAATGCTACCTTGGTATCGCGTTTTCGTCAACCACCACGTAGTGGAATTCGTCGCTGTGACCTCGTCGTCACTGGGGATACGGTGCAGTTGCTCCTGGCCAACAGAGGAGCGATAATAGGCCAACAACGCGGAGGGGGGCGATGAGGCGTCTTGGCGGAATCCTTGTGCTGGTGGTGCTTGGCTGTCGGGTGGCGTTTGCAGAAACTGGCGAAGCCGTCATTCATGGAACGGCAGCGGGGTCCGCGATTGCTGGGACAGCGACCTTCACGGACACGCCAGACGGGTTACAGGTTTCGGTGCAAGTCACCAACGTCCAGCCAGGGAAACACGGCCTGCACATCCACCAGTATGGCAGCTGCGACGATGTGGGAAAAGCAGCGGGCGGGCACTACAATCCTGATGGGGTCAAGCACGGGTTTCTCCCCACCGATGGGTTCACCGACGCTCATGCAGGGGATCTGGGCAATATCGACGTGGGGGCAGACGGCTCCGGGAAACTGGAACTGACCCTGTCTGGCCTACGTCTCAGCGGAGGCAAGTATACGGTGGGAGGTCGGGCGGTCGTGCTCCATGAACAGGTGGATGATTTCGGTCAACCCACAGGAAACGCGGGCGGCCGCATTGGCTGTGGCGTGATTGTGATTACGGGCGACTAAGCGGTGTCTTACGGCAGTCCGAGGTCGTCTGGTTGATTTCGAAGCTGTTCCTCAGCCTGTTCAACCACTGACGGGGCGTGCTGAAAACAGTCTTGCATGAATCGTAAGGCGCTCGTGTAGATCCGCTCCTGCCCCTCATCTGCCACAAGGAAAAACGGCGCCGTCTCGATCCCATATTGACTCGCGAGTCGCATCCCGGGACTCTCCGCATCCGCCTCCTCGGCCCAGACGACTTCATCGATTCGATCCCAATAGCCACGCTGTTGCAAGAGCTGGGTCACCTGCGCACACTTGCCACGCCCTTTTGCTAAGAGTCCATTTCAAAACGTTCGATGTCGCTAATGGTCGCTGATATCCACGCTGATTCACGCAGATGGCTCGTCGGACATCTGCGGC
>CAYJTP010000061.1:0-7239 GCA_964373175.1 uncultured Planctomycetales bacterium
CCATGTCCAGGGCCACCTGATCGAGGGCGGCTTGCTTCGCGACGGTGGCGTCCTTCGCGACGGTGGCGTCTTTGGCGACCGTCGCATCTTTCGCCATCTCGGCGTAGATGGAGCTGCCCGCAGGCACTTCGCCCAGCTTGATGTCGATGGCCTCAAGCGCACCCTTGAGATCCTGCGCGGAGAGTAGGCCCCACTTGTCCAGCAAGGCCTGGGTATCGGCTTCCAGCCCATCCACATACCTCTCGACTCGATCCATTGCATTGTAAATATCATTCAGCGTGGGGATGACCTCAAAATCCAGCTTATCGCGGATCGTTGACACCCGCTCATCCAAGTTAGTGAGGACTCTGGTCTTGATCGTCGTCACATCAGCCCAGGCGATCGTGTCGGTCTTGGCTTTGATGGCGCTCACGGTCGAGTCGGTAGCCAGCTTGCTACGGACCGTCAACGTGACGCTATCCAGGGTTCCTGCGGAAACCGCTGAAGGCCCCTCGCTCACGACAACGCGGTACCACCCAATGGTCGCTAGCGTCACGCTCGCTTCATAGAGCTCACTGGAGTTCAGCGTCATGGCAGGACTGAGAACCAACACGCCATTGGCATCATAGATATCCATCTGTGGCACGACGGTCTTGTTAGCTGGCCGGTACATGAGTTTGATCGACTCGCTTGGCTCAAGCTCCGTGTCGCGGTTGATAATCCCGCCGCGCCGAAGCCCCTTAGTCTGATTGATGATGAATGGCAACCCCGTGGTTGCGTCCTCGAGGTACGTCTTAATCCCTTGGATCTTGTCCGTCTCGGTCTTGATCGATTGGATCTTGTCGGTCTCCGACTTGATCGAGCCGATCAGATCCGTCTGGTTTTTAACCGCTTGGATCTTGTCCGTCTCGGTCTTGATCGATTGGATCTTGTCCGTCTCCAATTTGATCGGCGCCAGCTCAGTCCGCAATTGGGTCAGGGTCAGCCCGCCGCCAAGCTGCGCGGTGAGGATTTTCTTCGGCACCGCGATGTTCATCGTCCCCCCGCCACTGTACGTGTTCCCAGACCATGCGACCTCGGTCTTCAGGAAGTAGGTCTGATTAGGATCGGGCACGATCCACGTAGTTTTGAACCGCGAGCCCTCACGAGTCAGTGGCAACTCGGCGCTGACGAGGGCGTTGCCTTGGATGAAAAAGATCGTGATCCATGCCGAATCGTTCTCCCCAGGAGTCACCAGCTGCCCCAACTGCTCGATCCAGGCGCTCAGTTCCACCTCATCAGTCTGGGCATTGGTGACCTGATACTGGGTATAGACCTTTGCCGGGGCCTGCCCCATGTCAATCACGCTAAACATCTGCGCGCTTTCCCCGCAGACCTGCGCATTATCGGCATTACAAATCTGAATCTTAATCGTATCAATGGCTTGGACTGGCAGCCACGACTCGGTATAGGAACAGGGTGGAGCCGCACACGAGGTGTGAGTCACGGGGTTTTGCGGCAACCCTCCGACTGTCGGGCTCACGTCGTTCCCGGTTTCGTAGTCCCTCGCCTTGATCTGGTAGCGTGTGATGCCGCTCTGGAGCACCGTCCACGAAATCTCTGTCGAGGCGCCCTCCTGGACAAACCCGCCGCTTGGTGCAATATCCTTAAAGGTAAACCCATGGACGGCGCTCTGGGAACTTCCGAACACCGCCCCGTTAACGCTGCGCAGCGCGAACTCCCACGTTTGACCGCTCGGGCTGATGAGGTGAGCGTCGTCGTGGGAGAGGCTCACCGTCAGGGACTCAGTTTCAGCCAGAGTCTTGACTGTCGCCCTGAGCTCCATATCCGAAGCAGAAGGATTAGCAGGCGCATATGTTGCGAGGAATAGCCCGCCGAAGAGAATTGACGAATCGCTGATGAGCTGGGCCGAGCCAAGGGACGTGGCCCCTTGCCAAAGTTGCACGCCCTGCAGCCTCGCCTGAAGATCCACCATTCCACTGGTGTCAAACTTGACGCCGGTGAGGTACACAGGCCCCCCAATAGCCTTCAGCCTAAAGCGTAGCAGCGTCACAGGCACATCCCCAGTGGTGGTAAACCCATTGGGCGTTGGGCCTTGAGTGTGTTGGTCCAGCTTGAGGCTTTCCCCAACCTTGATGACCTTGGGATCGTTCACCGGAGGAACGACCTCTGAGCCATCCGAGATTTTCTTCACCGAGAGGACCAGGTGACCCTCAGCCGATGACGCCTGCGAGTTGGTGTTCTTGATCTTCAGGCCGCTGATCGTCACCGTCCGCCCGTTGTCGAAAGTCGTAGCGATCGTGAACCTCGCCGTTTGGGCTGCAGGGTAGATCACAGTAGCCTTGGTGGGATCGCCGGGATTGGTGAGCAGCCCGGTTGACCCGCTGCCCCCATACGACACCGAGACCGTGCCAACGCTGGGGTCCCATTGCAACCCAAGGCTCTGAGGCAGGATGAGCTCCAGCCGATTTGAGGTTGAGAAGAACGCGCCGCGATTCGTCAGGGTGATCGGCAAAGCGCTAAAGACCCGCGTGTCATCACCCGTCCCTTCCCAAGCCGGAATCGTCTGATCCGCCCCGCTTGAGATCCCCGGCCTGAGAAAGTTATTGAGGGCGACATGAAACGGTCGGCCGTAGACCTTAGTATTGGTTGAACCCTCGTGGCTGAGGTTCCCTGTAAAGCCGCTTCCGGATATCTGCCAGCCGCTCGTTGGATCGTAGGTTGCGGCGTACAGATCCGTGGTGCTGTCGTTCTTCCTGCCCTCCTCAGCAAACAGGATCATGAGCTTGTTGGAGCCCTCTCCCAAGAACGGCTCAAGGAGAAAGCCGGCTTCTTCCTTGTCAGACAGATTGCCGCTCAGGGCATCGGATTGCAACGTCCAGGCATTTCCATCCCATTTCGCCCAGTCAATGCCATCCGTGTTCGCATAGGCGGCATACGTCAGGATCGCCTGACTCCCTGCCCAGCCGACAGCCAGGATCGGCGCCGCATAGCTCCAGTTCTGCTTCGTGCCGTCGGAAGCCACGTTCCTGGTTTTTTGAGTCCCTGAAGCAGGATCGACATCGAGCCATGATGACCCATCCCACATCGCCGCATACACGCTGCCGGGGTCACTCGAACCGGCGGTATATATCCCAACCGCAATCTGATTGCCATTCGGCTTTGCGGCAAGGTCGATGAACGCAACGCCAGACAGGCTCGCCAATTCTAATGGATCACTCCACGCGCCGCCCGCAGTGGCGGTCCTGTAGTAGACCCTGCCATTTGTCTGCTCAGCATACACCACCAGCAGGTTCCCATCCGCCTGGTAGGCCGCATCGAAAGTCTGATTGGTCATCAGATGCCAGAGGGATGTGCTGACCGTCCCTGGCGATGATGAACTCCACCCCGATCCGGTCCATCGATAGCCATACAGGTTGCCGCCGGTGCTACGGAACAGGGCAAGCACCTCATTGCTGCCTGGCCGGGGGATCAGCGTCACCCACGTGATGTTGCGGGTGGTGCTGCCTGTTGATGGCCCAACCTCCGGTTCAGAAATCCTCCCAGTGTTGTCCACGGTGCGATAGGCCAGTTTGGTGCGATCCGATGGATCGACATAGACGATGAGTCCATCGCCTGAGGTCTGCTCGTAGGCCACTGCAATCTTTGGCGGTTTGTCCGACCCGGTCCCGAAGCCAACGACCCCTGAAAAGCCGGGAACCTGATCCCACGTGGTCCCATCAAATCTAAACAGATCGATCACGGCCTTGTTGCTGCTACCGCGTGCCTGGGTGGCCAGAAGCCGCTCGTTCCGGGTGGGACACACCGCCTGGATGATCCACCGCACCTGCTTGCCCTCTGGATTATCAGAGCCAGTGATAGCAGACGTCCATGCGGTGGTGCTGACATCATAGGTGTGCAAGGAGAGTAAATCGTCTTTACCCGAGTCATCCTCCCCATAGGTCGCGATGGCATCATTGACCTCATCAAACTCGGCAGCCCATCCCACCCGTGGCCAGGCGAGCGCCGCCACAAGGGCGATGAGGAACGCCAGGCAGAGGTCTTTGCGTCCTGAAGTTCGGTTCGTTGTCAGGCTCATTGGTTCACCGGAATCTGCGTGACGTCCTTGCGGTTGTAGGCCGCATCGTAGGTGTAGTACTCCGTGGTCGTGGTGGCTGTCGTGACCTTGCGGATCCCTGCGTCAAGCACATCGAGCTGGCCGTCGATCGCCAGGAGATCAAAGTCGACGTTCACGAGAACCCCTGTGTTGACATCCCGCATGGTGGTGTCCACGTAGTAGAGGCTGCCCTGTTGTCCGCTGAGCTGGTTGACGCTCTCAAGCCTCAAGGTCCGAACAACGCCCTTGGCGACGGGGTCGTCGATATCAAAGGTCTCTTTGGCTGTGATGAGCTGGTTGTAGGTGTCGGTGATCGCCGCGCTCAGGTTTGTGAATGTCAGTCCCACGGTGACATCGTACGAGTAGGGATCGCTGGGAGATTGCGCGGGACACGTGCCGCAGTCGACAGAACAGCTCGAGCAGGTCTCACTGCCGTTGCAGACCTTATCGCCGCAGACCGGGGGACACGTGCCGCAGTCGCCTGAACAGCTTGAGCAGGTCTCCGTGCCGTTACAGACCTTATCGCCGCAGAGGGGGACATCCGCAATCGTGATGGCCGTCGTGGCTGAGCCGGAGAGGGCGTTCGCCGCCGTGAAGGTGACGCTGTAGGTCCCGGCTTGGGTGGAGCTGGGGGTCCAGCTCAAGGTCCCGGAGGTCTTTGCGGCGTTCGTCGTAAAGGTGGACCCCTGGGGCGCAGAGGACACGGTCAATGAGGTAATCGGCTGGCCGTCGGGATCCGAGGCGGTCACGCTGATGGTCAAGGCACTACCTTCGGCTCCGCTCGCTGTGGACGGGGCGCTGACCACCGGGGCTTTATCCGTCGACACACACACCCCGCAGTCCCCCGAGCAGGTCGAGCAGCTCTCACCGAGAGTACACAAGCCATCCCCACAGACCTTGCAGTCCGCGCAGGTGGCTTTGGTTTCGGTGCCGGTACAGAGGCCATCGCCACACTTCGTGCAATCGCCCGGACAGCCCGTGGCGGTTTCGCTTCCTGTACAGAGGCCATCGCCGCAGCGCGTGCAATCACTCGCGCAGGTGGAAGCCGTTTCACTTCCCGTACAGAGCCCATCGCCGCAGCGGGTACAGTCAGCCGCACAGGTCGAAGCGGCTTCGCCTATCGTACAGGCGCCATCGCCACAGACCTTGCAGTCCGCGCAGGTGGTTTTGGTTTCGGTGCCGGTACAGAGGCCATCGCCACAGACGGGCGGACAGGGCCCACAATCAAACTCACAACTGGAGCAGGTCTCACCAGCGTCACACACGTCATTCCCACACGTCCCCACGCCACCGCCTCTTCCTCCCTCCTCAGAAGAAGCGGTCGCCGCGGATCCACTCATCGGATACGCACAAACAACCAACGCCCCAATGACCAAGAGGGTCAGACCCCATGCCTGCCTGCCCCCCGCCATCGGGCGGGGTAGGCAGGCGGAAAAACTCGAAGCTTTTGTGCGGAGGGTCTGACCCTGAGCACGAATCGGGACAGGTGTGAGGGATCGGAAGAGAGCAACGAGGTCTCTGAGGAACACAAAAGGCGCCGAAGGATGGCGCCACTGGTTACTCATGATGAGCCTCGCGGTTCTGGTGAGGTGTCTTGACGAGACCGGATGAAGCTGGTATGGTAATGGTACATAGTAGCTGAGGAGCGTGGTGGATGACCTGGTCGAACCGGATTACGGTAGATCCAGCGATCCTGGCCGGCAAACCGATCATCAAGGGTACCCGGATTGCTGTTGAGTTCATCGTAGGGCTCTGTTCGGAAGGCTGGTCGCTGGAGGACATCTTGCACAACTACCCCATGCTGAGCCGTGAGGATGTGCTCGCAGCGCTCCACTATGCCGCCGAAGTCCTCAAGCTCGAGCGCATCTACCCTCTTCCGGAGCACGCCTAAGCCGTGCTGCGCCTCCTCGCCAACGAAAATATCCCCCGGATCGCCATTCACGTGCTGCGCTCCGCCGGCCACGACGTCACCTGGATGGCAGAACTCGGAGCCGGCGCGTCGGATATTGAGGTGGCCACCAGAGCCCAACAGGAAGATCGAATCCTCCTGACCTTCGACAAGGAGTTCGGAGAGTTGATCCTTCGCCGTGGGGTCAGTCAACCTCGCGGCCTCATCCTCTGTCGCTTCCGCACCCAGTCGCCGACCACCGTCGCCAAATTCCTGCAGGAGGTCCTTAGCCAGCCCCACGGTTGGGACGGCCACTTCACGGTGATCGAGGAAACAGAGGTGCGAATGGTTCGTCTCCCCTAATCCCCTCCGCCAGTCCCTCACGCACGGGGTCTGACCCTGAGCACGAATCGGGACAGGTGTGAGGGATCGGAAGAGAGCAACGAGGCCTCTGAATAACACAAAAGGCGCCGAAGGATGGCGATGAGCCGCGAGTCTACGCATGGTCGCCACCCCTTGGCGGAAGGCTGGCCTCATTGACTTTCCGCTGACGCTCACGTACACTAAGAAGGTACCGAAGCTGACGACCAGAGAAGGAGAGGTTCATGTCAACACGTCGAGCTGCAAAGCGATCAGCGCGATGGCCGATGAATGACGACGAATGGATTCGCCAACACTTTGACGCGTTGGTCGATACGTACCCAGGGCAATATGCCGTCGTTGCTGCAGGTGAGCTGTTTGTCGGCCGAGCCGCCCATCGGCTCTTTGCCAAAGCCAGACGAAAATATCCCGACGTTGTCCCCACCGGGATGCCCATCCCCAGGCCCCAAGACTTCTTGTGCGCCCTATAAGGTTTCCCTACAAAGCCTACCGTGGCGTTCCGTGCCCGGTGATCCGCATTGGCATGAAAGGACCCCTGGGATGGATCCAGGCAGAGGCCTATGTGGATTCGGGGGCGTCTATCTCGATTTTTTCCGTGCATGAAGCCGCAGGGCTTGGCCTGGACTTCCGTAAAGGGAAGGAAACGTTTGTCACGGTCGGAGATGGCGACTTGATCCCCGTCTATGTCCATCGCGTGCCAGTCCAGATTGGTTCGATCAGGTTCAAGGCCGCGGTGGGATTCTCTCCACGGCTTGGCGTTGGCTTTAACCTCCTGGGTCGTCAGGATATCTTTACCCGGTTTGACATCACGTTCAGTGAGGCAAGAAAGCTGGTGACGTTCCGCCCCATCACTGGACGCCCAGAAGCTCGGCAGGACGCGCTCGCGCTCAGCCGA
>CAYJTP010000062.1:0-5187 GCA_964373175.1 uncultured Planctomycetales bacterium
CACTGTCTCAGGTTGAATGGTAGCAGAGACACCGAAAGAGAGCGTATTGCTAGGGTTCGTCGTCCTGATCCCGACGTTGCCGGCGAAGGACGAATTGCCCGTCCCGCTGACGGTCAATTCCTTGCTCACCGTGACGCCACTGCCCCGAAGCTGAACAGGTTGTGTCAGGGCACTGTTCCCAAGCGTCACCTGACCATTATCGTAGAAATACCCGTTGTCTCCACCTGAGATGCGGATCGAATCACCATACATCCCAATGTCGGATGTCTGAGTGTCGCTCTCCAAGCGGATGATCTGAGGATTCACGGCGTTATTCCTCACATGCAGCGGCAACCCTGGACTCGCCGTCCCGATGCCGACGTTGCCAGCAGAATCAATTCGTATTCCTTTCGGTGAAGCACTCCACTGACCTATAACGAGTGAGCCTCCCTCTATAGTGTTGTCGTCACGGAAAATAATTCCTATGTCTCCCGCCTGCGAGAGGGGATTCCAGCCGCCAGCTCCAAGATTGGGCGCTATGAAAAGTTCGTCAGCTGTACTTGATTCTCTCACGCTTAATCCGCGGGCATTCCCCCCGCTTTCAATTACTTCCAACCTCGCTCCCGGACTCGCCGTCCCGATGCCGACGCGCTGGTTGGTCGTGTCCACGTTGAGCACGGTCGCGTTGTTGGCGGCGTTGGTCACCTTGAGGATCGAGGTCCCATCGGCCGAGGGGGTGATGACCAGCGCCCCGGTCATCGTGTCGCCGGCCTTCAGGACCTTGGTGCTGTCGGTTCCGCTGACATTGGTGAGCGCCGAGCCATCGAGGCTCGCAAAGTACGTGGCGCTGATGGCCGGGATCTTGCCGGTTGCATCGATCAAATTGACGTCGCCGCTGCCGAACTGAGCAGCTCCCTGCACATCCAACAGAGCCCCGGGACTCACCGTCCCGATGCCGACGTTGCCAAGCGCGTAGAGATTCCCACCGCTTAGCTTCTTGACCAACACATCGTCAATCGACCCGTTGAAATCGGTGGTGGGGGTGAAGATCAGGTTGCCGGTTCCCGTGGCCACGATCCGCTGGGTTGCGCTCGTGTTGATGGCCACCGCGCTTCCAGCCACTCCTCCCAGCGTGGGGGTGACGCTTCCCGCGGTGCGGTTTTTGACCGTAAAGGTCACCGCGTACACCTCCCCGGCGACGGCGGAGACGTTCTGCTCCAACGTGGTCACGTTGCCGGTGGTGTGGTCGGCTTCGTTGTTGGTGGTATCGCAGGTCCATCCGGTGAGCGTCCACCCATTGCAGTTCGAGGGGCTATGAGTCGAGAAGTTGCCGTTGGAGACCTTCTCGCTGCCCCGTGTGCCAATGAGGACGTTGCCGACCCCCACATCAAATTGCTCTGTCGGAGCCGCGCCAAGACCGACGTTAAACGCCCCGGCGCCCACGTTGCGGATGATGAAGTTAGCGGTGTTGGCGGAGCTTGCGAGCAACTCCATGTCATTGGTGAAATCGGTCGTGTTGAACCGGATGTTGCCAGCAGTGACGCTGGGGGTCACAAACCCTTCACTCACAGCGTTCGCACCGCTTGAGTCGTTGATTCGGAGTTCGTTGACCCCTGTCACATCATCGTTTGTGAGCGCGATGGCCTGGACTCCTGAGTTGCTTGAACTGATCAGGTTACCCGAAGCCGCACTCAGGGTCAGCGTGTCGCTGATCGTCTTGCTCGTGAGGGTCTGGGTGGCCGCCAGGAGCGCAAAGGTGTCATCCGCCACCGCGGGCACGAGGTGGCCGCTGGTCGTCCCGGAAGTCTGCTTGACGTTCGTGAGCGTAAGGACGTCGGGCACATCCGCATCCCCAACCGTCCCCACGGTAATGGCAGCCCCCGCACTGCTCTGCTTGAGGAACTGGGTGGCCCCCCCGGTGGCTGAGAGGTCGGCCCCGGTGCCCCCGCGGGCCAAGGCCAGCGTCCCGGAAGTGACGTCCCCGGCCGCATGGGCGTGACCCGCCAGCGAGACCGCCGTGCCGCCTTGCTTGAGGACGCCGGTCGTCACGTCGATGGTGTTCGAGGAGAGGCTGATGACGGGGTTGGTCCCGGCACCGGCGATGTCGAAGGTCCAGGCGCGATCCGCGTTATCGAGCCAGGTCACGGCCCCGACTTCGGCGGGGGCCAGCGCAAGCGTGTTGCTTGCAATCGCCAGGCCCATCCCAGCCAGGTTGGTGATGGCGGTGGCATCGCTCGCAAGGTAGACGGTCGAGCCGGCGCCTAAGTTGGGGAGTTTGAAGGTCGCATCGGCGACGGTAGGATCATCGGAGGTTAAGAGGTTCTCGATCGCGTTGTCGGTGGCCCCCTCGAAGTAGAGGGTGTTGCCGGTGTTGGTGACGGCCGCGCTGAAGCAGGCTCCACTGACGCAGTCGCCCACATCGGTGACATCGCCACTGCCCGCGGGGGCATCCCAGGAGAGGACCCCGGAGCCGCTGGTCTTGAGGAACTGGCCGGGCGACCCATCGGTTGCGGGGAGCGTCCAGGTGACGTTTGACCCAATACTGGCGGGGGCTTGGAATGACACGTACTCGGAGCCGTTGGCACCGGCCTCCAGCAACCGCAGGTCACCTTGGCTGGCCACGCTGAGATCGCCGACGACAAACTCATCTTGATTGGACACTTGACCGCGCGAGACGGCGACGGTGGCGCTGGTAGTCTTGACGTAGACGCCGGCGCTCCCCACCCCAGATTCCAGTTGCGCGCCCCAAGCGTGGATCGTCTGACTGACCGTATTGCCGTTGTCATCGATGATGAGGTTCGCCGTCCCGGTCGCGGTGCCATCGAAGGTGTGACTGACCTGGAACCGCTGCCAGGTGGTATCAAGGGCGGCGGTGGCGTAGGTGCCGACTGGGGTGGCCGCCTCATCGATGACCCCGATGCGCACATTCAGGGTACCAGAGGCGACCTTCAGCCACACCGAGCCAGTGAACTGGGTCGAGGCGGCGGTGATGTTGGAGTCTTGCTTGATGGTGTCCTTCGTGGTGGTCGTATCGGCAAAGGTGATGGATTCGGCATCGGCATCGGCATCGGGCGCAGTGATGTTCGTGGCCGGGACAGTCGTTGACGCGGACTTGACCCAGGCAGCGTTGTCGAACTCTTCGCTGCGCAGGAGCAGGTTCTGGTAGCGGCCGATGCCACCAAAGGGGCTGATGGTGTGCCGGCCGACATAGACGTCCTCTACCACCCCAAACTCCTTGGCCAGCGCCAGGGGCATGTTCAGCAGCACGAGGCTCCACACGCACAGCACCCGGAGGATCAGCATAAGACGGTCTACCATCGAGCGTTCCCCTTCGATCGACATCGCCCGACCACCCGACATCGCCCGACCACCCATTAGTTTTCCTCCTGCTTGACGGTCTTTTAGACGCATGCTATCCTTGAGTTGCGGTAGCACCCTTATGGTCTATACCTATCACGTGGCATTCGAGACCGACCCTGAGACGAACACGATCGTCGTGTCGCTTCCGACGCTCAACTACACTGCTGACTTTGGCAGCACGGTTGAGGAGGCGTTGGAGCGACTGCAAACGCTCGCCCAAGGCTTCCTCGAGGTGCTGGCCGATCAGGGTCAGCCGATCCCGCCGAGCGACCCGCCTGGTGAGGGGGTGTTCCTTGCCTTGAAGCTCACCCACGAGCCGCTGCCGACATAAGGCGGTATGGCCAAGCCGCTCGGGCCGCTGAAGGACAAGGAAGTCCTGCGAAAACTCCTCAACGGAGGCTTTGAGATCGTACGGATCAAGGGCAGCGCCCATTATCTGCGCCATCCGCAAACGGGACGATTTACCTCGGTCCATTTGCACGGCGGGCGCGACATCCCGGTCCCGCTGTTGCGCAAGATTGTGATCCACCAAGCGGGGCTGACGATTGAGCAATGGAATCGCCTGTGAGTGAACTGTGCTGAGGGTCAGACCCCGTGCCTGCCCGCCCCTCGTGTCACGGGGCAGGCGGGCGGGAAAATAGGCGATTTTTGTGCGGGGGGTCTGACCCCTCTCCAAGTACCACCTCTTCTCCTTGACGGACTCCGCTTCCTCAGTTAGACTAGTATTATTAGGGTTGAAAGGAAGGACGTATGCGCTTAACCCTGCACGATGTCGAACAGGCCATTGAGCAATTCCCTCCAGAGGAACAACGGCGGCTCTTGACTGAATTGCCGGCTCTGCTGAAACTCTCAGGCCAGGACCTTGCCCTCCTGAAGCTGGCTGAGTCATCGTTTCGCTTCTGGGAGAATTCTGACGACGCCATCTACGACTCCCTGTAAGCCAGGCGACGTCGTCCTCCTGCCCTTTCCGTTCACCGACCTCACCACGACCAAACAACGGCCCGCCGTCGTCATCTCCAGTGAAGCCTTCAACACGGCACACCGTGATGTCATTGTCTTGGCGATCACCTCGCAGATCCCACCGGCCTTGAGCCCTGGAGACCTCCGACTCAGCAGTGAAGAGCTCAGAGCAGCTGGCCTGCCAAAACCATCCATTGTCAAGTGCAGCAAGCTGGTGACTATCGATCGACGTCTCATCCGAAAAGTGCTTGGCCGATTGCCCGAACACACAGTCCAGCGGTTGAGGCAACAGTTGTTGATGCTCCTCGGGTAAGCGCTTCTCGAACATCCTCCTGCGTGTCATCCTGCGGAATCCCTCTGTTTAATCCTTGAACCAGGCGACTTTTTGGCTGTTAACGAAGACGAACATCTTGCCGGCGGCGGAGTCGTATTTCATATAGGTGTCTCCCGCCGTACCTTCCAGGTTGACTTTCTTGTCTTGGGCGACGCTGAGGTTGTCTGTGGTTTCTAGCGTCGTGAACTTGCCTGCCGCTTGCGTCGTGGCCCCGACCGTGGTCCCATCGATCGCGCCGCCCGTGATGGCGACGGCATTGGCATTCTGAGTCGCGATGGAACCAAGGCCAAGAGAAGTCCGTCCCGTCGCTGCGGTGAGGCCGGTTGCACCTCCATCCCACTTCAAGCGGTCGGTGTAGGCAGTGTCCCAGTTGGCGGAGTTGTTGGCGGTGGTCGTGAAGGCGCTCGTCCCGTTGCCGACAATCAGTCCGGTGAGCGAGACCGCGCCGGTTCCCCCATTGGGGACCCCAAGGGTACCTGAAGTGATGAGGCCCGCATCGGCACTGCCGGTGGTGATCTTGCCGGCGGCACTGATCGCGAAGAGATCGGCAGCGT
>CAYJTP010000062.1:5287-7003 GCA_964373175.1 uncultured Planctomycetales bacterium
GCGTCACATCGCTCGTCGGCTTGAAGCTGCCGGCTTTGGTCGAGGTGATGGTCAGATCATCGGCGACCTCGGTATCCGCCCAGGGATTGGCCGTGTTGACCCAGTCAGCGCTCAGGGTCTCGGCTTGATCCTTCCGGGTGATCTTGGAGTTGGTGTAGTCGATGGCGAGGGTGACGGTCCCAGCCGGTGAGGAGGTCGCAGTGAAGTCGGCGGCGGTCATGTTCACCGTCCCGGTCGCCGTATCGACGTTCGTCCCGCCTTCCTGGGTGACGATCGTCGAGCCCGAGGCCCCGGAATCCGCCGAACAGGCCCAGCTGGAGGTCGTGTTGTTCCACTTGAGGATCTCGTTGTTGCCACAGGTGCGCAGGAGGCTCAGGCCGTTCACCCCGACGACCAGGCCGGGGTTGCTATCGAGCTTGGCCGCGAAGCTCGTGCCGGTGAGCTGCAACCCGTTGCCCGCCGTGTAGGTCGTGTCCGTGTCCACCCCCAGGACCGGGCGGACATCGGCGTAGAGGTAGGAGTTCCCCCCGTCGGTGGCGTCGATGACCGCGATTGATCCCGCGGCCGTCCCGGTCGTGGAGAGGATGACTTCTTCAATCGGCAGCCTCCCCGCGGGATAGGTCAGGACTTGGTTCTGGGCGTCGGCCTTGAGCGTCTGCTCGGTCCCGAACGTACAGCTTAAGGTGTTGCTGGCGGTCAAGCTGATGAGGGCCTTGACGTACTTGCTCGTGGCGGTCGGCGTGTAGACGCAGTTCCCCCCGGAGGCGAAGTTCGCATTCGTCGCACTGAAATCAACCAGCGTGTTGCCCCCCACGTAGACCTTGCCCGCGGCGATCGCGACGGTCTTGTCCGGGGTCGCCTGGGCGGATGGGGCGAGCTCGCTGTACTTGGCTTTCGTGACGGCGCTATTGGTGAGCTTGGCCGTCGTGATGGCGTTGTTCGCGATCGTCAAGGCGCCGGTGTTTGCGAGTGTCGCATCGCCACTCAGCGCTACCGAGGTGGCGACGTTGGAGCCGTTCCCCACCAAGAGGTTCCCACTCGTCAGGGCGGCGAGTTTCGAGAAGGCAATCGCGGCGTTGGCAGCGACATCGCTGTCGCTGATGTTCAGGGCGGCCAACTTCGACTTTGCGATCGCAGCGGTGGGGGCGATATCGGCATTGACAATCTCCCCATCGGTGATCATCGCGCTGGTGATGCTGTTGGCCTGGCCCTCGTTGACGTAGGTGGCGGCGTAGGGATCGGGGGGCAGATCGGCGGCGGCAATCGTCCCCACCGTGACCACCCCACCGGCGCTTGTCTGCTTGAGGAATTGGTTCGCGCCCCCGGTGGCCGAGAGATCGACCCCGGTGCCTCCTCGGGCTAAGGCGAGGGTCCCCGTGGTGATGAGAGCGGCGTCCGCACTGCCGGTGGTGATCTTGCCGGCGGCACTGATCGCGAAGAGATCGGCAGCGTTAGCGTTGTTGCGGATGGTGAGGAGGTTGGCGGCGGGGCTGGTGTCGGTGCCCCGCTGGAGGACGAGAGGCGTCACATCGCTCGTCGGCTTGAAGCTGCCGGCTTTGGTCGAGGTGATGGTCAGGTCATCGGCAACCTTCGTATCGCCCAGCGTCCCGCCAAGGTTACCAAGCGTCAGATTGGCTTCCGCCACGTCAATGTCCACTTCTGAGCTGCCCGTGTCATCGGTGACGGTGAGCTTGTTGGAGCCGACGTTGATGTTCT
>CAYJTP010000063.1:0-6961 GCA_964373175.1 uncultured Planctomycetales bacterium
AAACGATTACAGATGGTGACTTGCACAGCGTTTTCATAAGTGAAATGGACTCTAGCTCTCTTTGGCCTCGTGGCCCTGTGACCTTCTTCATCTTCTCAAGCCTTCTCAAGCCTTCTCAAGCCCTCTCCTCATGACGGATACACACGTCTCCCCCGCGAAGTACCTGTGGATTTGGGGGTGGCTCGCCGGCCTCATGCTGCTGGGGGTGGCCCTCTCCACTTTCCCCATCTCCAAGCGGGCGCTTGTTCTGGTGATCCTCGGGCTGTCCACCGTGAAAGCCACGCTCGTGGCGCTGTACTACATGCACCTCAAGTTTGACCGACGCATCTTGTCGCTTGTGGCCGTCTTCCCCCTGGTGCTGATCGGCCTCGCGACCTTACTGGTCCTGTCCAGCCGCCTTGTCAGGCTGTGAGCCACGATTCAATCAGGCATCGAAGCGCACGATGACAGGGCCGTTGGCATTTCTGCTGGGGTCGCCGCTCAAACTCGTGCTGTGGATTGGCAACCGGTTAGCCACGTGGACCGGGTTGTGTTACGTCTGGCAGCGGGTGAAGGCGAGTCCTCGTCGCTGGCGCGCGTTTCTCCTCTGGGCGGTGTGCATTAATCTGTTCTCGCTGAGTCTGTTGATTGGGGTGTTGTATTGGTTGGCTCACCGAGGGCATTCCTAGCCGCGCGGCTCGACACCCATGCGGATTCGGAAGGCTCGGTTCGCGCTCGTCTATTTCCTCGCCGTTGGCCTCTTCTTCGGTGCCCGCCAAACCGAAGGGTCCCTGCGCCTGGGGATCCTGTTTATTGTTCTGGGGGAAGCCTTGCGTTTCTGGGCGAATGGCTATGTCGGGCACGTGAAGGTCAATCTGAGGCGCCAGCCTGGTAGTGAGACCAAAATCGGACACCTCATCACGGCCGGTCCGTATGCGCGGGTCCGCCATCCGCTGTACCTCGGGACGTTCCTGATCGGGCTAGGATTTTGCGTGCTCGTGAGGAATCCCTGGCTGGCCGTTGGCGCCTTCGCATTTTTCCTCGCCATCTATCTCAAGAAAGCGGCTGAGGAAGATGCGCTTATTCACCAGGAGTGGGGCGGGGAGTTCGCCGCCTATCGTCGGGAGGTCCACGCGTGGATTCCGCGGCTGCGTCCGTATGCCAACCGATCGGGCCAGTGGACCTGGCAGGGGATTGAGGCTAGCCGCGAGGGCAAGACGCTCACCTGGCTCCTCGTGGTGGTCACGGCGCTCTATCTCCATGAGGAGTGGCTGATGGAGCATGAGCCCTTCTCCTGGAAACACGCCGGGCTGCTCGGTATCGCCCTCTTCCTTATTGGGCTCGATCTGAGAGCTGAATGGCTGCGGCGAAGCGCTCGACGCGCCGCCGTCTCCAAGCCCAATTAGTGCCGTTCCAACTTATTGGACCGAACATGAAGGACAACCCCACGAACGCCTCCTCGCTGAACAGCTCGGCCTGCACTGGATCAATCTCCCCACACGATTTTGGTGGCGGCCGGACGATCACCAAGTGCGCCAGTTTTTGGCGCGTGCCTTGGATCCCGCCAGCCGCTCGGTCTTTGTCCACCCCGCCGGGGGCCATGGCCGTGGGGGACAAGTCGTTCGCGTGGGCGGGGTGTCGCCCCCCATGGGGCGTGGGTTTTCAGGTGCCACCCCGCCGTGGCGGGGTGGGGCTCCACTGCCATCGAGGACAGAATCGCACCGGCATCATGGTGGCGATCTACCGGATTGTCCACGATGGCTGGTCATCCCGTCAGGCCTATGAGGAGGCGCGTCAGTTTGGGATGAGTCGATGGAACGTCCTGGGCCGCCATCTGATTCTCGATGAAGCCGCCCAGGAATTCGTCCCAGCCACCGCACGTCGGTGACGCGGTCCACACGCAGAGCGGGAGTCTGTGAAGATGGTCCCACCACCTGTCTACCCCACCACCTGCATTCGGCTCGGAGAGCCGAACATTCGCCTCCGACGAATATGCAGGTGGTAGGGCTATCAGCCGCTCATGCCGCTGGCAAATCAAAGCGGTTCGAGGGTGTTACTAGAGAGAAAGGCTGAGTCATACGATGCTATTTACATAACGGGACTGTCCCGCTGTTCGCGGGACCGAGACAGGTGGTGGGATGGTTGAGATTCGGGCCGTCTATGAGGGCAAGCTACGCTGCCGGCTGACCCACGGGCCTTCGGGTCAGACCTTCACGACCGATGCCCCCAAGGATAACCTCGGGCAGGGCAGCGCCTTTTCCCCGACGGATCTTGTGGCTGCGGCACTGGGATCTTGCATCTTGACGGTGATGGGGCTTGTCGCGATGCGACACGGGATTGATCTGGTTGGGACGTCTGCGCAGGTGAGTAAAGAGATGCAGACTCAGCCACAACGCCGGATTGACAAGCTGGTGGTGCGGGTGACGTTCCCCAGACGATTCTCAGACCACGAACGCGCGTTGCTTGAGCAAGCGGCCCTGAGCTGTCCGGTCCATCGAAGCCTCCATTCGGACCTCACAGCCCCGGTGGACTTTGTCTATCCGGCGATTAGCTGACCGCGATCAATTCGTCGTCGGGCTTCTGCGCGCCAGACCATGCGGAAACCGGCATGGGCTGGGCTGAAGACCGCGGGGGAGTGAGTTTGGCAGGCTTGCCACGGGGCAGGCGAATGTCGCGCGCAAGACCCACCAGGGCGAGCAGGCGAATCGTGAGGTAGGTCAGATCCAGTTCCCACCACCGCAGGCCATGCGCGGCCGAATTCGGATAGGCGTGGTGGTTGTTGTGCCACCCCTCGCCATACGTGAGGAGGGCGACCCACCAGTTGTTCCGTGACATTTCACCAGTGTCGAACGATTGGTACCCCCAAATATGCGCGGCCGAGTTGACCAGCCAGGTAGAGTGATAGACAAACACCAGCCGCACAAAAATTCCCCACACGACAAAGGGCCAGCCGCCCAGCGCGAAGAGGATGAGGCCCAAGAGCACATTATGCCAGACGTGTGTCTTGTTCAGGAAGCGGTACACCCGATCCTGGGCCAGGTCGGGGGCAAAGTACCAATAGCCCGTGGGGCGGTCCAGCACCTCGTCCTGGGCGAAGAGCCACAACATGTGGGACCACCAGAACCCTCGATTCGGGCTATGGGGGTCTTGCGGTCGGTCTGAGAAGGCATGGTGGACACGGTGGGTCGCAACCCACTTGATCGGCCCTCCCTGAAGGGCGAGGGTTCCGCAGAGCGCGAGGGGATACTCCACCCATTTCGGGAGACGGAAGCTGCGGTGCGTGAGCAGTCGGTGGAAGCAGAGCGTAATCCCAAGGCCTCCCGTCACCCATTGCAAGGCGACGAAGACCCAGAACGCAGACCAGGTGAAGGTGAACGGAGCCAGCAAGGCTCCGAGATGAATGACCATAATTCCCAGCATGATGTCCCAATTCATCTTGCCGTTCCAGCGGGACTGCAGCAGGATCCGCACTTCTGGAGCCTCGTTGCTGGCGGCCGGGGTGGGGAGACGGGTCTCACCAGGACGCAGGAATTCCAGCGTGTCGCGTTCTGGCGAGGCCACGCTCACAACGCCGTTGGTTGGCTCCATCACTGGTCGGCTCCTTTTCTTGGCTATCGTGTGCTTAAGAGAATAACCAGTTATAGTATCTCTTCTCGAGGGAGCCGTCAACCGGAAAGATGCGAACACAAGAATCACACAGGGGTGTCAGTAGCGCTCGATCTGCCGCAGCAGGCAGTAGACCAAGCGATCCTCGATGAGCAACGTCACTAATCCTCGTCGCAGCGTCTCCTGAACGAGGTCTTCAGTTACCGCGAGGGTGTGAGCGGTTGCGGGGAGCGTGAGGAATCTGAGAAAATAGTGGTCAATGGCTTGGCGCTCGGCATAGGAGAGTTTCTGGAGCGTTCGGGTAACCAGCTCATGATGGAAGTCGTTCAGGAACCGATACGGGATGCACCGCAGATAACTGTACGGGGTGAGCTTTCGCTGGTGCGGGTCCGGCGGGTCTTCGAGGTTGCGATACGCGTGGACGACGGCGTCCCAGAAGCGGACGCGCAGGTACTGACCAAGCGACTGCTCCGTGGGGGCGTGGGAAAACTCCAGGACGAGCTGGCGGAAGATGCGATGCACCAGGCGCGAGTAGTCGCGGTCGCTCACGGCGCGGTAATCCCCGCGGGTGTAGAGTTTCTCATTGCCATTGCGCAGGACGAAGCGGCACCCTTCGGTCGACAGCAGGTAGTCCCAACAGGCGACGGCCCAGGTAAAGAGCGGTTGAAACTCATTGACCAGCTCTTGGTACTCGGGTCCTAAGCCGCCGGTCCCCTGCGACTTCAGGGAGGTCCGGTAGATCCGGCAAGCGACCTGCTCGACGTCGTGGAGCTTCCCGCGCTGGAGCACCGTCAGGTCCGGTTGGGTGAAGACCTGGGGCAGGGCAATCTCGAGGGCGGGTTCCTCCTCGACCTGCACGAGCTCTTCGATCGGGAGCACGTCGGACAACAAAGTCATCATCTCAACCGTAGTCTAACATAGGGGAAAGACCCCTCACAAGGAGAAACACGTCGTGCTGAATGGGATTGGGCTCGTTGGCATTCTCCTCTTGACAGTCGGCGCTGGCGTTGTTCTCGGCATTCGCCATCATCCGGGGATGCTCGCCAAACTGCGTCACCTCCTGGTTGGGGCTGCGTGCGTCGGGAGTGGGGCGTTGTGCCTGGGCCTGGTGCTTGCTGTCCGCTCGTTTGAGGCCTTTGCCACGTCGACCGTGGTGGCTGAGGTGCGCTGTCAATGGAGGGGGCCCAAGACCTTTGACGTGACCCTCGTGCAAGTCCAAGCCGGTGTGCGACAGCGTCCTGAGACCTTCCGCCTCAAGGGGGATCAGTGGGCGGTGAGCGGCGGGATGGTGAAATGGCATCCCTGGCTGACGGCGCTCGGGATCCCCAGCTACCACAAACTCACCCGGATCAGTGGCCGCTATGCGACGACCTCCGACGAACAGGCGAATCTGCCGACCGCCTTTGATCTCAACGGGGGCTTAGATCGCTACTGGCTGTGGTTGTATCAGCTCGATCCCTGGCTGCCGTTTGTTCAGGCGACCTATGGCAGCAGTGCCTTTGCCTACGTCAATCCGGCCTTGCGCTTTGAAGTCTACGTGACCCCCTCCGGCTACCTCATCGAGCACAAGCGCCCTGCCTCAAAGCCGTCTCAAGAATCCGAAGAACCATATAGCGGGCTGCAGTTTCCCGCGCAAGGCCTCCCGCGCCTTTGACACCCCCCTGAAACTATGGTACGATAGCGTGTCTGCGACAGTAGACACGTTTGTCTGTGGGGCGACGTCACACCTTCCTGTTCAAGACACTGTGCTTCACGCTGGCATCTCGGCGACTGCCTGCCCGCCCCTCATCGTACGGGGCAGGCGGGCCTACCCCTCCTGCCCACCTCTGTTGGTGGGAACGGCCTGCTGTATCTGGATGAGGCTCCCATGATCCCCCCATCTGTCTATTCGCCGATCACGCCTCTGGCGGATCCCGCCAACGGCGGGAAGGCGAATCAAACTACGAGCCTGGACAACGTCGGCCCTTCTGGCCGAAGACAGGTGGTGGGATGATTGCCCGCTACACCCTGCCTCGCATGGGACGGCTCTGGAGCGATGAGCATCGCCTCCAGGTGATGCTCCAGGTCGAGCTGTTGGTCTTGGAGGCGCAGTCACGCCTTGGGCTGGTGCCGAGGAACGCGGTCGCAGCCATCCGCAAACGCCTGCCTGTCCCCCGATGGCAGTCGGGGCAGACAGGCGCCCAGGTCAACCTCGCACGCATCCAGCAGCGCGAGGCAACCACCCGGCATGACGTCATCGCCTTCATCGAGCACCTCGAAGACCGCGTCGGCCCCTATGGTCGCTACCTCCACTTCGGACTGACCTCAAGCGACGTCCTTGACACCTCCCTGGCGGTGCTCCTGCGCCAGTCGACGGAGCTGTTGCACACGGACCTGACCCAGTTGCTTGCCGCCTTGGCGAAGCAGGCCCGTCGGCATAAGCGCACCCTCATGATTGGTCGCACGCACGGCGTCCACGCCGAGCCGACGACCTTCGGCTTGAAGATGGCGATGTTCTACGACGAGTTCCGCCGCCACCTCGTGCGCCTTGAGACCGTGCAGCGCGACATCAGCGTCGGAAAAATCTCCGGGGCGGTAGGGACGTTTGCCAATGTCGATCCGTTGGTCGAACGCGACGTCTGCGCCAAACTTCGCCTGAGGCCCGCGCCCATCTCGACCCAGATCATCCAACGCGATCTCCATGCATCCTACGTCACGACCCTCGCCCTGATCGGCGGGAGCCTTGAAAAGCTGGCGACCGAAATCCGCAACCTTCAGCGCACCGAGATCCAGGAGGTGGAGGAACCGTTTGGCCACGGCCAGAAAGGCTCCTCCGCCATGCCTCACAAGAAAAACCCGATTGCCTGCGAACGCATCGCCGGCCTCTCCAGGCTCCTGCGCGGCTATAGCGTGGCGGCGATGGAGAACATCGCCCTGTGGCATGAGCGGGACATCACCCACTCCTCGGTTGAGCGGGTGATCCTGCCGGATGCGAGCATCGTGCTGGACTACATGCTCCAGACGATGACGCCGATCGTCAACGGCCTCATCGTGCACAAGGATCGCATGCGCGAGAACCTCATGAAGACCCAGGGGGTGGTCTTTTCTGGCAGTGTGTTGCTGAAATTGATGGAACAAGGGCTCTCTCGCACGCAAGCCTATGAGCTGGTGCAGCGCTTGGCCCTCCACGCCTGGCAGAACGGGCGGGAGTTTCAAGAGGTCCTCCTTGGCGACCCCGCGATCCGTCGCCACCTCTCGGCTGAGGCACTCAAACAGTGCGTGGACCCCAAGCGCCATCTGCGCCATGTGGATCGGATCTTCCAGCGGGTTGGGTTAGGATGAATCAACAGCTGACACCTCACAGCCGACAGACACGTGCGGGCTCTCAGAAGTTCAT
>CAYJTP010000064.1:0-6919 GCA_964373175.1 uncultured Planctomycetales bacterium
GAGGTGCAGTCAGCCCTTGAGGCCATTCGCTACGACCCGGCCTGGACCTCACCCGGTGGACCTCTCACAGCGTTGAGAAGCCCGCAGAATCTGCACGGCAACGCGCAGGAGGTCATCGAGCCTGCGCAGGCAGAGAGCCGGATCTTTCCGGTCTCGGGTCCTTATGCGCCGTCGGCCCCTGACGCGATGGACGCCTCGGTCAACGCCTACGCGACAAGCTTTGAGAAACGATATCGACACTCCTATCTCCAGGCAGAGACCCTGAGTCAGCGTGTGGGGGCGCTCAAGGCGACAATCGACCAGGAGCTGGTCTGGTTGGGAGAGAGCCTCGATGTGAATATTGCGCTGGTCCTTGAGGAGCTGAATCCCTGGGACGGGGTGGCGCGGCATCTCTTGGGAAGCTTTCCCCATCGGGCGCTGATTGCTTACGGCGCGACCAGCCCTGAGCCATCCCTCTACCTGGATCTGACGCTGGTTGAGGAGTTGCTGAAGCTGACCGAAGGACGCACAGCACTGCGAGCCATCCTCAAGCAGGGCTTGGCCAGCGTTCGAGCCGGATCCTACCAGGAGCCGGACGCCCTTGCGCGGGAACAAGTGAATGCCGCGATCCTGCGCATCCTCCATGCGCTCAAGCCAGCCAAGGACACGGCATCTGCGCAGTTCCTTGAGCAACGCCAGCGCCAGGTCGGCGAGGCCACGGCGGAACTCGCCAAGCACGTGCAGCATGATGAGCTGTCCGTGGATGTGGGGCAGTACTTTCCAGAGTTGGAGGGAGAGATTCCGCACTCCCTCATCGGAGCCGTCAACACGAAGCTCACCACAGCCGTCAAGAGCCAACTCCTCATGGCCTTTGGCGTGACGGTGGACGGCCCGAAGATCGATGTGCAAATCGACTACGTCGCCCCCCAATCCAGCCCCGCCGTCTGCCGCATGCCGATTGATATCGTGGCTGAGGCGATCCATGAAGCTGGCCAGGCGTTTCAACAAGCCGGTCCATCAGCCCAATCCCCCGCCACGGTGGACACCGTCAGAGCCCTCCGAGAGCATCTGCGCATCAACGGGATCACGTTGATCTTTAAGGAGGACGCTGGCGCCTCCGGGGTGACCGCCTCCTACCAGGGCCTCATCTTGGCAGACCCCAAGACCTGGTCACCGACGCTCACGGTCACAGCACGCCCCTATGCCTCGCTTGAGGCGATTGTTGAGGCGATGCTCGCGACTGATCTCCCCTCACCAGTCCGCACGTTCCTCGAGCGCGTGCGCCAGCAGGGAGCAAAGGCACTTGTTGAGGTTGTTCCCGCCAAGACCTCCGCGGGTGCTCCCGCACCTGAAATCGTGGAGGCCCTGGCGCAGCTTCCGGTGATCCTGAAGTGGGGGGACGATACCGACTCCCCGAGGCTCTACAAGGCAAGCGACGTGCTGAATAAAGTGCAACTGGAGAAGCTTGCGACGATCCTAACTCCTGAAGAGGGCGAGCAGCTTGAATTCATCTCCGCCGAGCTCAGTGCCAAAAACCTTCGAAAAGGCTCGCTCTCCCACACGCTTCTTGAGGTCTACTTCCGTGACAACTCCAAGCGCACGGTCTTTGATGGCGTTACCACTGACTCAGAATTGCAGAATCCCCTGTGGGGACTGCGCGAGTTCGCTCGCAAACCCATTGTCAACGTGGGCGGAGGCGCAACTGACCAGGAAGGTCAAGCGCAACTGACACAGTGGCGTCAGCTCGTTGCGCAGCTGGCAGTCATCCGGAAGCTTGCGCAGGAGTTCAACGCTCCCGTCGGTGAGCGCGGCGGGTATGAGCCGCTGTTTAAGGATGGGACCAACGAGCGCGGCGGCTGGGTCAAGCGGCCGTGGGAGGTGTTGCAATCAGACGTGCCTGGGCAGATCGAAGCGCGCGTTGTCGAATTGAAGAAGCAAGGCGTTGAAGCCATCGGCTTCATCGCGATGGGCGGGGAAAGCTCCATCATCGGTCCGTCGGACAACACCCTCCTGAACGTCAGTTCCACCTCACCGCGGAAGTTGAAGCGCGTGTTGCAAGGGCGCGATCTGTCAAAAATGCGCTGGTTTGTGGTGAGTAAGTCATTCAAGACGAAAGAAGTCCTCAACAATCTCGACTATCTCATCGCTCGGTATCAACAAGCAGGCCTTGAGCCGAGGGATTACATCACGCTCATCAGCGATTCCGGCACGCCTGTTGAGGACTGGCGAGCGAAAGGTTTTACGGTGGAATATCGCGAGCTGAATGACCAAAACACGATCGGTGGGCGCAACACCCTGGTGAACAACCCGACCTTGCTGGCTTACGCGTGGCGCAATCCGGGCCAGCTGAGAGAAATGCTCAAAGTCCTGACCCAGACCCACACGTTCTCAGATGGCGCCTACGATCCGTGGATTCGCGCCGCAGTCGAAGCCGCGCCACTCATCAAAGCCGGCCATTCAAAAGTCGCGATTATCCAGCGCAAATCGATGCATGACAGCCAATGGGTGTGGCAGCAGCAAAACCCTGAAGAGTCCCTGGGCAAGAAGCAGGGGGGCTTTACCGTCTATACCACGCCTCCGGATTTGGCGACGCTCAAGCGCCTGAAGGATCAGGGCTGGCTCTTCATCGGCCTTCAGCTTCAGACCGACCAGGAACAAAAGCAGGAAGACAAAAACCTCCGAGCCTACCTTGAACAAGCCCGCGCCGACGGGCATCCGGTCATCACGCTCTCGATTCCTGGGGATCCAAAACTCTCCGCGCCACAGGTGACGGCCTACGGCTGGATGAAGTTCGTCGCGACGGTCGGCTGGCTGTGGGATGACGAGGGGATCAACTTTTCCGACCAGCCGCCTGTCGAAGAATACAAGAAGCTCATGCGCGCGAAGGCGCTCCAGATCGAAGATGCGGTGCAACCAGCAGGGCCCGCCGTTGCGCAGGGAAATGGCGTGCGGTTGGTGTACGACGGGCTCCCACCGCTGTTGACGGATGAGCAGCATCGAGAACTCGAAGCCCTGCAAGCTCGTCAGGCTTCCGCCGCTGAAATCTACGCGAAACTGCTCCAATGGACTCAAGGCACGCTGGACGCGCAGACGCTTGCCTACTACGACGACGTGGATGAACAGACTGCCGCGTCGCTTGAACGGATGACGCAAGGGATCCTCCACCGTGGGCTGGGGCATGCCGCCAAGTGGGGTGAAGGGACCGGCGTGCTGCACGGCCTCTTTGTCAACTGGTATAGCGGAAGGCCTCATCAGATTCCCGTCCACATCGTTGCCACTCAGCACGAGCAGCCTGACGTGGCGTATCCGCAGGGCTCGCAGATTCTCATCGAAGGAGCCGTTGCCGCCCACCGCTCACTCGTCCAAGCGAAGCGTCCTTCGGTGATGCTCATTGTCAACGGCAGGCTCGATGAAACCGGTCGCCAAGCCATCCAGCGATTTTTTGAAGACGTCCGGGTCGCGCAGGGCATTGAGCGGGATCCGCTGGTGCGGGAGGGGGAGTTCATCCAGGAAATCGCAGGAGCCAAATTCATCTCACGGCGGGTCGAGCACCCGGCTGCCAAGATCCTCATCATCGATCCGTTTGATCGAGAAATCCTCAATGTCTTCTTACAGGAAGGCGAGATCAGCTACGACGTGCTGCATCCCGATTCCGAGCGCACGCCCGATGGGAAAGGCGGCTGGAAGGCTTTCAGCCAAGAGCAGCTCATCGAGGTGGCCCGCCAGGGAAACTACGATATCCTCATCCCCTTTGTGAACCTGAAAATTGACAAGCGCGTGATGGACGCCTTGCCGAACCTCCGGGCGATCACCTCGACCGGGATTGGCTACGACAACATCGATGTCGAGGAGGCGAATCGCCGGGGGATCATGGTCACCAACAACCTGCCCCCGAAGACCCGCGGGCCGTTGACCGCCACCATGGCGGAGTTCAACGTGGGCCTTGCGCTCGATGCCGCGTTTCGCCTGCGCGAAGCCGTGTCGGTGTTCAGCGCCGTGCCATCGAGCGCGAGCAATCGGACCGTCGAGCGCCTGACGACAGAGAGCAATCAAGAAGCGGTCGCCCAACTACTATGGGGGCAGTTGTTGAGGCAGGCGCTCCGAACCGACGAGATGGACACGCTGGTCAAGAGCGGGAAGTTCCTCGGATGTGGCAAGGGACCCAATGCGACCGTCCTCCACGATCAGCTTGCGCAGGATCACCAGGCCGGCATCCACACCTCACTGGGCATCATCGGGTCAAGCCAGGTGGCGAAACGGCTGGCGGAGCTTGCCCAGGCGTTTCAAGTGGCCAAGGTCCGATACACTGCGGCGGACCGCTTGTCAACCGATGAGGAAGCGCGATTGGAGTTGGAGTACGTCTCGCTTCAGGAGCTGCTTCGCCAATCGGATTATGCCATCAACACACCTTCTTCTGGCGAGCGGATCGATCTGGCGAACGTGAAAGACCGCGATCCCTACCGGCTCGTGGATGCCTCGCGGCTCGTCATCAACCCTGGATTTGACAAGATCCTAGACTCGATGGCCTTGCGTATCCGGGACAGTTCCCTCTGGGGGCAGACCATCGGGGTGATTGGCTTAGGGCGGATTGGCTCAAGCACCGCGAAACGCCTCATCGCGCTCGGCGCAGAGGTGATCTACCATGAAGTCAAGCCAGATGAGGCGACCATGAAAGAACTCGACCAACAGCAGATCGCCTTTGCCGCTCAGCACGGCTTGCCGCCGCCACGCCCCTTCAAGGACAGAGAGGTCCCGCTGGAGGAACTCTCTCAGCGGTCGAACGGAGTAGTCGTCACCGTGAACTTGACCGACACAACACGAGGGCTGATCGGAAAAGCCTTCTTGGAACGCCTGCCAGCAGACGCGATCTTCATCAACACGGCTCGGGGGGCGGTGGTGAAGGAAACCGAGTTGAGGCAGTTCCTCAAGGCCCACCGCTCGGTCCAAGCCCGGCTCGATGTGGTCGAGGACGAAACGAAGGACACGCGTCTGAGGTTTGCGGATGACGATGGCGTCGCGCTTCCCAATGTCATGGTGACCGGGCACACCGGAAGCGCCGTGAGGCTCATCAGGCGCCAGATGGATCGGGTCGCTGCCATCGACAACGCCCTGCGGGTTATCCGCGGGTACGTCCCCTTGAGCCTGGTGCCGGAGAGCGCCTTTAAGCTGAAGCTCGAGGGTGAGTCGGCATCGCTCGCCGGGGTTTCGCAAGAAGAATGGGATGCGAGGGCCCTGTTTCGCGAGGCGGTGCGACGCGTAGATCCCTATCAGCGGGTTCTGGACCTGGTATCCTACGACGCCGAGCAGCAAATCCTGACGGTCGCCGGCAAGACCTATGATTTACGAACCGTCAAGCACATCTACGTGGTTGGAATGGGCAAGGCGGCTGATCACATCGCCAGAGCCCTCGATGAGGTCTTGGGTGAGCGGGTTACGGACGGACAGATCAACACGCTTGTGGATGGTCGGATCGGACGGATCACCCTCACCAAAGCCGGCCATCCGACTCCGGATGAAGCGGGCATCCCCGGGGTCGAGAAGATGCTGAAGCTAGCCGAGCAAGCGGGTCCGCATGACCTCGTGATCGCGGCGATCACCGGCGGTGGGTCAGCGTTGGGTGGCGCGCCAGCCGAAGGCCTCACGCTCGATGAGTTGCAAGCCGTGACGAAACTCCTGCTCGATAACAAGCTGGACATCGGGCAGATCAACACCGTTCGTGGGGTGCTGGAGCAGATCAAGGCGAGCCGCCTGCGATTCAAGGGTAGAAACGCCAAAGCCTTCATGACGCTCGCCCTCTCCGATGTACCCACCTATGACGATGATCCGCAAGTGATTGCCTCCGGTCCCACGGTTGCCAGTGACACCACCTATCAGAAAGCCTGGGAGATTCTCGAACGCTTTGGGTTGCTCGACCAACTTCCCGCGGCGGTGAGAGACCATATTCAGGCCGGTGTCCAGCGAGAACAGCAAGGTGTCGAAGAGTTTATCCGCCCCACTGATCCCTTCATCCAGCGTGACCAGTATGTCATGCTGGCGAACAACGACGCCGCCGTCCAAGCCGCCAAAGAACACGCCGAGCGGCTGGGGTATCGCCCGATCGTCATCTCTGAGCGACTTGACGGGGAAGTCAGCGAGGCCGCCCAAGCGATCCTGGCGACGATTCAAGAAGCCGTTCGTCGTCAACCCACAGCGAATCAGCCCACCGCCATCATCTGGGGTGGGGAAACGACCGTGAAGATCACCACAAAGACACCCGGTGAAGGGGGTCGTAATTCACGCCTGGCGTTGCTAGTCACAAAAGGCTTAGCCGAGGAAGGGCTCACCAACGTCATGTTCCTCAGCGGCGGCACGGATGGCGTCGATGGCAAAGCGCCTGACGGCCTCCCCTCGAAGTTTGCGGGAGCGGTGGGAAGCACGGCGACCATGCGGAAAGCCAAGGAACTTGGGCTTGATGCCGATGACGTGTTGGCCCGGTTTGATTCCGCCACGTTCTTTGAGACAGTTGGCCGCGCGCGAAAACCTCTGGGCGATGAAGGGATCGGCGATGCGATTCTCACCGGCCCAACCGGCACCAACGTCGCCGATGTCGCGATCGCCCTGATTTGGCCTCAAGTACCCTCCGCCGCTTCAACGCCGCAAGCGACACCAACTGTCACCGAAACCATCCCCGACCTCTCTCGAGAACTTGGTGAATACTACGAGGCGTCACGGCTTGTCGTGGCCGAGACCCCAGCCACCATCGAAGCGTCTACGGTCCTCAACGATCTCCTGACGACCGCAGCGGATATTGACAATCCGCCGGCATTTGACGTGGGGGTTGAGGAGGAGACGCTTGAGACGATCCTTGCGACCGAGCGTCAATTCCAATTAAAGACCGCCATCGACTTCCTGAACCGGCTGCCGAAATTCACTGAAAAACTCACCAACGACCTCACCAACG
>CAYJTP010000065.1:0-6586 GCA_964373175.1 uncultured Planctomycetales bacterium
CTCTTGACTATGGACTGCTTCGACAGGATGGAGCCCCTGGACCCCTCATGTCAATCCTGTCGAAGCGCTAGCGGGTGGCGCGGATTTTGATGATGCGCAGTTCCTCCATGACCGCGTCAAGCTTTTGGAGGATCGTCTGTTGGTTCGACAAGACGGCATCAAGTTTTTTTTCAAGGGCTGCCGAGCCGATTTTGGATTCGCGGCTTTTCGGAGCCATTTGGGCACTGGCGAGATACTGCACCGCAATGACGCTTCCCAGAACAACCCCCGCGACCACCAGCCATCCCGTTCGTGTCTGAAGCCGTAACCACGTCATCAGCGCCTGCTCCTCATTGGGCAGTGGCAGCGGGGGCGGCCATCGCCGCCTGTTGCGGGGGTTGATCTTTCACCAGATGGACCGTGAGGAAGATTAACAAGTCCAGCTGGTCTTGTCCAGATGGCGTCTGCTCACGACGATTGGTGAAGAGCCATCCGATGATGGGGATGTCGCCCAGGATAGGGACTTTATCCAACGTGACCCGCTCCGCCAGCCGTTTCAACCCTCCAATCGCGAGGGTCTGTCCATTGATCAGTCGGACCTGCGTTTCCGCTTTTTGGACATCAAAATCCGGGAATATGATTCCGGCGGCAAAGGTCCGCTCCGCGCCCACGGTCGTGATCTCAGGCTTCAGATCCATGACGATTTCGTCTTGCGGGTTCACGTGAGGGGTCACTTTGAGGATGATCCCAGTTGACCGGGTCTGGAAACCTGTGACCGTGGCGCGACCAGTTGACGGATCAATCTGGAAGTTTGGGATGTTCACATCGGTCCCCACCTGGACACTCGCTTCCTTGTTGTTCAACGTCACGATGGTGGGGTTGGAGATCACGCGGGTATCGACGCGCTGCTTGAGCATGTTGAGGGTCGTCGTCAGCGTCCCCATGTCAATCGTCCCAAACGTAAACGTCCCACCCACCTCAGGGATGCGTCCTTTGGGAAGCGACGCCCCGGTCGTGGGTGAAAACGTGCCGGCTCGAGGGATGAGCGATGAGCCGAGATTCCCCATCTCGGCTCCGCCAGGAAAAGGAAACGTCGTGGGAGCAATCGCGGTGCGCACGGCGAACGAAACACTGTCGAACCAGTTGACCCCCAGATTTTCATCCCGCGTGAGGCGGGTCTCAACAAACTTGGATTCGATATGGACCTGCGGGGTCGTTTGGTCGAGGCGCTGCACCACCTGCTTGAGCTGAAAGAGGTTGGGGGGAAGATCGGTAACAATCACCGTGTTCGTGCGTTCATCAAACTTGATTTTCCCTCGATCGGAGAGCATCTCCTTGAGGATCTCGGCGACCTCTTTCGCCTTCGCGTAGCTTAACGGAAACACCTCCGTCGAGAGCGCCTCTTGCTCAACCGCCGCCAGCGTCATCACCCGGATGACGTTCTCCTTGCGTTCATAGATGAACCCGTACGTCCTCAGGATGACATCCAGGGCTTGCGACCACGGCACATTTGTGAGCTTGATGGTCACTAACCCCTCGACATCTGGGCCCGCCACGATATCGACGCCGCTTTTGATGGAGATCACCCGCAGCACCTGCCGGATATCGGCGTCTTTGAAGTCCACGCTGATGAGGGCGTCAGGAGCTGAGGGCCTAGTAGCTTCAGAGGAGGCGGGATGTTCCTCCGTCGCGGCTTCTTCCATGGGACTGGCCTGCTGCCCATTCTCGTCCTGGGATTCAGGCGAGTCTGCGGCATACCCAGGCGCGCAGCACACCAGCCCCTGACCCATGATCACGAACCCGACGATCACACCAAGGCGACTCATGCTCCGTGTGCTCACCACCACTCACCTCCTCTTTGATTCATGATTGGATTCATGACTGTTCGCCGACTTGCCATGCTCATCAAACATCAACTGGAGCACCACGGGGTTCCCTCCACGATCTAAGACCACCGCATCTTGGCGAATCTCAAGGACCTGGTAGTCATTGATCGTCTCGCCCACCGTCACTTCCGCATCATTGATCAGGGCGATGGAACGCCCGCCCGGATCCCAGAGGATTCCAGCTAAAAAGATGTCCGAAGGCTTCGCGGAAGCCGCTGCATCGGTACTGGTGCTGACCAACCGTCCGTCGCGGACCAATGGGACAAAAGGATCTCGTTTACCTTTCGCGTCATACGAGCCGGAGGGCTTTTGCGGTTCTGCTCGGAGGGGCCCAACATGAAGCGCTCCGACACACACCGCCATGCCACACACGAATCCCCAGACGCGTACACGAAGGAAGCGTTTCCTCATCACGTGAATAAAAAAGACGCCTCGGCGTCAGTCCTCATCTCACCAGGTCATGCCCCTGAAACCCCAGGCTGACGGATCTCACGATTGTGGTTGGGACCCGGATGACGTTCCCGCGGTCGGTGGAGTTTCTTGGGCGGTCGCGAAATAGCCCGAGAGCGTCACTTTGATCTCGTGGCGTCGAGGTTCCTTCGGATTCCCCATGATCCGAAGGCTCTGGATCCGCATCGGGTACTCGCCAGATTCCACCTGGCTCAAAAAGCTTCCAAGCTGATGGAAACCGGCCAAAGCGTCAATCTGGATGGGCACTTCGTTATAGAGGTGGTCTTCCGGTTTGGGTGGGGCGGCTGGCGACGTGGGGAGTGGCTCAAGGAATCGGACAGGAAAAATCGTCTTGATCTTCACATTCGTGTGGCTGGCGACATCAGACAACAGCTTGATGACCGAGGGCAGCTCTTCTTCGGATGGGATCACGGTACGCAGGGATGCGACCTGGGATGATAACTGCGCCTGTTGCTGGCGTAACTGCGGCTCGGAGGCAAGCGCCAGCTCCAAATGCTGCAGTTGCACCCTGGTTGTTTGCAACGTTTGACCCAACTCCTTCAGTCGGCGAAATAACGGGCCCAGTACATAGGTATAATACACGCCAAGACCAAAGACCGCAAGGGCTCCGACGAGAACGAGCTGTCGGCTTTGACCCCCGAGGCCTTTCATCCCCCCACCTGCCAGGAGTGCGGAGTGGAAACGTGACACAACGGGATGGCGAAATCCCAAATCCAAAATCCGAAATCCAAAATGCACTGTTGTGGGATCATGGTGTTGCCCCCGCGGGCGGAGTCGCCAGTTGGCCCGCAATCGTAAACTCGACCAGCTCGATGTGGCCTTCTTTGTCTTGGTCTTGTGCGCTTTTAATCGATTCGATCTGGATATTCTTGACGGCTTCAGAAAAAGTGCGGTCGGCTTTCAACTCCTGGACCAACCGTCCGATCCTCACCATCTCCTCCCCGCTTTGACTAATCGCCAGCCCTCGAAGTGTCAGCCCTTTCTGGAGGGTGTCGAGCGACAGATCCAGGTACCACACCCCTTCGGGGGTCACGTCGGACAACCGGTTCAAATACTGCGCCCAGCGACTGCGCTCATGGCTGAGCCGTTCGAACGCCTGCTGCTGGTCGCGGAGGTGCTGGACCTCGGTTTTGAGGCGATCGATGGCGGTTTTCTTAGCTTGGAGTTGTTGGATGCGTGAGGTCAGCTGGGTGAGGCGGGCGTTCCGAACCTGCACGAGACCCCCAAGACAGAGACCCAACCCCACAAGCACGACCACGATGAGGATCACCAGCGGTGAGCGATGGAATTCCTGCAGGGTGGCGCCTTTCGCTTTTCGATAGGCCTCAGGCAGGAGATTAATCGAAATCATCACGCGATGTATGAGCGAAGGGCCAATCCATACGCCACCGTCAATTGACCGGACAATTCGTTTGTGGGCGTCCAGGGAACGGCGGGTTGCGCCACGTGGGCTTTCAGCGCCTCAAGAAACGATGCGCACTGGCTGAGGCCCCCGCTCACCAAGACCCGCTCAGGAGGGGGCCCGAACCGGTTCTCAAAGAAATCAAAGGACAGTTGGAGTTCGGTGGTCAGCAATTCACACGCGCCCTTCAACGCCTCCGCGAGCTCATTGGAGACGGATGACGATTCCTTCAGTTGGGTGGCCACCGCCGTCGCGTCCAGGCCCCGCTGCTCCACCAGATGCTGGATCAGCTTCTCAGCACCCCAGGGAATATCCCGAATGAGATAGGGGACGTCCGCTTTCAAGATTACCAAATGGGTCCACTGGGCTCCGACGTTCATGAGCGCATGCGTCCCGGCCCTGGGCTGACCATTCGCCTGGGACAGAAAGGCATTCGCCACGGCCAACGCGTCCACATCGACGGAGGCGGGCTCTAAGCCGGCTTGCTTGAGCCATCCGATCCGACGCTCCACGAATTCCCGCTTGCAGGCGACGATCAGCACCCAGACGTTGTTGCCCTCGGCAGGCCCCAAGACCACGCCGTCCAAGACGACATCCTGGATGTTAAACGGCAGATGCCGCTGCGCTTCAAAGGGCAGGGCTTGGGCCAGCTCCTGGGGAGCAAGCTTTGGCATCTCCACGACCCGCATGATCACGAACTGTCCGCTCACACCGATGTGGACGGTTTTCACAGGCAGGCGGAAGGTACGCAGCGTCTCTTTGATGGCATCAGGAATGTTCGACTCGGCGGCGTTGGGAATCATCGCCATCGCCTGGCCCAAGAGTGAACGTCCGCCGATCGGGTTTGGGGGCCCTAAGCCAACGACCTTCACGGTTGATGAGCCGATGTCAAGGCCGACGGAGAGCTTGGGTTCTTTGGCATGACTCTGGGCCAGGCGCGTCAAGAGGCGCACGGCGTCCTGCACACGGTTCGCAAAGGGAGCGGTTGGCATTACCCTGGGTTTCGAAGCCGAAGTCTCGTGATGAGCGGGGTATTCGGAGGACCAGTTGACATGCTTCCCCCAGGAAGTTGGGTGGATGCTTGAGTCACTTGGAGGCGGATCGTCAGTTCTCGATTCGTATTCGCATAATCCATCTGGAACGTCTGGACGTTATTGGCCAGGACCTGGCAGCCGGCGAAACTCGCAAACGCCGTATCGGATCCGTTGGACTGACACCGCAGGAGCTGCGCCCCATCGGCCGGAGGAACTGGGGGATTGAGCAGGTAATGGACCCACCCGCCGTTCGTGGTGTCGTTTCCCCAACAGATCGCGTTGCACGCGCAAGGATTGGGTGCTGCCCCACACCCGGTCACATTATACCCTCTCGCAAGCTGAAAGTTGAGTCTGTTCGCATTGGTGAAGGTTACGTTTGGATTGGTGCTTGGCGAGTCGGCATTGCCAGCCTGGCGCAACTCTTTTCTCACGTTATCCAGCGCCCGCCTGGCCTGCTCCTGGACCTGGATATACGCATCTGAAGAGAGAAAGGAACTCCGGCTGACCAAAAAGCTCACCAGCACTACCCCAAGGACGACGCCAAAAATCACGACCGCGAGGAGGAGCTCGATCAGCGTAAATCCTGGTCGAAACCTGAGCGAGGGGACAGGGGACAGGGGACAGGGGACCTGAGATGAAATCTGACCTCTGTCCTCTGACCTCTGTCCTCTGATCTCTGTCCTCTGATGCCTCATGTCTCTCATTGTTGCCTGCACGTCATCAGCGTCGTGAGCATGGCCTGTGATTCAATGACTCCGTTATTAGCAAACCCATTACTCCCATCAGTTGGAGCGAGCGCACTGCTACACTCTCCCAACACACGACCCCGATGGCGCCAGCAGACCGCGACGGTGATCCGAATCGGATCATCGGTCGCGCCACACGGTGCGCTACCAGCCGAATTTTGGCAGGTAACCACCACACGCTCATTATTGGCTGGGTCTGGTTGGATGCTTTTACCACCGCCACCATTGGCTAACCACGTGTCCCATGCGTTCGTGCAGGGTCCGCCGCACTCTGCCACTGGCGGTGTGGCCGACGGGACGCTACAGCCAATGTTCAACTGCCGGATCCGCTCCAGGACCCGGTTGGCATCGTTGATCGCCCAGGTGAGGTTGCGGGCATGCTCATTCAAGATGACTTGGCCAAGAAACGCGCCCATGAGCGCGGCAATCGCAATCGAGAGCATCGCCACCCCGATGAGCAGCTCAATGAATGTGAAACCCTCGGACGCTTTCGGCGGGCCGGGGAGACCAAACCGTCTCGTGTCTCGTGTCTCATGTCTCATGTCTCTGGTCTTGCTCATTGCACTAATGGGCTGTTCGCCGTTGGATCCGTCCCATCCGTGGTATACCGAAGCATCCCAGCCTCATTCACGAGAAATCGCCGCACGCCAGTTGCGCCTTGACTCGTGGGCCGCGCAAAGAGCGTATAGTGGAAGGCATCCATTCGTGTGTAGTCATACGCGTAACCATTCACATTCGAGTTCCCATTCGCTCCGCTACCCCCGGTGAGCGAGGCTGGAAGATACGGCGGCGTGGCATCACTTAAGAGACCCAGCGTGTCCGGAAACTGATTGTTCACGGCTTGGTACGACATCAGCGCCACCGCCAGTTGCCGAAGATTGGCCAACGCCACGCCCTCATTGCCTGTCATCCTCGCCCGCAAGACGTTGATCGCCCCGATCAAGGCCAAAACGACAACGAGTGTCACCACGACGAGAATTTCAACGAGGGTAAACGCTCGCCGAGAGCTCACAGTCAAAGAGCCGTTTCTACCGATCTCTGAAGCAAGGACGGCCCCATAGTCCCGGC
>CAYJTP010000066.1:0-6329 GCA_964373175.1 uncultured Planctomycetales bacterium
CTTGGAGACCGTGCCTTCCTTGGCGATCACGAAGAAGTAATAGAGGTGATGGTAGTTCAAAGGGATCATTTTCCTGATAAATGATCTTTATTGAGATTATCTATTTTACAAATATCTGCTGTCAAGTTATTGTTTGAGCGGAGTGGGAGGCAGAGCGCACAGACCGAGGAGGTGGGCGATGGTCAGACAGCGAGTGAGGTCATGGAAATTCTGGAAACGCGGGAAGTCAGGAGACAATGGGCAGGCGAATCGCAAATCGCCGGAGACGAAGGCGGGCTCATCATCGGCGGGACCTGGAGGCTGCCACCAGAGCGCCCAGGGATCGAAAGTCACGGGGTCCTGCGCGACGTCCCCTGCCTGACAAGATCTCGCCGGCATCTGCGAAGCGCTCCAAGCAGGAGGCGAATCGAGATGGTCGGACATCAAGCTGAAACGAGACGGTCACCGAGGAGGTTCCCAGGCCTGAGAGCGGCATGGCGGGAGTGCCTGGGACGGGTTGGGATGGATCGCCATCTGGCGGCGGTCCGCGAGCGGATCCGCAATGGGGCGATGCAGTTGCGGACTCTGCCCCGCCTGTGGTCAATGAGACAGATCAACACGAGGAGGAACAATCCATGAATCTCCCTGTGGTTATCAGAAAACGCGAGGCGTGGGACCCCTTCAGGGATCTCTGGGGTCTTCAACGAGAGATGAATCGAGTGTTCTCGGACTTCAGCCGCGGCGGCTTGTTCCCGAGCTGGGACGATGGCCGGTCGGCCGGCATTCCCGTGGAGATGCGTGAGACGGACGAGGACATCGTGGTGCGGGCCGATCTGCCGGGGTTGGAGGCCAAGGACATCGATGTCTCCGTCATGGGCACGGAGCTGACGATCAAGGCCGAACGGCGGCAGGAGCGCGAGATGAAGAGCGAAGACGCCTACTGCCGAGAGTTGGCCTACGGCGCGTTCGAGCGACAGATCGACCTGCCGCAGGAGGTCAAGGCTGACGCGATCACAGCGAACTACAAGAACGGCGTCCTCGAGCTGCGGTTGCCGAAGCAAGAGGGAGCCAAGCGCAAGCTCATCAAGGTGGACGTGAAGTAATCTCGCATGGTGGAAAGCCGGCGGCTGAAGCAGCCGCCGGCCGTCGCGTAGAGTCCCCGCGATGAAGGAACAGAAGGAGGCACGGGAAGCCATGACGTTGAAGCCGCTGGGCGATCGTCTTGTGATCAGGGCGCTGGAGCCTGAAGAAACGACCAAGAGCGGGCTTGTCCTGCCGGATACGGCGAAGGAGAAGCCGCAGGAAGGCAAGGTCCTCGCGGTCGGGACCGGCCGCGTGCTGGAGGATGGGTCGATGAAAGCGCTTGAAGTGAAGAAGGGAGAGCGGATTCTCTACGGGAAGTACGCCGGCAGCGAGGTCTCGCTGGAGGGGGAGGACTTCCTGATTCTTCGCGAGGAGGACGTGCTTGCGGTGATGGAAGGCTAACAGAAGGAGGGGGATGCTGGATGGCCAAGCAATTGTTGTTCAACGACGAAGCGCGGCGCCTGATGTACTGGGGCGTCAAGCAGCTGGCCGACGCGGTCAAGGTGACGCTCGGGCCGCGGGGGCGCAACGTCGTGTTGGAGAAGAAATGGGGCTCGCCCACGATCACGAAAGATGGCGTGACCGTGGCGAAGGAGGTCGAGCTGCAAAATCCCTGGTCGAACCTGGGAGCGCAGATGGTCAAGGAGGTGGCTGAGAAGACGTCGGACAACGCCGGCGATGGGACGACGACCGCCACGGTGCTGGCCGAAGCCATCTACCGAGAAGGCATGAAGAACGTGACGGCCGGCGCCAACCCGATGGCGCTCAAGCGCGGCATCGACAAGGCGGTCGAGGAAGTCACGGAGCAGCTCAAGAAGCTCTCCAAGCAGGTCAAGGACAAGAAAGAGATCGCGCAGGTGGCCACCATCTCCGCGAACTACGACTCGACAGTCGGCGAGCTGATCGCCGACGCGATGGAGAAGGTCGGCAAGGACGGCGTCATCACGGTCGAGGAAGCCAAGTCCATGCAGACCACCCTCGACCTCGTCGAGGGGATGCAGTTCGACCAGGGCTACCTCTCCCCGTACTTCGTGACCGACCAGGAGCGCATGGAAGCGGTGCTCGATGAGCCCTACCTCCTCATCCACGAGAAGAAGATCTCGGCGATGAAGGATTTGCTGCCGCTCCTGGAGAAAATCGCCAAAGCCAGCAAGCCGTTCGTGCTCATCGCTGAAGATGTGGAGGGAGAAGCGTTAGCCACCCTCGTGGTGAACAAGTTGCGAGGCGCCCTGCAGTGCGCAGCGGTGAAGGCTCCAGGTTATGGCGACCGGCGCAAAGCGATGCTGGAAGACATCGCGATTTTGACTGGCGGCCGGGCGATTACGGAAGACCTGGGCATCAAGCTCGAGAATCTGGATCTTGGAGACCTCGGGCGCGCCAAGCGGGTCAAGATCGACAAGGAGAACACCACCATCATCGAAGGAGCCGGAAAAACCTCAGCCATCAATGGGCGCATCGCGCAGATCAAGAAGCAGATCGAAGAGACCGACTCGGACTACGACAAGGAGAAGCTCCAAGAACGGCTGGCCAAGCTCTCCGGCGGGGTGGCGCAGATCAACGTGGGCGCGGCGACTGAGACGGAAATGAAGGAGAAGAAAGCCCGCGTGGAGGATGCGCTCCATGCCACGCGCGCGGCCCGCGAGGAGGGCATCGTGCCCGGCGGCGGCGTGGCGCTGATCCGCTGCCTGCCCGCGCTCGAGAAGCTCAAGCTCCCCGGCGATGAGCAGATCGGCGCGGATATCATCCGCCGCGCGCTGGAGGAGCCGGCCCGCATGATCGCGCAGAACGCCGGGCAGGAAGGGTCGGTGGTGGTGCAGCGCATCAAGGAGGAGAAGACCAACGTGGGCTTCGACGCGCAGGCGCTGGAGTACGCGGATCTGGTCGCAGCCGGCATCATCGACCCGACCAAGGTGGTCCGGACCGCGCTGCAGAATGCCGCCAGCATCAGCGGCCTCTTGATCACGACCGAGGCGGCGATCACCGAGAAGCCCAAGGAAGAGGAAGCCAAGACGCCCGCCGGGGCCCATGCCGGAGGCGGCGGCTACGGCGGCGAGGACTTTGAATAACCGACACTGTTTCGGAAGGAGGCCGATGCATGCCAACAGCGATAGAAACCCAGCGCCGTCTCAACCTGCGTCCGATCGGCGATCGCGTCATCGCGGAGCGGATCGGCTCGGTGGAGAAAAGCCGCGGCGGGCTCTACCTGCCGGATACGGCGCAGGAAAAACCCCAGGAAGGCAAGGTCCTTGCGGTGGGAACGGGGCGGACCCTTGAAAACGGCAAGGCGCTCCCCCCCTCCGTCAAGGCAGGCGACCGGATCATCTTCGGCAAGTACTCGGGATCGGAGATCAAGATGGACGAGAAGGAGTATGTCTTCCTCCGGGAAGACGACATCATGGCCATCGTGACGTGATCCGCCGCCTCTCGTTGTGGAAGGAGGACTGCTGTTCTGAGGAAGGTTGATGATGGAAACGTGCGAAGTATCAGATGCGCGGATGACGCTAACGGGCTCCGAGGAACACGCCGGCAGGTGGATGACACGTGACGGGCTGCCACTGATGACCACATTGGGACTCGTCGGTGGAGATGCCCTGACCTATCTAGAGGACCGCGGTGCGATGCGACTGGAGGAATTAAGCCAGCGCCTTGACTGGCCGCAGTGGATGACGCTCATGGGGGTGGGAGCCCTGGTACGCCAGGGCCTTGTGCGGGCAACGCAACGTGGAAGCGACGTGATGCTGCGGACGCGAGAGACAGCGCAAGACGCGAGAAGATCGTAGTCAATGTGCTCGAAGGGGAACGAGGATGTGGTCGGACTATTCATCAATGATGGCAGCCTGGGCCATGTACCACGCTGTGCGGAACCGTGAGCGTGATGGACACGATCGATCCATGAGGCCACAGCCGCAACGTCATCGCCGGAAGTGGTGGAGCGTTCGTCATCGCCGAAACAGCGTGGTGGCTAGCGAGGCGAGCATGGATGCGGCGCCGGAACCGAGCAGATTCTGCGCGCATGGCGTCGATGGGATGTGTCGGACGTGTGAAGTGAGCGGCGCATGGCAGCGAAGCGGTCCGCAGGTGTGCGGGTTGCTGGGGTAGCCGGCTGAACGTGAGGAGAGCGGATTGCGGCGCGACGCGTGAAGGAACCCCAGCTTCCACGACATCTGGCAGGCGCGCGGTCTTGTCCCTGGTTGCCGCATGGCGGCAGCGAGAAGTTCGTCAGCGCGAAGATGGCGGGAGTGAAATGCTGGGGAGAGCCTTAAAAGCTCAATTGACGTTGCTTGCCGCGGATCCGCGCGATCCGCTTGCGGCGCGGGTCCGCCGGGAGGTGGGCGCCCGGGAGGCCGTCCGGCACATCAGGTTCCTGCGCACCCTTATCCTGGCTACTCCAGAGATGGTGGCGCAGCTGTGCCTGTGGCTTGACGCGCCGGAGATGCCGCCGAAGCTTCGGCGCCTCCACCACCGGGCGCTCGCCTCGCTGTATCAGGCGGCCCCTCGTTCCGAGCCGGAGCAAGGGCTTTTCAATTACTTTGGCGACGCGTATCTCGTCGGCAGCGTCTACGACGTCACCGTTCACCAGGCCGGAAAGGCTCTCCCGCCGCTGCTGCGTAGCACGGAGACGTTTCCTCGACAGATTCCCCAATGGCTTGAGAGCGCGAGGCTCGTATTCCCCGCTGTGACCGAGCGCATCGGACAAATAATCTTTGCATGAAGGAAGAAGGAGCAACCCATTGTCAATACAGATGGGTCGCGGTCAGTGACTCGAATTGAGAGAGGCGCGGCTCATGAGAGAGCGCATCGTAGATATCCTCATTCACCTAGCCCCTTTCATACCCCCGCACCAAACCGCCCAGCCGCTGTCGGCACCGTAGCTTCTTAGGAGGACCCAAGATGGGGGCGGCCCACCGGTGGTGTGTTGCGAGGACCGGATGCGCCCGCTCGGTGTTGTAGTAGCCGAGGTACTCCCGCACGAGGTAGCGCAGGTGCCGCTCTCCGAATACGATGAAATGATCCAAACACTCCCGCTTGATCGTGCCCACCCAGCCCTCGGCGTACGGGTTCAGGTTCGGTGATCTGAAGGGGATCGGCTTGACCTGCGTATGGCGGGCCTGGAAGAAGGCATCGAAGGCCGCGGAAAACTTCTTGTCTCGATCCCGGATCAGCAAAGCCGGTCGGTCTCGGGTTCCGCCGAATGGCAGCCGCGCCTTCTGCGTGTGTTGGAGCGTCCAGTCCTGCGTGGGCTGATCGGTGATCCCCGCGAGGTAGACTTTTCGGCTGCGCACGTGGAGGAAGAAAAGCGCATGAAATGTCTTGGGCCCCAGCAGCGTCCAGACGGTCTTGGTAAAGAAGTCGCACGCCCAGAGGGTTTCGAGATGTCGCTTGAGAAATGCATCCCAGGAATCTTCGCCTCGCTTGGGCGCTGGGTCAAACCCATGGGCTTTAAGGATGTTCTTCACCGTGTTGCGGGAGAGTCGCTGGATGCCCAGCTTCTTGAGCTCAGCCAAGATGCGGGAATAGCCCCAGCCGGGATTCTCTGTAGCAAAGCGGATGATGAGCGCTTCGACTTCCTTCAAGGTTCGGGGTCGGCCGCGGCGCTTGCGGGAGATGGATTTGGAGTGCCTACTCTCCCGCACCCATTTCTGGAAGGTCTGGTAGCTGACGATGGACAGGCAGGTCTTGAGATCCTGGCCCAGCACCCGCCCGAATCGAAGAAGCCTCCGGCGCTCACTCGGACTGACGATCACCCGCTTAGTGAGCTTACTGCGCAGGACCTGGTTTTCGACCCGCAGGTACTCGATCTGCCGGACCAGGTCGCTCTGGACGGCTTTCCCCAAGAGCTGAAATAAGGCCTGGAACAGCCCCTGGGTTGTGGTATAAGAGACGGTGACTGGCATATCGGGTGTCCTCCTGGTCCGAGAAACACGGCGTGTCCACCTCCTAACGGTGGACATTGACTAAGGCACGATGAAGCCATGAGTTACGCAAACCGAGCCGCTCAGCAACCGGACAAAACGGACACAAACTCACCCGTGATCTGACTTTTTGCACCCCCCTCAACGCGTCCCGCCTTGTAAATCGCTGGTTCGACCCTGCCGACATGGCCGCAGAGACGGCCTGAACGACCTCTCGGAACTCACCCCAGAAGCGCCCGGATCGGGCTAGATTTGGCTGGAACAGGCAGGCCTAAACCGAGAGGATATTATGACTGATATTTGCCCATGAGGAACAGGCGAGTCAAGAGGCCATGGAGCCAAGCCTCTTTCCAG
>CAYJTP010000067.1:0-5932 GCA_964373175.1 uncultured Planctomycetales bacterium
CCGCGACTCCGGCGAGCAGTCGAACCGATTGTCTGCTGTTCCAGAATAGGACCATTATTTACTCCAAGTACAAATACTATATCACAGTATCGGATTTGTCAAATCGATTAAGCAATCTGGCCGGAAGCTTTCCTGAATCCAGCAACAAATTGATGCGACCGATCGTCGCTCAAGGCGCTCTGTCAAATTCACTTGGGTTGTGGCGGCAATTGGCAGCGTCCGCAGCACTTGCCTCCGTTTAGCTCACAGGCCTTCGCATAAACGCCATAGCCGGCCACCCCACCCAACACGATGCTTGCCAACACGATGGCGAGTAGCTTCTTCATCGTTTGTCACCTCCTCACTTTTTCGTGGTACGCGACGTATCTTGTTTTGTGAACTCCAACTTGACCAGCTTGCCGCAGCCACACCCGCAGCTCCCATCCCCGCATCGCTTCAGGAAGGCGCGGTATGCTGCCAGGAGTCTTTCCAGGGCACGTTTCTCGTCTTCGATGGACACCATCCAGGTTTGGAGAAGATCAACTCCCTCCTGCGTCAGCGTGTAGAAGCGCTTGGCAGGCCCCCGGCCTTCCGTATGCCAGTGGGATTCGACCCAGCCTTCCTGCTCCATGGCCCGGAGCTGCTTATAGAGCGTGCTTCCCTCGCAACGCAACCCCAGCTCTTGGAGTGCCTGCAGGAGTCCGTAGCCGTAGGACGGCCCCTTCGCCAGGGACAGCAGCAACGCGGGTTGTGTCGAAGAGGAGCCTTCGGGTGAGGCCTTCACGTCACGCGCTTGTTGGGACGGGCGTTTTTGGTGTTTCATGGTAGTTATATTATCTATGCATATAGATACCATGGTACCCTATTATCGTCAAGGGTATTCTGCTCACAGAGCGTATCTGTTTAGCTCTCCCCGTGCAAATATCAGTCATAATATCCTCTCAGTTTAAGCCTGCCTGTTCCAGCCAAATCTAGCCCAATCCGGGCGCTTATCAGGCGAGTTCCGAGAGGTCGTTCAGGCCGTCGGTCCGGCCATGTCGGCAGGGTCGAACTGGCTATTTACAAGCTTGGAAGGTGTTGAGCGGGGTGCAAAAAGTCAGATCACGGGTGAGTTGATGTCCGTTTTGTCCAGTTTCTGACTGGCTCGGTTTGCGTAACTCATTGCTTCATCGTGCGTTAGTCCATGTCCACCCTCATCGGGTGGACAAACCGTCTGTCTCGGACAAGGAGGATACCGAAAATGCCCGTCACCGTCTCTTATACCACAACCCAAGGCCTGCTCCAGGCCTTATTTCAGCTCCTGGGCAAAGCCGTCCAGAGCGACTTGGTGCGCCAGATCGAGTACCTGCGGGTCGAAAACCAGGTGCTCAGAAGCAAGCTGGGTAAGCGGGTGGCGGTCAGCCCCAGTGAGCGTAGGCGCCTAGTCCGCTTCGGCCGGGTCCCAGACAGTCGTCTCGTCTTACTGCGGCGCTGACTCAGACTTAGCGTTGGCGACGCGTTGAACACGGGGGAGATCTTGACCACGAACGACAGGGGGGAGACTCTGATTTCAGGCGGCGCACTCGCCGGGACCCATGCCGCCCAGCGAGAACTCAGTCTCGGCGCCCCAGTCGCGGTAGGCCTCAGGCGATTCATCATAGGCAGGCAGCATTTCAAAGGGCTGGAGCGCCTGCTTCCAATAGCCAAGCCCTGCACGCGCGGCAAACGTGCGGAAGGATTCGTCTGAAGATTGGCGGTCCCTGCGGTAGAGCTCGATCATGCGAACCACCGCATCAGGAATGCGCCTGGCTGGCAGCTTCAGAACCGGCTGGCCGAACTGGGCTGTGCCTTCCTCCGTCAGCCCGCCTAACAGCAGTTGGAAGTGCGGCACCAGGCGCTCGTTGACTTTTCGAGCACCCCCGAAGAAACCGATGTCCGCCACATGATGCTGCCCGCAGGAGTTGGGGCAGCCGCTGACTTTGATCCGGATGTCCTCAATGTCCGACCCTGACAGCCCACGGTCTTTGAATTTCGCTTCCAGGGCCCTCGCCAATCCTCGCGAGGCGGAGATGCCAAGCTGGCAGGTTTCGGCGCCCGGACACGAGGTCACATCATACAGCCTGTTGGCCTCAGGCTCAGCGAGGCCGAGTGGTTCCAGTTCGCTGAACAGCGCAGCGAGGTGCTCGTTGCGCACCCAGCGCAATAGAAGGTTCTGCTCGATCGTGGTGCGCAGGTGTTCTCCGCAGTAGTGGCGGATAATCTGTGCGAGTGCCCGCATCTGCGCGGACGTGATATCACCCAGCCGCAGCCGAATCGTCACCACCGAGTAGCCAGGCTGCTTCTGGCCCATCACGTTGGTGAACATCCAGCGCTTGAATGTTCCATTTCCGCCGAAGGCGGATCCGCCTCTGGCGGACACCGAGACGGCGGCGGGGATTTGTGCTGGGGTGGGCGGCTGCTCATCCGTTTCGGTGGTCTCCATATCGGGATAGCTGTAGCGTGGCAATTGCTCCCGCTCGGCAAACACCTCCTGGCGGAAGGCATCAGGGCCAAGCCGTTTGACCACGAACTTGATGCGCGCCGCGGCTTTATTCTTGCGATCCCCCAGACGGTCGTGCACACGCACAATCGCCTCGCAAGTGCGCAGGAGCTCCGTCGTCGGCGTAAACGGCTCCAGCAAGATGGCCTGCATGGGTGCCGAACCCAAGCCGCCACCCACATACAGCCGAAATCCCAGGATGCGTTTACCGTCCTGTTGCTGGATCGCAGCGATCGCCCCAATGTCGTGAATGGCAGTTTTCGAGTGGTCCACAGAGCAGCCTTCAAAAGCGATCTTGAACTTCCTGGGAAGCTTCTGGCTGACCGGATTGCGTAGAAAATGGCAGGTCATGGCGTTGGCGTGCGGAGTCACGTCAAAGAGCTCAATCGGACTGACTCCCGCCAGAGGACAGGCCGTGACGTTGCGCACGCTGTTGCCGCAGGCCTCTCGTGTCGTCAGTCCCACGGAGGCAGCCTGGGCCATGGCAATGGGGGCCTCGCGGGTGGGAATCCAGTAGAGCTGTATGTCCTGGCGGGTCGTGATGTGACCGATCCCCTTGGAGTAGCGTTCGGCGAGATCCGCCAGACACTCCAGTTGCCTCGCGTTCAGCTTGCCTTGGGGAATCTTGATCCGCAGCATGTGGATGTCTTTCGTGTTGCGGATGCCATAGGTGCCCATGTGGAGGCGGCGCGCCTTGAACTCATCAGGCGTAATTTCGCCTAAGAAATACTGCTCAACCAGCTTCTGGAATTCTAGGATTTCCTCGCGGCTGGCCTGGGGGGCTTCGCGCAGAAACTCCTCGAGGCGCTTGTCAGCCAAATTCTCCGCCATCAATCCAGCTCCGTTCGAACGGCATGCGGCAACCAGGCTTGTTCAACGACCTGAGCGTCGCTCAGGTCGCTCACGAGCAGGTACGGCTCGCCCCACTGCTCGGGATCATCCAACCGCCATGGCGCGTCTTGTCCGGCTGGCTTGAGCCGCAGCCCCGCATCGCCCCCGTAGACCAAAAACGCCACCCCCTCGCCGGAGTCATCAACTTTCTGGATGATGGCAGGGCGCGGCCGTCCCGTGACGGTCCATCCGCTTACGTCGTACCATCGAGGTTGCCGCGGGTGGCGCTCCAACCGCACCTGACGGACTCTACGAGGCGGTTCCAGCTCATGAAAGACCCGCGCGTCCACTGCCGCGCAGTTGGGATTTTTGGAAATCTCCACAATGACCATGGAAGTCAACGACATTGTAGCGAAATGACGAGCCAAACGCTAGGACTGGGCTGGCACGGCTAGAGACGCACGTGGCTGGTAGGTGCAGCAGGGCTCTTCGGCAAGAGGGTCGCCGCTGACGGCATACGCACGCGAGCGGGAGCCGCCGCAGATGAATCGGTATTCGCAGACCCCGCAGCGGCCTTTCAGGCGGTTGGGATCGCGAAGGGCTTGCATCAACGGCGAGGTCTGGTAAATGGTCCGCAGGGGGCTGCGGCGAATATTGCCGCAGGAGAGCGGCAAGAATCCGCTGGGATACACCTCGCCGTTGTAGGCTACAAACACGAAGCCTTTGCCGGAGTTCACAGCTTGGGGCGCCTGTCCGATTGAGCCGCGGGGACCTTCGATCTGGCGCAGCTCCGGCGGGAGCTCAACCCCATTCCAGGCAAGCTGCCGAGGGTCAATCCCCAACTCTTGCAGACGCTGTTCGTAGTAGTACCGTCGGAAGTGCGGTGCCTCGGTGATTTTCACGATGAATGACGCGCTGCGAGCCACCTGGTACAACTTGGCGAACACCTGCTCATACTGTTCGGCAGACAGGCCTGGGATGTCCGCCCCCCGCCCAACCGGCACGAGGAAGAACACCTCCCAGAAGACAATCCCAAGCCGCCGCACCAACTCGATGAGCTGGTCTACATCGTTGAAGTTGTGCTGACTCATGACGCTGTTGATCTGGATCGGAAGCTGCGTGTCATGGGCCCATCGGACCGCTTCCATCGTCTTCTGGAACGCCCCGGCGACGCCGCGGAATTGGTCGTGGGCTTCCGGCGTACTGGCATCGAGACTCAACGCCATCTGATCCAGTCCAGCGTCTTGTAACGCCTGCACCACGTCCCATGTCAGCAACGGTGTGGCTGCCGGAATCGTCGCCATACGAAGGCCCCTGGATTTTCCGTGTCGGATGAAGTCCAGTAAATCTGCGCGCTTCAACGGGTCACCGCCGCTGAGCACGCAGACTTTCGTGCCCATCTCGGCAATCTCATCAAGGAACGCCAGACCTTCCTCATGACTCAGCTCGCCAGGAAGCGGCAGCGGCTGGGCCTTGGCGCGGCAGTGCACGCAGGCCAGGTCACAGGCTTGGGTCGTTTCCCAGATGACGATGAACGGCGCCTGGTTGAAGTCCATCAGCCGCCCGGCCTGATGAGCAGCGACAGCCCGATTCCTACAAACAACACTCCGCCAACTAGGCGCAGCCATTTTGCTGGAACCAGATGTCCGGCAAGCTGCCCCACCACTACCGCTAGGAGCGTAACGAGCACAAGGCCGATCGCCGCGCCCAGGAATACTTCAAGGGGCCGTCGCGTCGCCGTGGCTGCGGCGAAGACCGCCAACTGGGTCTTGTCGCCCATCTCAGCCAAGAAGACGGCAACGCACGTCCCGATGAGCGTCTTGAGGTCCATCACGGCTTGTCCTTGAGCTGTTGCTTGTCAACTGTTACGTCTCCAAAGGGCCATTCTCCGCCATCGACCGTGAAGGCACAGTTGTGCTCGAAGCAAGGCTGGTGCTTGTCCAGGCAATTGACGATTCTCCAGGTTCCGTCTGCCTGCTTCGTGACGATGGCCCACACTTCCTTCTTGAGAAAGGGACAGTCACGAGGCAGATACTTCACGTCAGGCCGCTCGGATTGATCCGACTTCGGCGGATTGGGAGCTGGAGGGATCATCGGATGTCAGGCCTCCTGCTTACACGCGGCTACCCATTTGATGGGCGCCACGGGGAACGCCCAGTGCGGCCGCCGATGCAACATGGGGGCGTTGGCTTCATAAAACGTCGGGGGCTCGTACGTCCACCCTGCTTTCAGGCGCTTGTCTTCCCGCCGCAGTTTCGACCAGACGAACCGCCCGGCGAGCGGGGCGATCAGCCGGGCCTTCAGCCCCACCTCCCGCTTGATCTCATCCAACAGCCCCGAGAGTTTTCGCACAAGCGCCGGGTTCCGTTCGCGAAACCATCGCTGGGCGGCCCAGAGCGAGGCGGGGAACGTGACGGCCAGATCCCTGGCCTCCCACGCAAAGCGACTCCGAACACACGGATCCGCATGGTGCTGATAGCGTTTCCATCCCGAAAGGACCGTCCGGGCGATGCGCAGGACGCTCGGCCCGTTCACCTCGAAATCCCGCCGAAACGCCTTCAGAATGAACTCCGATTCCTTCCCGTCCTTGATGTGCGGATGCCG
>CAYJTP010000068.1:0-5729 GCA_964373175.1 uncultured Planctomycetales bacterium
AAGGGCATTGCCTCAGCCTCGATTGGCTTGCTGCTGAAATCCCGAGGGCTCAAAGTCACCCTGCAGAAACTCGACCCGTACATCAACGTGGATCCAGGGACGATGAGCCCGTATCAACATGGAGAGGTCTACGTCACCGAGGACGGGGCAGAGACGGACCTCGATCTTGGCCACTACGAGCGCTTCACCGGCTTGACGATGACGAAGGACAACAACGTGACCGCGGGCAAGATCTACTACTCCGTCATCACGAAGGAGCGGCATGGGGACTATCTCGGGAAAACGGTCCAGGTCGTCCCGCACATCACGGATGAGATCAAAACCTCTATCACCAAATTGGCCTCCACGGGCGAGGTGGATGTCGTCATCGTCGAAGTGGGCGGGACCGTCGGAGATATTGAGGGCTTGCCGTTTCTGGAGGCCATCCGCCAGTTGCGCAACGAGCTGGGACGAGGCCACTCGATCAATATCCATCTGACGCTGGTCCCCTACATCAAAGCCGCCGATGAGCTCAAGACCAAGCCCACGCAGCATTCCGTCGGCAAGCTCCGGGAAATCGGCTTGCAGCCGGAGATCCTGCTGTGCCGGACCGAGAAGCCGTTTTCCGAGAACGTCCGCGAGAAGATCGCGCAGTTCTGCAATGTCGAACCGGAAGCCGTGATCCAGGCGATGGACGTGAAGGACGTGTATGAAGTGCCCATCATGTTCAGCCAACAGCACCTCGATCAGATCATCCTGCGGCTGTTGGATTTGCCCAGCGGTCGGGAAGATGTCCTCGGCTGGCGCACGCAGGTCGTGGAACGGGCCCTCAAGCCTCGTCACACCACCACGATTGCGGTCGTTGGGAAATACGTCCTCTTGCAGGATGCCTATAAATCGATCTACGAAGCCCTGCGACACGGGGGGTTAGCGAGCGACGCCAAGGTCGAGATCAACAAGGTCGATGCGGAGCAGCTCACCAAAAGCGGGGTCGAAACGGCCTTGGCTGGTGTGAACGGCATCTTGGTGCCAGGGGGGTTTGGGCATCGGGGGATTGAGGGGAAGCTTGAGGCGATCAAATTTGCGCGGGAACGCGGGGTGCCGTTTCTGGGAATCTGCCTGGGGATGCAGTGCGCGGTCATCGAGTTCGCGCGCCACGTGCTGGGACTTTCTGGAGCGAACTCGACGGAGTTTGAGCCCAAGACCCCGCATCCGGTCATCAGCCTCCTGGAAGAACAGCAAGGCGTGAAGAACTTAGGCGGGACCATGCGGTTGGGGGCGTCCATGATGCGCGTCGTCAAAGGGACCAAAGCGTACGAGGCCTATCAACGCGCCGAGGTCGCTGAGCGTCACCGCCACCGCTATGAGTTCAACAACGCCTACCGAGACGCCTTTGACAAGAAGGGCATGGTCATCTCGAGCGTCTACGAGAAAGTCAATTTGGTTGAGATGGTGGAGCTCAAAGACCATCCGTGGTTTGTCGCAGGCCAGTTCCATCCGGAATTCAAATCCCGGCCGCTCGAGCCGCATCCCCTTTTTCGCGCGTTTGTCCACGCCAGCCTGTTGAGATGTCAGGTGAATAATTCCGAAATCACCAAGCGCCAAATTCCAATGACCAAATAAATTCCAATACCCAAATTCCAAACTCTCCGCCACACCAATTGGCGGATCCGCCATGCTGTATGGCGGACAAACAGTTTGGTCATTGGTGCTTGGTTATTGGTGATTGTTTGGTGTTTGCCCGCCCCGGCTTGGGAGTCGCCAGGCGGGCCGGGGGGATTTGGTGATTGGTTATTCGACTGTAGGCAGAATGAGTAAAGCCCAGAGCATTTCTGAGCCATCGCACGTCGTTGAGGTGGCCGGCATCCGCATCGGCGCCGGGCAGCGGCCCGTGGTGATTGCCGGGCCTGATGTGATTGAGAGCGAGCGACACGTCCTGTCGCATGCGCAGCGCATCAAGCAGATCTGCGATCGCGTGGGTCTGCCCTACATCCTGAAGTGCAGCTACGACAAAGCGAATCGCACGTCCCTTGCCTCCTACCGCGGCCCGGGACTGCACAAGGGCCTGCCGATCCTCGCCAAGGTCAAACGGGAACTGGGCATCCCGGTGCTGAGTGATGTCCACTGCCGCGAAGAGATCGACCCGGCGGCCGAGGTCCTGGATATCCTCCAAGTCCCGGCGTTTCTGTGTCGGCAAACCGATTTCATCGTGGCCATCGCCAACACGAAGAAACCCCTCAATCTCAAAAAAGGCCAGTTCCTCGCTCCGTGGGACATGCCGCATGTCATCGAGAAAGTCCAGGCCACCGGCAATCACAAGCTCTTGGTCACCGAACGCGGCACGAGCTTCGGCTACAACAACCTCGTGTCGGATCTGCGCAGCCTGCAAGTCCTTGCGGGATTCGGTTACCCGGTGATCTACGACGGGACACATTCTGTGCAACTGCCGGGGGGCTTAGGCAAGGCGTCGGGAGGCAGTCGGGAGTTTGTCCCGGCGTTGGTGAGAGCCGCCATGGCCACCGGGTTCTGTCATGGGATTTTCTTGGAGGTTCATGAGGATCCGGACCATGCGCCCTGCGATGGGCCGAATATGCTGCGTCTTGACCAGTTGGAGGCGTTGTTGGCCGAGGTGAAAGCCATCTATTCAACCCTCAAGAACGCCGAGGTCCAGAAGTCAGAGGTCAGAGATCAGAGGTCAGAGGTCGTGGCTCAGTAAGGATGAATTTGCGACGGGCGAAAGAAGTCCTGCGGATTGAAGCGGAAGCCATCACGCGGCTCATCCCGCGCTTGGATCACCGATTCACCAAAGCGGTCGAGTGCGTGGTCCATTGCAAGGGCCGGGTCGTCGTGACCGGAATGGGCAAAGCCGGGATCATTGGGCAGAAGCTCTCAGCCACCCTGGCATCGACCGGGACCCCCAGTCTCTGGATCCATCCGGCGGAAGCGGTGCATGGCGACGTGGGCCGGGTGACGAAAGACGATTGCCTCATCGCCCTCTCCAACAGCGGGGAGACCGCCGAGTTGACGCAGTTACTTCCCGTGATCAAGCAGATCGGTGCGCGGCTGATTGCCATCACGGGGAATGTCCGCTCCCGGCTGGCCGCCCACAGCGATGTTGTGCTGGATGTGAGCGTGAAACGAGAGGCCTGCTCGCTGAATCTCGCCCCGACCGCCTCAACGACCGCGATGCTGGCCATGGGGGATGCGTTGGCTGTGGTGGTGGCCGAGCGTCGGGGATTCAAGGAACGAGATTTTGCGCTCTTTCATCCAGGAGGCCAGCTTGGCAAGCGCTTATTTCTCCGGGTCAAGGATCTCATGCGAACCGGACGCGCCAGCCCCGTGGTGCGCCAGACGGCCAAGGTCAAAGAGGTCCTCTTGGCCATCACGAGAGCCCGAGCCGGTTGTGCGAGTGTGGTGGATCACGCGGGGCAACTCCTGGGCATCTTCACCGATGGGGATCTGCGCCGTCATCTGGAAACGACCCCGAACCTCACGGAAGCCCGGGTGCGATCCGTGATGACGACATCGCCGAAAACTATTCATGCGGATCGTCTGGCGGTTGAGGCCTTGCGGCTTTTGCGCGAGTATAAGATCGATGAGCTGGTCGTGGTGGATGCCAAGCGCCGACCCATCGGCCTGCTCGACGTCCAAGACCTTCTCAAAGAGGGTTTCTAGAGTCCATTTCAAAACGTTCGATGTCGCTGATGGTCGCTGATATCCACGCTGATTCACGCAGATGGCTCGTCGGACATCTGCGGCGATCAGCGTCTCTCTAGGGTTTTGAAACGAGTTGTAGGATGGCACGATCGCTTCGAGATTTGTATGATGAACTGCGGCTTGCCCACGGGGCTGGGGGACGGGCGAAAGCCGCGGGGACGGAGGATCCCTTCATCGCGAAATTGATCCAGTTGCTGTTTTCCTACGGGGCCCAGATCCGCGCCAGCGACATCCACCTTGAGCCCAGTGCTGCCGGGGCCCGGGTTCGCTATCGGATCGACGGGATCCTCCATGAGATGCTCATCCTGCCGGAGGAAATCCGCGATCCCCTCTTGCGTTCCCTCAAGATCAAAGCTAGTATGGCGACGGAGATCGTGGGACGCAGCAAACCGCAGGATGGACGGCTGGATTTTGAAACCGACGGCCGCACACTCGATTTACGCCTCTCGTCCTTACCCACCTTGTTTGGGGATGTGTTAGCCATTCGGCTGTTGGATCGTTCGGTCCCGCTGTTGAAACTGGAGCAACTCGGGTTTCCTCAACAACTACTCCAGGAGTTCGAACGGCTCATCCGCCGGCCCAACGGGATGATCCTCGTGACCGGTCCGGCGAACAGCGGCAAGACCACCACCTTGTACGCCGCCTTGGATAAACTCCGTTCCCCCCAGATCAAGATCGTGACGCTGGAAGATCCAATCGAATGCCAGATGGAAGGCGTCGATCAGTCCCAGATTACTCCTGCGGTCGGGTTGACCTTTACCTCGGGGCTTCGCGCGATCCTGAGGCAGGATGCGGATATCATCATGCTCGGAGAGATTCGCGATACGGAAACGGCCGACATCGCCATCCGGGCCGCCTTGACGGGGCATGTCGTCTACTCAACCCTCCACACGCGGCATTCCTGTGGGGCGGTGGTCCGGCTGCTGGATATGGGGATTGAGCCCCACTTGATCGTGGCCTCGGTGAATGGGGTTATCGCCCAACGACTCGTGCGGATGGTCTGTTCGAACTGTAAAGCCCCTGATCCATCCGCCGCGACCACCTTTGCACGACTCTGGACTCAGGAGACGAATGCCCCGCCCCCCGAGCTGGGTTCGACCCAATTCAAGAAAGGAACCGGGTGTCCTGCCTGCAACGCAACCGGCTACCAGGGTCGTACCGGATTGTTCGAACTCTTGGTCTTGAACGACGAGTTAAAGCACCTCATCCTCGATCGGGCGTCCAACCAACTGTACAAAACCGCGGTCAGATCCGGGATGCGCACCATGGTCCTCCATGGGTTGGAAAAAGCCTATCAAGGAGCGACCACGGTTGAAGAAGTCCTGCGCGTCACTGGAGAGACGGAAGAATCCTAAGCCCCGTGTCCCTCCCGCAGCCTCTCCCCGTTGGCCTGCCTGCCCTGCCTGTCGGCGGGGCGCAGGCAGGTCTGTCTGCTTCGATGCCGGCCGCGTCTCCTGACGCGACGCCCGCCTTCCCCGAGCAACGCGAGGCGGACAGGCAGGCCAGCCTCGTCGCCCGCGCCCAACGCGTGAGGGCCCTCGTCCTCGATGTCGATGGGGTGTTGACTGATGGGCGGATTATCTATGACGAGTATGGGGATGAGCTGAAATGCTTCGATGTCCACGATGGCTCAGGGCTGTTCCTCTGGCACCGGGCGGGGCTGGTGTCAGCCATCATCACGGCCCGAAAGGCGAAGCTCATCACACGCCGGGCCAAGGAGATGGCCATCGACTTTCTCGCCCAGAAGGCGCTCCAGAAACTGCCAGTCTACGAGCAATTCCTCAAGCGGTTTCGCCTCCTTCCTGAGCAGGTCTGTGCGATTGGCGATGACCTCATGGAACTGCCGCTCCTGCGTCGGGTGGGGTTCGCCGTCGCGGTCCCCAATGCGGTCGATGAAGTCAAAACCGCCAGCCACTATGTCACGACGCGCCCGGGGGGCAGGGGGGCCGTCCGCGAGGTCATCGATTTCATCCTGAAGACCAAGGGCCTCTGGGATGAGGCCATCCAGCGCTACCAGGTCTAGATCCATTTCA
>CAYJTP010000069.1:0-5670 GCA_964373175.1 uncultured Planctomycetales bacterium
ACGATTACAGATGGTGACTTGCACAGCGTTTTCATAAGTGAAACGAGTTCTTAGGGTTTAGCTTACCTTTTTTCTCTCCCCACCCAAGTGGGCGGATTGAGGTTTGTGTTAGCCGCATGTTCGGAAATTCGAGCGGGCATGGTGCCCCGACGCAGTCGGGGCACCACAACAGAAAAGCGGCCCCCTTGGTTACGAGGGACCGCTTTTCTGCTGGATGAGCTCGGGTCAGGGCTTACAGCTTGATGACGTTCGAGGCCTGCGGACCTTTTGGACCTTGCGTGATGTCAAACTCAACGCTCTGGCCATCCCGAAGCGACTTGAAGCCGTCCCCTTGGATCGCCGAGTGATGGACAAACACATCCTTCGAGCCATCCTCAGGGGTAATAAACCCATACCCCTTTTGGTCGTTAAACCACTTGACGGTTCCTCGTGCCACGTGTCCTGCCCTCCCTTCACGGTTCCTTACCCAACGCGATACACGATCCGACCCTGCGTCAGATCATAGGGCGAGAGCAGTAGCCGCACCGTGTCACCCTCAAGGATGCGAATGGAATGTTGGCGCATCTTGCCTGAGAGATAGGCCAGGACCACATGCCCGCCCTCGAGCGCCACGCGGTAGCGCGAGTTGCGGAGCCGCTCGACCACCTTGCCTTCAATCTCAATCGCCTCTTCTTTCGGCATTTGTGTCAGATAGACAAACGCCGTGGGACCTCGTGCCGCCCCACGGCTCCGATCCACCACGGAACATACCCTAGCAGACTTTTTGCCTATCGTCAACGGAAAATCCTCCACCGGAGGAGACGGTTGGGTCTTTGCGATTGAGGCCATGCGTGTTGTGGACGCGTGGGCGTTGGGAGACGGATAAGGCTTAGAACTCGTTTCAAAACCCTAGAGAGACGCTGATCGCCGCAGATGTCCGACGAGCCATCTGCGTGAATCAGCGTGGATATCAGCGACCATCAGCGACATCGAACGTTTTGAAATGGACTCTTAACACCGGTGCGAAGATTCGCTACACTAAGCGCTAGCGATGAGTCCTTCATTTGCGCGGGTCTTGGTGGTGTACAAAAAGAGCGCCTATCAGCTCCATGTGTTGGAGCGGCGGGATCCTCACCTTCGGCGACTGGTGCGCGCGCGCCATCCTGCTGCGCTGGATGTTGTCCACGCGCATCGCGTCCATCAGGCGACGTTGGCGACCGTCATCAAGACGCTGAAGCGCAGCGGGATGGTCTATGACTTGGTGTACCGCGCGAATCTCCGAACGGCGGCGCGGCACGACCTGGTGGTATCTGTGGGCGGGGATGGGACGTTGCTCCAGGCCTCCCACGTGGTCGAGGATACGCCAGTGCTTGGGGTCAATTCCGATCCTGAGCGAAGCGAGGCGGTCTTCTGCGCCGCGGCGAGCGAGACCTTCGATCGGATCTTCCACCAGGTGCTTGCCGGAACCTTGGCAGTGTGCGCTCTGTACCGTTTGCGGCTGACGCTGAATGGCCGCGTGATCCTCCCGCTTGCCCTCAACGATGTGCTGATTGCCCATGAAGATCCCGCGACGATGAGCCGCTACCACCTGAAGATCGGCAGGCGTCAAGAAGACCACAAGAGCTCCGGGCTGTGGGTGGCGACCGCAGCAGGTTCCAGCAGCGCGATTTTGGCTGCTGGCGGGAGGCGGCTTGCCTGGACCGCTCGGCAATTTCAATATCGGCCGCGGGAATTGTATGAGGGGCGCCTGAGCCATTATCGATTGACGGGTGGGGTCTTGCCCATGGGCGCTGCGGTTGAGATGACGTGGCTCATGCGGGAAGGACTGGCATTTGTCGATGGGCCCCACGTGCGTCATCCACTGCGGTTTGGCGACCGGCTCGTGGCGCGCCTCTGGCCGCATCATCCCCTTCGCCTCGTCGGGGTCCATGGTCCCCGTGAAGAGAAGACACAAGAGACATGAGACAAGAGACAAGAAATCGCAGGCTTGAGGCGTTGCTCCGACACGGTCTTTGGGTTGCGGTAGTCATTGCGGTTGCGGTGTGGGTTCATCCCAGCGTCTTTGCTGAGCCCCGCACCGCAAAGGTCGCTGGGGGATTTTATCCTGCCGACCCACAAGAACTGCGCACCGTCGTCACGCAGTTGCTTGAGCGACATCCCCACCCTGACGCGGCGACTGCAACACCGCGGATCCTCATCGTGCCCCATGCCGGCTACCCCTATTCCGGTCTCGTCGCCGCCAAAGGGTTTCGCCAGGTGCAAGGGCGCCAGTACGATGCGGTGGTTGTCGTGGCCTTCACGCATCGGGACCAGTTTGATGGGACGTCCGTGGATGATCGGGAGGCCTATCAAACGCCTCTGGGGACCATTCCGGTGGATACGGACGCGGTGGCCTTTCTCAAGACGCACACCCGCATCCAGCACCTGGAACGAGCCCATGCATCTGACGAGCATTCGCTCGAAGTGGAACTCCCGTTTTTGCAGGTTGCCCTCGGTGAGTTTCGACTGGTGCCCCTCCTGATGGGGAGTGTGGAGCTGGCAGATGCTGAGGCCCTGGCCGATGCGTTAGTCGCGCTTTCCAAGCGTGGAGAGTATCTGTTTGTGTTCAGCACGGATCTCTCCCACTACCATCCGTACGACCAAGCGAGGCAACAGGATGAGGCGGCTGTCACTGCGATCCTGTTTGAAACCCCGCAAGCCGTCAGCCGGCTGTTCGCATTCGGCTATCTTGAAGCGTGCGGCCGCGGGCCGATTCTGACGAGCCTGTTGTTCGCCAAGCGACTGGGCTATCCTGAGCGGCGGTTGTTGCTGTACGCGAACTCCGGCGATACCACCGATGAGAAAAGCCGGGTCGTGGGCTATGCGGCGATCGGGATGTATGAGCGCCCTGCCTCCGCTTCTCAGGGGTTCATCTCCCGAGAAGCCGGGATGGTCCTGGTGAGCGCGGCCCGCGCTACGCTTGAATCCTCATTCACCCCCTCCACCTCATCGAATCCTGCGCTGAAGGTAGACGCATTTTCTGAGTTGACTCAAGCGAGGGGCATGTTCGTGACCCTTCGCAAGCACGGAGAGTTACGGGGATGTATTGGGCGAATCGAAAGCGATGTCCCGATGGCGCAGTTGCTTCCGACCGTCGCCCTGGATGCTGCGCTGCACGATTCACGCTTTGCCCCGCTGGCCGCTGATGAGCTCAAGGACGTCACGGTCGAAGTAGCGGTCTTAAGTCCTCCGAGAGCCGTCCAGCATCCTCGGGAGATCGTGGCGGGGCGAGACGGGGTCGTTCTCAGGAAAGATGATCGAAGCGGCGTCTTCCTCCCCCAGGTCTGGGAGGAAACCGGCTGGACTCGATTAGAATTCCTGCGAGAACTTGCGCACCAAAAAGCTGGCCTTGAGCCGGACGCGTGGCAACAGGCTCAACTGTTCACCTTCCAAGCTCAAGCCTTCGAAGAAGATCGCTGATGACCGCTGATCTATACGCTGATTTGCGCTGATATCGGCGTGGATCAGCGTTGCCATCAGCGTGTATCCGCGATAAGGCACTGATTCGTTTCACACATCCGGCTGTTGTGAAAGAGGAAGCGCCGACGCGCGACCCAATCGTACACACATTGCCCCACCCACCCCATCCCTGGCAAATACAGGAAGGGGATCAGCGGAAACAGTAGCGGGAGCCGTACACTCATCCGGCGAACACTGAAGAACCCTTCCGAGAGCCTGCCGTTTGGCTCAATCAGTTGCATCCGGCTGTGGCATCGTTCCGGGGTGAGTTGCGGGTGAAGGCGTTTGAGGTCTACCACGCTGTGAAAATCGATCGGTTCTAAGTCGCCGAAGAGGTCGAGGACCAGAAGTCGCTTGACGCTTGCCAGGCAAAATCCGCACCGTCCATCATAGAGCAGCGTCGCGCGTTTCTGTTTGGTGCGGTGAGCCCGTGCCGATTCGAGGCGAGCCACCAGCCACTCCGGGTCAACGAAGAGCAGCATTTGGGGTGGGAAGAGGAAGAAGAAAATGGTCGGGACATGCAGGGTCGCCAACAGCAGGACATGAAAGAAGAGGCCCAGAGCCAGGCTAACTGGGCGGGTCTTTCGGATAAACCAGAGGAAGGGCAACGAAAACTCCATGGTTATGATCCCAAGGCCGATCGCATAGCACAGATCTGGATGCTGCCCGAGAAACATCCGGAAGGGAAACTCCCGGACGACCCCGAGAGGCGGATAGTGCATCAAGTAGTAGTAGGGGTTGTCGGTCAGCCAATTCCCGCCCGCGCTGATTTTGCTCAAGGCGGTGTACCAGAACGTCCAGGCCATCTGCAGTTGCAGGAGACGCTGAACGAAAAACGGTCGCAGCCGCTTGTAGGCAAGCCCATCGCCGCGCAGGACGCTGTCCACCGAGAGCCAATCGCCATGATAGCCGGTGACATACATGAGCGAGAGGGTGACCAGGAGGATATCGAACGACAGCGTCCCGATGTGCAGCGAGTTGAGCGCGTAGAAGTAGTAGCATGCAAACCCCAGCAGAATACAGCTGAGCTGCGAGCGGAATCCGATGAGGAAACAGAACCACGAGATCGCAAACAGCCAGACAAAACCATAGACGACCCCATCGGGGCTTTGCTCGACGAGCCGAAGGGCCCACACTGGGAAGAATGAGAAGTTCTTCTCCTTGAAGGCGGTGGAGAGGTAATTGTCGTTCAGGTGAAGGAACGAGGGGATCATGTGGCAGCCGACGGTGATGGCGATAGCAATCCTAAACAGCGACAGCTCAAGCGACGGCCGCTCACCCAGAAACCATTGGTGCCACAGTGTCCGGAGTTTTGCCATCACCGGTCACGATCCCTTGGGATCAACAGGCTCCCTCTGAAGGTTTTCTTTCTGCCTGACACTTTCCACTTTGCACTTTTCACGGCTTTTAACGGCATCGGTAAGCGACTTGATAGCGCTTGTCGGTCGGTCGATTGACCACATCGGGGTACATCCCGTACAGGACGGCAAACGCCTCATACTGTGGGAATTTTCGATGGAGATACCGACAGAACTGCGATGCCACGCCGGGCGAGAGCACGCCGATCAAGACATTCCGGCGGATGTTGTCGTACCAGACGAACCGCGTTTCAAAGATGTCGTGCGGGTCGATGAGGAAGGGCTGACCGTTTCGGAAGCCGTAGACCTCGGCAAACCCATAGGACCGGTCGACATTGTAAAACATGATCCAGCCGGCTGGCGGATAGAGGAGCTTGAGCTTGGGAAGCTCTCGGCCGATCAGCGGGCTCAGATAGCTCAACCGGAGGGTCTCGTAGTGGAAGACCGCAATCCAGGCGATCACAAAGAAGCTGATCCGCGTGTTTCGAGAAACCAGACGCATCGTGGTGGTGTATCCGACATCTTACATTGTACAAGAGTTTTCGATAACCTTCTTTTTCCTAAGAACTCGTTTCAAAACCCTAGAGAGACGCTGATCCCCGCTGATCGAAACGCTGATCGCCGCAGATGTCCGACGAGCCATCTGCGTGAATCAGCGTGGATATCAGCGACCATCAGCGACATCGAACGTTTTGAAATGGACCCTAAACCTCCTCTCTCCTATGGCGAGGGGTACGGTGAGTAGCACGTTCGCCGGTTCGAGCACGCACACAGTTCCTGCACTCCTCCCACCGCTCCTCTTGGCGAAAGCCAGAAGACGTGGCATGTTCAGATG
>CAYJTP010000070.1:0-5668 GCA_964373175.1 uncultured Planctomycetales bacterium
TGAAGCTCCATCCCTTCACCATCACCCGCCTGGCCCGGGAGGGGAAGATCCCCGGTTTGAAGGTGAGCGGCGTCTGGCGTTTCCGCAAGGACGAGTTCGAGCGGTGGGTTGTCCAGCAGGGACCCAAGAATCCGAAACGAAGCCAACGCCGCCCTGCCTGCGCCGCTGGCGCGGCAGGCAGGCGTGAGCCAATGGCCTTAGTGGAAAGGTCCTAACGTGTCTTCTCTACATCCCGATACCATCCTGACAGGTGATTTTTGGCCGGAGCCGGTCCGCGTCCTGACCGTCCAGTCGGTCGGCGACCGGGTCAAGATCGAGGCGGTAGGCGTCAGGACGCAGCAGTTCTATTCCCGCATCCTGGTTGAGAAAGATTTGGAGCAGATCCTTACGAAGTCGGCCACCGCGAGGGATTTTGGAGGTTCCGCCGAGGCCGTCTTCCTGGCAATAGAGGCGCAGCGGATTCGCTACGCCTACCAGTTCGATCCGCTGCTGGCCATCAACGTCTCTCAGGTCGAGCCCTTGCCGCACCAGATCGAAGCCGTGTATCATGCGATCCTTCAACAGGGCCGGATACGGTTTCTCCTGGCGGACGATCCAGGCGCCGGCAAGACGATCATGACCGGCCTGCTGCTCAAGGAGTTGAAGTACCGGGGCCTTGTCCACCGGATTCTCATCATAGTGCCTGGGCATCTCAAGGATCAGTGGCTGCGGGAGCTCAAAGAGAAGTTCGGAGAAACGTTCGTGGCCGCCGACCGTGGTCTGCTGGCTGCAACCTGGGGGCGCAACGTCTGGGCGGAAGAACCCCAAGTCATCACGTCGATGGATTTCGCCAAGCAGGATGAGGTGATGGCCAGTCTCGCCGAAGCGAAGACATGGGATCTGGTTGTAGTGGACGAAGCCCATAAGATGGCGGCCTACCGGTACGGAGAGAAGACCAAGAAGACGGATCGGTACCGGCTCGGTGAGCTGCTCTCCCGGACGAGCCAATACCTCCTGTTTCTTACGGCCACACCGCATCGCGGCGACCCGGAAAACTTCCGCCTGCTGCTCGACCTGCTGGAACCCGGTCTCTTTGCCAGCACGGAACTGATCGCGGAATCGGTGGCCTTACGGGAGAACCCGTTGTTCCTCCGCCGGCTGAAGGAAGACCTCAAGGATTTTGAAGGCAAGCCCCTCTTTCCACCCCGCCATGTGGTCACCAAGCCCTATCACCTGAACGACGATGAGAAACGCCTCTACAATGCTGTGACCCAGTACGTGGAGCAGTCCTACAACCGGGCGCTGGCCAACGAGAAGCGCAACGTCGCCTTCGCCCTGCTGATCCTCCAGCGGCGCATGGCTTCCAGCGTCCGGGCGGTACGACGCTCCCTGGAACGCCGCAAGTCCCGCCTGGAGGAATTGTTGACACTAGGGCAATGGCTCGCTGAGCGCGGAACCATTGATGAAGAAGTGTTGGAGGATGCGCCGGAGGCGGAGCGGCTCCGGGAGGAGGAGGAACTCCTTGAGCGTTTGACAGCCGCCGAGACCCGCCAGGAACTCCAGGAGGAGATCAAAACCTTGGAGGAGCTGATCCATCTGGCCCGGGAGGCGGAGCGCAACGAGGTGGAGACCAAGCTTGCAGAGCTACGGCAGGTGATGGCCGATGAACGGATTCAGCAGACCCGCGAGAAGCTCCTCATCTTCACCGAGTCCCGGGAGACGCTGGACTATTTGGCTGAGCGGCTCAGGACATGGGGCTACCAGGTGACTGTCCTTCACGGCAGCATGGATCTGAATCAGCGCATCCGCTCAGAGCATGAATTCCGCGAACGGGCTCAGGTGATGATTTCCACAGAAGCCGGCGGGGAAGGGATCAACCTCCAATTTTGCTCCTTGATGGTCAACTACGATATCCCCTGGAATCCCAACCGGCTTGAGCAGCGGATGGGCCGCATCCACCGGTACGGCCAGCAGCGGGAAGTCCACATCTACAACCTCGTCGCCCGGGACACCCGCGAAGGCAAGGTATTGGAGACCCTCTTTCACAAGCTGGCCAAGATCCAAGCCGCCCTGGGAAGCGACCGGGTCTTTGACGTGATCGGGGAACTCCTGCCTGGCCGCAGCCTGAAGGAACTCATCGTGGAGGCCATCTCGAACCGGCGGACTCTGGAGGAGCTGGTTGCCGAGATCGAGACCATCCCTGACGAACAGGCCATCGAGCGGGTGCGGCAGGCCGCTTTGGAGGGGCTCGCCACGCGGCACGTGGATTTGCAGCGGATTCTGGGAGAGGACCGCCGCGCCCGAGAGAACCGGCTGGTTCCGGAGTACATTGAACGCTTCTTTGGACGGGCTTGCCAGTTCCTCCAGGTGCCGTGTGAGAGCAAGGAAGTCGGGTTATTGCGCCTTCCGAACGTCCCCGTGAAGATTCGCCAGGTTTCGAGGGAGTTCAGGCACCGTTTCGGTGAGGTTTTCCGAGAATATAGCAAGGTGGCCTTTGACAAGGCCGCCGCCCGCCGCCAGCAGGCGGTTTTCGTGGCGCCGGGCCACCCTCTGCTGGAAGCAGTTATCGAGCAGATTGAAAAGGAGGGTGGAGAGGATCTGCGTCGGGGAGTGGCTCTGGCCGACCCCGATGGAAAACTCGACGGCTGGATCTGTTTTCTTGAAGGGGAAATCCGCGATGGGAGGGACCAGGTTGCCGGCAGGCGCCTCTTTGCGATCTACCAGCCCAGGCGGGGTGAGATGCGCCTGATCAACTCCTCGATTCTCTGGGATTTGATTCCAGCCATCCAAGGAGTACGTTTGGAGGCCGCTCCCAGCGAGGAGGCGATCCTTGGTTTCGCCATCGAGCATGTGCTGGAATCTTACCGGGCCGAGCTGCTAACCCAGCGGGAACGTGAGGCCGCCATCAAGCGGAAATACGGGTTGAAATCGCTGGAGCAGATGATCGGAGAATCCGACGCCAAGCTCATTGACTACACGACACGCCGAACTAAAGGGGAGAATTTTCCGGATGTGGAGATCCTAAATGAGGAGCGCCGCAGGGAGGAGTTGAAAGCCCGCAAACAGGCGTTGGAGGAGCAGATCCGCAGGGAGACCAGTCTGTTGCCATCCGCGCCGAACATCCTGGGGATCGTCCAGGTCATCCCCCAGGCCGTCCGGCACGACGCCATGGAAACCAACCCAGAAATCGAGGCCATCGGCATGCGTCTGGCCATGGAGTACGAGCAAAGCCAGGGGCGGCTGCCGGAAGATGTCTCAATCCAATGCCTCGGTTACGACATCCGCTCCGAATCGCCTGAAGGAAAGTTCCGGTACATCGAGGTCAAGGCGCGGGCCAAGACCGGCGCTCTGGTTTTAACGCCGAACGAGTGGCTCATGGCGCACCGGCTGGGTGACGAATACTGGTTGTACGTCGTGGAGGATGCCGCATCAACACCCCGTCTCCACCTCATCCAAGATCCCGGCACCAAGTTGACTCCCGATGAGATCAAAGAAATCGTCCGGTACATCGTAAAAGATTGGAAGCGGGTTTCTGCTCCGGTCTTGACGGGAGCTCAAGTAGAGGCATGAAGACGGCGAAGACCGCCACCAGAACGCAGCGGCTCATCGAGGTGGACTTCCCCATCCGGGAGGTCTCCGAACAGTCGGTTCGGGAAAAGAACATCCGGCACGGGCACATTTCGACGCTCCACATCTGGTGGGCCCGGCGTCCCTTGGCGGCTTGTCGGACGACCGCCCTCGCCGCCCTTCTTCCCGACGACCCGAAGCGGCGCAATGAGTTCCTTAAACTCATCAAAGAAATCGCTCCATGGGAGCAGGTTTCCAACGGCCCAAGTCCAAATACCGAAAAGGCCCGCAAGCTGATCCGTGAGGCGTTCGGCGGCCGGGCGCCGAAGGTGCTGGACTGTTTTGCTGGGGGTGGGGCGATCCCCCTTGAGGCCCTGCGCCTCGGCTGCGAAACGTACGCGCTCGACTATAACCCTGTGGCGGTGCTGATTAACAAGGCGGTCCTGGAATTTCCGCAACGGTTTGGAAAATCCGTCGCTCAAAGCCGGCAAGCCAAAGGTGAGCTTTTTGAGTCTGAGATTCAGACGGTCAACCCGCTCCTGGAGGCGGTTAAGCGTTGGGGTAACTGGGTCCTTGAGGAGGCCCGCAAAGAGCTGGAGATCTTTTATCCCAAGGACAAAGACGGCTCAATCCCTGTGGGCTACATCTGGGCGCGGACTCTGCCTTGCCAAAATCCAGAGTGCGGAGCCGAGATTCCGCTCATGCGCCAGACCTGGCTGGCCAAGAAAGAAAAAAAGAAGGTTGCACTGAAGCTCATTCCCGATAAGAGGGCCAAACGTGTAAATGTGAGTATCGTGGAAGGAAAGGCGATTGATTTCGATCCGGAGGAGGGGACGATTCAGCGCGCCCACGCCCGCTGTCCGGTTTGCAACGGCGCGATTGACGATGACACCACCAGACAGCTTTTCCGGGAAGGCAAATCAGGACAGCGCATGGTAACGGTTGTGCTCCATCACCCCAACCGGACAGGCAAGACTTACCGTTTGCCTACCGAACAGGACCTCAACGCTTACCAAGCTGCCGAGGCTGCGCTTAAGAAGGAGCGAGCTGCCCTGCAAGCTGAGTGGGGTATGGACCCCGTGCCGGATGAGCCGGTGCCGCTCATGAGCGGTGTCTTCAATGTGCCGATTTATGGTCTCACCCGCTGGGGCGACCTGTTCAATGCCCGGCAGAAGCTGGCCCTCATCACGTTTGCCGAGAAGGTGCGGCAGGTGCATGCGCGGATGGTGAAGGAGGACGACGATCCAGAGTTCGCCAAGGCGGTTGTCACCTATTTGACATGCGCCTTTGACAGGCTCGCTGATCAATCAACGGTTCTTGTTCCATGGATAACGCAATTAGAGGCGGTTGCTCACACTTTTAACAGACAGGCGCTAGGAATGGTGTGGGACTATGTAGAGGCATCACCGCTTATTTACTATCCCAGCGCGATGGATTGGATAGAGAGGATCCTCACTCATCTCACTCCAGTTTTGGAGGCTGATGCCGTCGCTACTGTCCTCCACGGCTCCGCCACCGAGCTACCCTGGCCGGACAACTTCTTCGACGCTGTCCTTACCGATCCGCCGTATTACATCAACGTGCCGTACGCTGATCTTTCAGATTTCTTCTACGTCTGGTTGAAGCGTACCATCGGCGATCTCTATCCGGAGTTGTTTGCTACGCCGACGACCCCCAAATCGCAGGAAATCTGCCAGATGCAGCATTGGGATCCACAACGGTATGCCGAGAAGGACCAGACTTGGTTCGAGCAGATGCTGACTCAGGCGTTTCTAGAGATTAACAGAGTCCTCAAACCGGATGGCATCGCTGTCATTGTGTTCGCCTATCCCAAGACGGGAGCTTGGGAAGCTGTTATCAATGCCGTTTTGGGTGCGGGACTCTATTTGACCGCCTCCTGGCCCCTCCACACCGAAATGCAGGCAAGGCTTCGGGCGCAGGAAACCGCATCCCTCGCTTCCTCCATCTACATGGTCTGCCGCAAGCGGACGGCCGATGAGGCCGGGGAGTTTTCCAACGTCAGGCGGGAGATCGGGGAGCGGGTTCAACAGAAGCTGGCGCAGTTTTGGGAGGCGGGAATCCGTGGCGCCGACTTCTTCATGAGCGCGATCGGGCCGGCGGT
>CAYJTP010000071.1:0-5627 GCA_964373175.1 uncultured Planctomycetales bacterium
AAGCCGGGGTATGTGACCTTCGAGTCCACAGAATCCACGGCTGAGCAGGGTCCCAACATTCCAGGTAAGCCACCGACAGTCGGGGTGAATGAGGCAAAACTGGTTGAGCCGATCATTGCATCGCTGCTCCAGTACGTGCCGGCTGCAAACCGCGAGGCGGCTCGACAACAAGTCGGTGAAGTTGTCGTCCTGGTGTATCAAGGACAGTTAAGCGCTCAGTCGGGCGTCGAACGCCTCGTGGCGTTGGGGATCGACCGGGGACTGGCCGATGCGTACCTGCGCCAAGCCGTAGCCCCCAAGGCGATGGCCACCGGCGCGCGGCTGGCGCCCTCCCTCGATCAAATGCACGCTTTAGGACAAAAGTGGCTGCAATATTCCATTTCCGCAGAAGGAAGAACGCTTAAAAATGGAAGCACGGTCACGCGTTTTTTAACTCCAGGGGAACTGCCAGAGGAAGCGCGTTCCGCCTGGGTCGATCACGCGGGGCTTGTCAGGATCGACAACCCAAATGTTGGCGGAGGGTATCAAGCTTTTATCGGAGTGCATCACTTACTCCCTTTCCTTGGAAAAGGACTCTACGGGGGTGTAGGCGGTATACGCAGGATATTCTGGCCCACGGAAACGGCCGCCATGAAAGACGCCTTGCGTCTTTCTGGAGCGATGAGTCTGAAATTAGCGCCGTATTTTAAGTGGGTCCCCGTGGCTGGATCCAAGACCATGCTTCGGACTACGCTCAAAGACCCTTCACCCGCACAACTGGAGGAGATCTACAGGAGTTTGGGACGGGACTTACAGGAGTTGTCGATCGTCTTGGTGGGCCCGGATATGGGAACAGGCATCCTGGAGCTTAGGATGGTAGCCCAAACCGCCCCTGACTTTGTCGTGGGAACTGGAGATCCCCGGTCAGGCTTAGGGGGTATCGCGCCTTCTCCCTGGACGGCCAAAGGCGTGTTCAAGACCCTTCGGGCCTTTTACAAAGAGATCACGGGAAAATCTACTTTGCGTGGACAACTCGTATCTGTGCAAGGCGCAGGCGAAGTGGGGTCGAGTTTGATCGATGATCTGCGGGTGGACGGCGCCATTATAGTCGTAGGCGAACCCGGACAGAAACAACTGAGCGAGCTTAGAGAAAAAGGCAACACTATAGATATAGATGATGTGCGGTCGTTTGATTTTAACGCGTTAACACCTGGACAAATCGCCATTCTCAAAGACCCCGATCAGATCTATGACATCCCGGGGGCCATTTTCAGCCCCAACGGCCCCATCGGCATTTTAAACGGAAACACTATTCCAAGACTCAAACAAGCCAAAACTCTCTTTGTGGCCGGCGCGGCAAACGAACAGTTTGGTGAGCCCGAAGCGGATGCCAAGCGGCTATATGACGCAGAGATCCCTTGGGCGGTTGATTATGTGATCAATGCGGCGGGTGTGTTGGCATGCTTCGCGGATGTTTACACGATCAACATGGAGGAGCTCGTCGACGCGATCGTCGCTCATTCCGTTAATATCTTTCGTTTGGCCAAGACTGAAGAGAGGTCCGCGTACTTTGTTGCCAAAGAAAAGGCCTGGAAATTTATAGAAGAATTTGATGCCCAACTGCTCAAAGAAGCCGAAAGGATCATTCATCTGTCCTCTGAAACCACCGGCGCGCCGGTGGGGGTGCGCTGGGTTGAAGTGGGACTGGCGCAGCAACTCCGGGGGGCGAAAACCCACTTCACGGTATACCTCGACCCGGCGGTCCAAGGCGTGAAGGCGGTTCAGTATGAGCCGGCGAATGAGCTCGGAGATCTCCATCATCCCTACACCCCGAAGTGGCCCACCCTCACGGTGACCGCAGGTCCCGCGCCGTCGGATGAACTGGCTCGGGAGATCGTCAACGCGATCCTTGCTATGTCTGAGAAAGAACTACCTGATACCACAGTGCGCAGGATCGTCACAGCGCTGAAGGGCGGCGCGCCGGAAGAAGGCACGCTGACGTTTCGCTCAAAAGATGAGGCTCATGAGAAGATGCAGAGCATCGAGCGCTCGCTTGCGTTTGCCCGGCGGATGAAGGACCGCGAAGAAGAGGATATCTATCAGGCGCAGTTGCTGCGTTTGTCGGGAGCCTACCTTGAGCAATTTGGCACGCCCTACTATCGCGATTTCCCCCAGCCAGGCTCACCGATCGGAAGCGGAAAACCAGCCTGGTTCAGCAGCGGAAAGCCGGTCTTCTGGAACCAGTGGGAGCCGGTCCCCGGGACGGAGCAGGTGGCAGGGCTCCCACGGCAGATTCGCGACAGACAGAACCCCTCCATTGTCGCGCAACTCGATTTGACGAAGCAGGCCTACGATGTCCTGGGAGGAGGCGAGCCGGCTGCTGCGCTGAGCTTCGAGGAGTTGGCCAGGCGTGTGGGCGGGCAGATTCTGCAAGCCAAGCTGATTGCGCCACACACCCTTCCGGATGGCGAGGCGCCTGAGCCAAAGTTGATCCAGTTTATTGCCAAAGGTCCCGGACGGCCCAAGATCCTTGTGGGCCTCAAAGCTGACAACAATCCCTCAAAGCACGTCAAAGCTGTGTATCAAGGCGAGGACGAATATCTCCTTCAAGCTGACCTGGTGCTCCCGAAAGTTCAGGCGATGGGTCAGTACCTTGATGAAACGCTCGTCGAGAAGGCGACCGCCGCCCTGGAAGCCGCCAAGCTCGAAGCCGCTGCTAAAAGCCGCCGCGTCGTCGCGCCGATAAGCACGCTCAGCTCCATGGAGGAACTCGCGAGTCGACTGGGCGGGCAGATTCGGCAGGCGACCCTCATCGGGCCGCATACCCTTGGCGAAGGGGTCGTGGAGGAGTCGAAGCCGATCACCATCATTGCCGCAGGCGCGGAGTGGCCCAAGACGCTGATCGCCTTGAAGGCGGATTACACACCTTCGAAACATCTCGCGGCGACCTATCGGGATGAAGGAGAGTACGTCGTGAATGAGGACTTCGTCCTGCCGAAGCTGCAGGAGATCACGGTCTACCTCGATTCCGCGCTGGTGGACCCACTCAAGAGTGCACTTGAGGAGGCCAAGCAAGCGCGGGCTGTTGGTGGACCGGTACAGCCATTCGCTGGCCTGGTGGATGCGATCAACGGGGACTTGCGCGAGCGGCTGGACCAGCGTGGGATTCCGATGCAGCTCATCGTGGCACCAGAGGTAGAAGGGATCAACGTGGAGTTCGCCCTTCCGTATGCCAACGCCCCACCGGAAACACCGAAGCCCGGCCTGACCATCACCCTGGGGCCTGGCGTACTGAGCCGGCCAGACGTTGGGAATGAAATCATCCAGGCGATCCTCGCCCTCCCCGAGTCACAGCTCCCCGCATCAATCCACCACATCGTCGAGACGTTCCTGCAAGACTCCCTAAGGACCCAACCGGCGCTCTCCCACATCAACTCCCTGGTCACGATGACCGCCTCTAAACCGGGTGTTCCTGTGGCCCTTGGTGAACCAAATATCGGGTGGCAAGCGGTCAGAGAGGCGTCTCCGTATCTGTATGGTCTGCAGATCGGGGAACTCGAGCGCCAGCAGAATACCCTTGAGATGACTCCGTCGGTGAACCACGCGCCGCTTGCGGTCCTGGCGGCGATGTCGAGCGTCTTCGTGAACCGCTATGCCGAGGGATGGCCTGGGCGCCGCTACTATCCTGGGAACGAACTGTATGTTGACCCGATGGAGTTTGAGGTGCAGCGGTTGTGGCTTGAGGTGTATAAGAAGGCCTATCCTGCCATTGCTGAGGAGTATGGGGTGAATGTCCAGCCCCATTCTGGAAGTCAAGCGAATCAAATCGCCTTCTTGGCAAGCCTCGTACCCGGTGCCAAGATCATGTCGCTTCAGCTTGAGCACGGTTCCCATCTGAGCCATGGCTATCGCTTGAACATCTCAGGCCAGTTGTATCAGCAGATCCCGGTCAGCGTGGACCCGGTGACTGAGATGATTGATTATGACGCGTTTGAGAAACAAGCCCTTGAGCAACTGCCCGATATTATCGTGGTCGGTCCTACCTCCTATTCGCGGCAGTTTGACCTGAAACGATTGCGTGAGATTACGGACAGGGTGACGGCCAAGCGGGGCAAGATCACGCTGTTGATGGTGGATATCGCCCATGTGGCGGGGCTCGTGATGGCTGGCGAATACCCAACGCCCTTTGGCCTGGCGGACATCGTGACGCAGACCACGCAGAAGACGGCTCGCGGGCCATGGGGAGGACTGGTGTTTGCGCGCAAGCGCGTGTACGAAGACCTCAACAAAGCGAAGGGGGACAAGGACCCCGCGAAGCAAACACTCTTTGACCGCGTCAACAGTGCCGTGATTCCCGGTGTGCAGGGCGGGCCGATTCTCAATATGATCTTTGCCAAAGGGATTGCGGCGACCTTGGATCAGCGCCCCGAGTTTCTGGCGGATCAGAAGCAGACGGTGATCAATGCCAAGGTTCTGAGCGAAGAGTTGAAGAGACGACTGGCTCCCTACAAGGTGTCCATCGTCTCGGGAGGAACGGATACGCATCTGTTCGTGCTCGATTTCAGTGAGCGGGATGCTGACCACAAGAAGGTCAAGAATTCCAAAGGGGTGACCGGCAAGGTTGTTGAGAAAGCCCTAGAAGCCGTTGGCATCATCGCCAACCGAAACGTTGTTCCCTATGATCCAGGTTCTGCGTTGAATCCAAGCGGGGTTCGGTTTGGCACGCCTGCCCTGACCACCCGAGGGATGAAAGAATCGCAGATGGTTGAGATTGCCGGACTGATCGAGCTCGTCGTCAAACATCTCTATGAGACCGGTTCCGTGCCTGCGGAAGTGCAAGACCAGATTCGGGAACGCGTCCATGCGCTGACGCAGCAGTTTCCTGTCCCCGGGTACGATCAGATGGTCGCGTTTATGAAAGGCGCTCCAACGTCGACACAAATCCGCGCCCCGACGCGGATTCTCGAATCCGTAGGACCCGCCAGAATCTTCCAGCTCTTATTGCTCATGGCCAACCCTCAAACGCAGCTCGACATTGCCAAACAACTGATTGTCAGCCCTGACGCGATCACAGCCGATGTGGCGTTGCTCACGGACTGGGGGCTCATCACGGTGACCGGGGAAGGGGACAGTGCCACCTATGAAGTCAGCCCGCAGGCCCGCGCGGTGAAGGATGATCTCCTGCGGCTGTTTGAACGCCTGCCTGCACAACCGACGGCTACTCAACTCGATGAGCTGGCGACAAACATCGCAAACTTGCTGGCGGAGGAACGAGAAGCAGCGAGTATCATCCGAGATCTGGTTGACACGGCCACGCGTATCGTGGGTCTTCCTGATGAAGAGGTTGCGCGCTCAGGGGTCGCCTTCGCGAAGCCTACGGACCTCAATGAATCCCTCGCTGCGCTGAGGCGTACCTACGCCCTTGACTTTCTTAATCGGCTGCCCAAGTTTACTGAAAAGACGTCGGCCGACCTCACCAAGGAGCTGACCAACGACCCTGACGCGCTTCGACTCTACCGTGCGGCGCGTCTGACGATTCAGAGCGTCTTTGATGACATGCCTGTTAAGGAGCGCGAGCAGGTGCTTGGTCAAGTCGCGCCGGCCAGTCAGAGTACGTACGGTGAGCTGCTCGCCGCTCTCGGAGACGC
>CAYJTP010000072.1:0-5591 GCA_964373175.1 uncultured Planctomycetales bacterium
GTTTCGATCAGCGGGGATCAGCGTCTCTCTAGGGTTTTGAAACGAGTTCTTAAGAAGGCTCAAGAAGACCAAGAAGGCACGGAAGGCATGCAAGGGCAGCAGAAGGCATACCGACCACAGAGCCCTCGTGGCCCTCTTTGCCCTCTCACTCCTCTCAAGCCTTCTGAAGCCCTCTGAAGCCTTCTCAAGTCCACAAAAGAATTGCTACTTCCGACAACAGCAGAAAGACAACACAAGAGGCTGCCCCCCGACGGGAGGCAGCCTCAAGTGTGTGACTCCTAGGTGCGGCTTATTTCACCGCAAGCTTGAGGACCCCTATCACACTCAGAATCACGAAGAGGAGCTTGTACGAGTCGAGTGGATAGTGTAGTCCGATCGTGGCCCCTAGGACGATCCCAATCACCACGTCCGTGACCCGATCTGATAGTTTCATGCTCTCATTCACCTCCTCCGTAGACGCTTGTCTATCTTCTAGACTCCTGTCTACCTGAGAACCGTTCCATCCGTCACCTCCTGGTCAGATCGGCTCTCAGCATAATCATACCATATTTTCTGAAATATGGCAAGATTGATTGAACTAACTTATTGTTTAGGAGTGTGTTAGAAAACTTGACTTAGGAGATTTTGGCGGGGATAGAAGAACTGGAGATTCGCTCGATGAATCTAGACAAACGTATACTAGTATTCTCTGAAACGCCTTGAAAAGCAAAGCCAAAATAATACTGCTCGCTATAGGGAAGCACTTGAAACCACATCAACTGCCCGGAAAGGCTGAGAGGCTCCTCCCCTGCTCCCAGGGCGAATTCGATGGAAAATCTCGTGGTAAGTGGTCTGAGGATCGGACTGAGGACACGAAGACCTCCCACGCTGAGGTCTTTGGTCAAGGTTTCGATCACCTTGGCTTCCCCCTGCGGGTAGAGCCGAACCGGTAAAACACAGCCCGCCCGAGGTGCGTGACGTCGATCGTCCATCGTCATCCTCTCAACGTGAGCTCAATCTATTTCTAGTATCCCCCTTGACGGGTGTGTTGTCAAGCTAAACCTTCACAGGACCAAGACCCACGCGGGGATGGTTGGCCGCGACACGCCGTGCCACTGGACAAAAAGCAGGATGCGCGAGAATGGTATGAGAGGCGAGGAGTTGGGGGGCGCTTACTGGACGGTAATGCAACTACGTCCGTCGCGTTTCCCACTTGCGGTAATCACCGAACAGACGCCGCAGGAGCCCGGGTCAACGACGCTGCCGCACGGGATCAGGACCTTTTCATCAGAGGTCACAGGACACGCGCATTTTTTGGCATCGGCGAAACAGACCGATCGGGGCGAGTCGTTCTGGTGAAATAGCGCAAACGCTGCGGCCATGGTCACGCACACCGCCATGAGAAGTCCTGAGCGTCTGACTGAGGGGTGAGGGCGTCGGACCATTTTCCCTGTCTCTGCCACTTCGACTCCGTTTAGGATGGTTAAACCATCCTGGTCTTTTAATATTGTTTTAGGGAAACTGACTTCTAAATAAACCATACCTGAATCTGTCAATTTTTTCAAGATTCCGCATGAATAATCCTTGACCAGGAGCACGTTGCGACAGGAGCATGTTGCTCGGCTCGATGACGTCTTCTCTTCCAGGCTGAATACTCCACCCCTCCCGCTCAGTCGTGTGAGTCGTGTCCTCATTTCCCGGTTACACCACAGATTAGGACAGTACCGTCGTGCGAATGGGCTTGCGCTGGAACCCATCATTCGCTAGAATGGGTCACGGTGAGTGTTCACCACGACGATGTACCTCGAATATCTGGGCTTGCGTGAAAACCCATTTTCCGTCACCACGGATCCGTCCTTCCTCTACCTCTCCAAGCGACACCGTGAAGCGCTCTCCCACATGATCTACGGCATCCGGGAGCGCAAAGGCTTCATCGAGATCACGGGGGAAGTTGGCACGGGCAAGACCACGCTCTGCAAGGCGCTCCTCCGCCAGCTCGATGCGAATACGAAAACGGCGCTCGTCCTTTACTCAGGACTCTCGGAGCTGCAGCTTCTCCAAACGATCGTGCAAGACTTCGGCTTGAATCCGACGCAGGCCAACCGGCTGCGCCTCTTCACCCTCTTCAACCGCTTCCTCCTTGAGCAGGCCGATTTGGGGAACAACATTGTCTTGATCATCGATGAAGCGCAAAACTTGAGCCTGCGGGTGTTAGAACAAATCCGTATGCTGTCCAACCTCGAGACCGATAAGGCAAAGTTGATCCAGATCGTGTTAGTGGGACAGCCTCAGCTTCAGGAAAAGCTGAATCTGCCTTCGATGCGACAACTCCAACAGCGCATCGGGGTACGATATCACATCCTCCCCTTGGATTTCGATGAGGTGCGTACGTACATCGAACATCGTCTTCGCCTGGCGGGTGGTAATGGTACGCTCAGTTGGACTGACGAGGCCATCCAGGAGGTCTACCAGTGTTCGAAGGGGGTCCCACGGCTCATCAACCTCCTGTGCGACCGGACATTGTTGGCATGCTACGTCTTCCAGGTGAGACTGGTGGATAGCGAGCTGGTCCGGCGCAGCTATCAGGAGCTGATGGGGCAGGTGGTGACCTCAAGCTAGGCGGGTAGATGAGGAGGAACGATGAGTCTCATTGAGGAAGCCTTGCGACGGACTCAAGAAAAACCCAAGGTTTCTGAGCGTCCGCAAGCACCACCAAGCCATCCCCCCATCCAACACCACGACGCCCCGTTGCCAGCGACTTCCCCGCCGTCCCTCAGGCAGCCCCCGCAACAGCAGGCGCCCTCGCGCTCAGGGGAGCGACTTGGCCTCGTCCTCATCGGACTCATCGGGCTGGCGTTCTGGATGGCCCGCGGGAGGATCTCCCTGCCGCGTGGCAGCATGGCTCCCCCAATCGTTCAACCTCAACGTGCGGCTCACGTCACGGTCCCAGGTCAAGCCGTCGAGCGTCCTGTCCAACAACCTCCAGCCATAGCAGCGACCCCGACAGCCGTCCCAGAACCGATCAAAACGGCCCGAGAGCCGATGGGGTTCCAGCGTCCCCCGCCTCAACTGCAGCTGAATGGGGTGATCGAAGGGAGCGGCGAGCCGCTGGCGCTCATCAACGGAAGTTTAGTGCGGCTGGGCGAGACCATTGAAGAAGCGACACTGCTTGAAGTGAAAGAAGGGTCCGCTCGCCTGCGGTGGCTGAACCAAGAACTGGTCTTGCGAACGACCCGCTAACCCACCAGCTTATACACGACGTCCTGTTTACGACAACGGTCTTTCACCTTGAGCCCCACCGCCTGCCCCACCTGGGCGTCGTGAATGGGTTGACGATCAATCTGCATCGATTCCACGACCTGCTGAAAATCCGTCGTGTGGCCTTTGATGCAAATGGTGTCGCCGACTCGTAAGGGGGCGGTCAACTCGACCACGGCCGCTGACGGGTGGGCAAAGAACGCCGTGATCCGACCGATCGGTTCCATCGTGGGCTCAGCCATTCTTCCCTCCTTCAATGAGCCCCGCCCTTTATTCCGCCCTCTTAGCTGTCAGCAGCTAAAGGACGGGGCGAAGTGACCCCCACACCCAGCAGTCCGGATAATCGCTGGTGTATAGAGCTCCGCTGTACCACGTCACTCAGCTTGTGCAATAGCCTTTCGCTTCGCTGCTGGGTGTGGGGTCACATTCCCCAGCACTTATTTTCTGTCCGCTGACCTCGGAAAATAAGTGCTGGGTCATGTGAGGTGTTCCCCGATGATCCGCCACAGCAGCGAGGACGCTACCTCCTCTGTCACGATCACCCGACCAATGCGGGTCGGGAGCACCCAACGGGGTGTTCCTCGAACAAATTTCTTGTCGTACCTCAGGGCGCGCTGGATCGCGGCTCGCGTGACTTGAGTGGTCGCGGTGGGAAGCCCCGTCGCTTCCAAGAGTCGAATCAGCCGTTGGTGATCGGCGCGCGGCATCATCCCCAGGGTGGCGCTTAGGTGCGAGGCGCAGGCCATCCCAATGGCAATCGCTTCCCCATGCGTGAATCGGCGGTATCCCGTCGCCGCTTCGAGGGCATGCCCGAGCGTGTGACCAAAATTCAGCTGCGTCCTGATCCCCGTGGTTTCCCGTTCATCCTGCGCGACCACGCGGGCTTTAATCCGACAACTCCGTTCGACCATGACTCGGACCGCCCGCAGGTCACCCGCCACACACGCCGAGGTGTGGGCTTCGAGATAGCGGAACAACTCTGGATCAGCTATCATGCCGTACTTGATCACCTCCGCCACCCCTGACCGGCGCTGGCGCAGCGGCAAGGTGTTCAGCAACCCCAGATGATGAACCACCAGCCGAGGTTGGTAGAATGCGCCAACCAGGTTCTTGGCGATGGGCAGATCCACGCCGACCTTCCCCCCGATTGACGAGTCCACCTGCGCTAAGAGCGTCGTGGGAAGCTGCACGTAGGGGACCCCTCGACGGAAGACCGCCGCAATAAATCCTGTGAGATCCCCGATCACCCCTCCTCCCAAGGCCAACAAGACCGGCACGTGCATACGGGCTTGGCGGGCGAGTGTGCCCAGCACCTGCGCGGCTGTCCCATAGGATTTGGCGCGCTCGGACTCCGGCACGGTGATGGTCGTCACATGCCACCCTGCCTGCTTCAGCGGATCAAGAAGCTGTCGACCGAAGCGAGCAAGCAAGGAGCGATGCGAAATGACGACCCCCCAGGGATCAAGGTGCAGGCCGTTGAGGAAGCGCGGCAACTGCCGATAGGAATCCGTGAGGTAGATCGGATACGACCGATCCCCCAGCGAAACTCGAATCACGGTCATCGCCCCGCCAATAACGCCGGAGGGATGCCGATGTCATCAACGACGAGGTCACCGACATAGGCTGGTCCCTGACCGAGGAACAGCCCCTGCTTCGGCAATCCAAAGGTGACGGTCATCGTCGCCTTCACCGCACATCCCTGCGGCAATCCGGTATCGGCATCGAGGCCGGAAGGGACATCGGCACACACGACAGGCTTGTGCGCCTGATTGATGAGCTCAATCACCTTGGCATAGAGCGGTCGGACGGGTCCGGTTAGGCCGATCCCGAGCAACGCATCCACAATCAGCCGACATCGGTCCAACCACGCCGGAACAGGAGCAAGCCCCTCGAGGGATGTCACCGCCATCAGGGGGATCTTCAATGCCTGGAGGATACGGGCATACGTTGCTGGCTCTTCTTTCAGCTGGTGGAGTGCCCCCAGCAGCACGATCGATGGTCGATAGCCCCACTGGGCAAGATGCCAAGCGGCGCATAACCCATCGCCCCCATTATAACCCAACCCGCAGCAGACCACGAGATCCTGAGCCTGCGGGGCGCTCTCGAGAAGCGTTCGGGTTGATCGGGCGACTGCCAGGCCAGCATGCTCCATCAACAATAACCGCGGGATCCCGAGGCCGTGAATGGCTGCTTGATCGATCTGTGTCATCTCGCGGACCGAGACGACCCGAGGGAGGTCCAACGCAGAAAGGATGGTCTTCTCCGCCGATCCTCCTGATACGTTGTGACCCGAGGGAATCCTAGAGTCCATTTCAAAACGTTCGATGTCGCTGATGATCGCTGATATCCACGCT
>CAYJTP010000073.1:0-5328 GCA_964373175.1 uncultured Planctomycetales bacterium
CAGAACCTCAGGGGCTATCATACGCTAACCTGAAGCGATTTTGCAAAAGTCCAGTATGTGTGACAAATGTTAAGCAAAAGTAAGTCACCAGGGCTCATTGGGATCTCTCGGAAAGAACGGGGTCAGGCATCAACTCTACAAACGTTTGAACAGCTGTTCAATCAGCAATTTCACTGACTGCTCAATGAGGTCCCGCACCTGGCGATAGACCTCAAGCGATTGTCCCACGGGATCAGGAATCTGCCATGTCAGATGCTGTTTCGCAGGGACCACGGCACAGGCCTCATCCCCGCAGCCCATCCCGATCACGGCATCCCACGTCCGTTGAGGCAACGCCAAGAGGCCTTTTGAGGTGGAGGTGCCAAGATCAAGCCCTTTCTCGCGCATCACGACAATGGTCGTTGGGTCGACTCGACCTCGAGGGTGGGAGCCGGCGCTGCAGGCCTCAACCTGACCGCCGCCAAGGTGCCTGGCAAACGCCTCCGCCATTTGGCTGCGGCAGGAGTTTCCCACGCAGACAAACACGACCCGCAAGGGTTTCTTGGCCATGGCCTTATTGTAGCGGAATCTCCTGCCTGTCACGAGCCCCATCCTTGACGCATCCTCCTGTTTACGGCTAGAGTGGGGGGTCATGGCTCAAGAGCTGCTCCTCAACCCGCTGCACCGGCAAGGCGGTGCGACCCTGGGTCCGTGGAAGGACTGGGTGGTGCCGCTGCGATTCAGCGACTCTGATGAAGAATACCGTGCGGTCCGACAGCGCTGGGGGCTCATCGACTGGTCCGTGACCGGACTCGTGGAAGTGCGCGGGGCTGATCGCATCGCGTTCCTGCACAATCTCCTGACGAATGATCTCAAAGCCCTTCGTCCTGGGATGGGGTGCCACGCCTGTCTGGTCAGCCCGACGGCGAAACTGCTGGCGGATGTTCTCGTGTTGGCAGACGCGGACAGCCACTGGATACTCGTGAATCGCTCGCGCGCTGACATCGTGCTCACGACGCTCAACCAGTTTCTCATCACAGAGGACGTGCGACTCGATGACCGGACAGGCCACGATGCCATCTTTGCCCTGCAAGGACCCTCCAGTCCTTCATTGCTCCAGCCGTTCCTCAGCATTCGCCCTGTGCCTGTCCAGTCGCTGGCTCATCGGGTCGAGACGGTCGAGGGAACACCAATCCGTCTCATCGCTCACAGTATCACAGGTGAGCCTGGCGTCTTGCTTGTGGTCGTCGCAGAACAGGCGGCGTGGTTGTGGGATCGGCTGATCCAGCGAGGTCGCGCACAAGGTCTTATCCCCGTCGGATGGGAGGCGTTGAACGTCTTGCGTCTTGAGGCGGGTCTTCCCTGGTATGGCGTGGACATGGATGACACAAACCTCCTGCCTGAGACGGGGCTGGAAGAACTCGCGGTGAGTGACACCAAGGGGTGTTACGTGGGGCAAGAGGTGATAGCCCGCTTGCAGACCTATGGCTCAGTGAGCCGCAAGCTGATGGGGTTGGTGTGTGAGGGGACGGAGGTTCCACGCGCGCAAGATGTCATCACGAAAGATGGCGAACCGGTTGGACACCTCACCAGCGCCTGCTGGTCACCCACGCTCAAGCAACCGATTGCGCTTGGATATGTGAAGCGGCCGTGTTACGAGGTGGGGGTGGAAGTCACCGTCAAGCACGAGGAACGTGTGATTCCTGCGAAGCTCGTGAAGAGACCCTTCATTTAGTCCATAGTCCATGGTCGATAGTCCATAGTGGATCGAGGACAACTATGGACTGGAATCACTCGTGCCAGAAGCGGGCGAACTCGTGCAGGTGGCACAGGGTGGAAAGATTTTGCATTCGATCAAGGAAGACCTTGCCGGCGAGATGATCGCACTCATGTTGGATCACTCTAGCAAAAAACCCCTCCGCATGAAACTTGACCCGTTCGCCCTTGCGGTTGAACGCCTCGACATCCACCCACTCGGCCCGAGACACGTTGCCGCGCAGATCGTTGACGCTCAAGCACCCTTCCCAATCTTCAACGAGGGTTTTTGACGCGGCCACAATCCGCGGGTTCACCAAGCACGTCAGCGGGATCGGCCGCTCACCCCGTCCCTCGCCTTTGACCTCGATGACGGCCAGCTGTTTGGACACATGCACTTGGGGCGCGGCGATGCCCACGCCTTCGTATTCATGCATCGTGTCGACCATGTCATCGAGCAGTTGTTGGATGTCGGGTGAGGTGATGGTCTCTTTCGGCACCGCTTCAGCGGGCTTGCGCAGCACAGGGTTGCCGAGTCGAGAGACCTTCAGGATTGCCATTTCAGAAGACAGAAGGCAGCAGACAGAAGACAGACAGGGTCCTGACATCTGACATCTGACTTCTGACTTCTGACATCTCAGCCGGAGACCAGCGGATTCGACGTGCGGCCCCGCTTCACCAGCGATTCGTACTCGGGATGACGCTTGAGGTATGCGTCCGAAATGTAGGAGCACGACGGGATAATGGTCAAGCCCTGCTGCTTCGCGTGCTCAAATGCCACCTTGCACAGTTGTTCCGCGATGCCACGCCCCCGGAACACCTCTGGAACGTAGGTATGGTAGAGATCCAGTTCGCGCCCCTTCAGGCTGTACATGAGACAAGCTTCATAGCCTTGAAGCTTGACACAAAAGCGCCGGCTGGCTTGGTCGTGCAGAACGGTGAGTTCCTCGGACATGGCGCCTATTATACAAACCGAATCTCGCCCTTGCAATGAAGAAGGCAGAGGGGGTATCATCGTCAGTCATGGACCCTGTTCACGCGTTACTCGATCGACTCACAGAGCGTCCATCGCTCAACAGCCAGGAGCTGCGCCAGCTGAAGCGCGCCATCGCCCGGCAGTCCGGAGAACCGTTCCTCCGAAACGATGTCCTCCTCAGCCGATACCGTACAGACGTCCTGCAAGGTGTGCGCCAGCCAAGCCGCCAGCTTGAGCAGACGCTCCTCCTGAACGCGATCCGTTCAACGTCAGGGATCGCCACGGTCACGGTCATCACGAAACCCTACCCCTGTCCAGGTCGGTGCGTCTACTGCCCGACCGAGGCCCGCGCGCCCAAAAGCTATCTCGCCAACGAGCCGGCGATGATGCGCGCGATCCGCAACGACTACGATCCCTATCGCCAAGTCATCAGCCGGCTTACCGCCCTCGATGAAACCGGTCATCCCACAACGAAAATTGAGCTGATCGTTAAAGGGGGAACGTGGTCGTTCTATCCCGATGCGTATCAGCGATGGTTCATCACGCGCTGTTTCGAGGCCGCCAACGACTTTGGAGGAAACGAGGGGCGAGGGGCGAGGGGCGAGGGGCGTGTGACAGACCGACCTGTGCTGTCGAGCTCCGGAGCCAGAGCCTTTTTTATCCCCCGCCCCTTGTCTCCCGCCCCCTGCCCCCTTGAAGAGGCGCACCAGCGCAATGAAACGGCGGCGCATCGCATCATTGGCGTCACCATCGAAACGAGACCCGATTACATCACGGAAATAGAGATTCGTCGGCTGCGCGAGCTGGGCGTCACCCGGGTGGAGCTTGGGGTGCAGACGTTGAACGATCGCATCCTCGAGTTGATCGTGCGCGACCATACGACTGCGGAGATTCGCCAGGCAACCGCCCTGCTACGTGACGCCGGGTTTAAAGTCGCCTACCACCTGATGCCCAACCTCCCTGGCGCCATACCTGAAGATGACCTGCAGACGTTTCGCACGCTCTTTGAAGATCCCGCTTACCGGCCGGATGCCATGAAAATCTACCCGTGTGTCGTGATCAAAACGGCTGAGTTGTATCAGTGGTGGCGGGAGGAACGCTATCAGCCCTACGACGAGGAGACCCTCATCGAGCTCCTGGTGCAATTGAAAGCGCTCGTGCCGCCCTATGTCCGGATCGAACGGGTCATCCGCGATATTCCCTCGACGTCCATTGAGGCGGGCTGTGCGATCACGAATCTCCGTGAAGCGGTGCTCCGGCGAATGCGATCACGCGGCCAGCATTGCCGATGTATCCGCTGTCGGGAGGTGCGGGACGTCACGGAGGGATCGTTTGTCCTGGTGCGGCGCGAGTACGACGCCTCAGGGGGGAAAGAGATTTTCTTGAGTATCGAAGATCCAACCGCGGACAAGCTGGCTGCGCTGCTTCGCCTTCGGATCCCGTCATCTGCTCTCCGTGGCAAGCCGCACTGGTTAGCAGGACTCGACGGTGCTGCGCTCATCCGGGAGCTGCACACGTATGGGCGACATCTTCCGCTGCATAACCGCCAGGCAGCAGCCACTCAACATCGCGGGTTCGGACGGCGGCTGACGACGGAAGCCGAGCGCATCGTCACCGAGGAGTTTGGCTTGTCACGAATCGCCGTGATTGCGGGTGCGGGGGTGCGGGAATACTACCGAGCGCTTGGCTATGCGCTTCAAGACACCTACATGGTTAAAACGTTCAATCCGCTTCCGAACTCAAACGGCCATCCGCATCAGCAAGATCGCTGAGCTAAGTCCCGTCTGGAAAATACAAAACGCCCCGCAACGATACAGCGGGGCGTTTTCGTTTGACAATCGCTGACGACTAATTCACGAGCTTGTTGCCCGGCTTTTTAGGGGGGTCGTTCTTCGGTCGTTCAGGCGCAACGGGGTTATTCTTGAAACTCGGGGTGAGCTCCTTGTTGATCTTGGCGTAGGCCTGGTCTTCCTCTTCCGAGGCGACGATCGCACCCACCGGACACTCCGGCAGACACAGTCCGCAGTTGATGCAGACCTCCGGGTCAATGATCATGAAGGGCTGTCCTTGGTAGTCACCCGGATGGATGCACTCAACTGGACACACCGTCGCACAGACCCCGTAGCGCTCGCCCAAGCACTTCTCGACGATCACGTATGACATCCTCTAGCCTCCTGACCTGTAGTCGTCAATCCTAGCAAACACCACGTTGAGGCGTCAAGCCCCCACACCAATTGGTAATGCCGGTCCAGATGCTGGCAGCGCTGGCATGATTGCGAAAACGTTACGCCTCTCCACTTCGCAACCGCCCCACCAATTGGTGTGGGGGCAAGCCTCATTGCAAGACCAGGTGGGAGTCGGTATCCCTGACGCCTTCAAGGGTGCGGATAGTGGAGAGAATCACGGCAAATTCCTCATACGGTTCCGCATCCACGAAGGCGATGATGTCGTGCTCCCCCGTGACTTGGTAGACCAACTTCACCCCGGCCAGCTTGCTGATCGCCTGCTGCACCTTGGCTTCCGTGCCAGGAACCACATCGACCATGATGAACGCTTTTGGCATTGGAGCCCTAGTGTAATACAAAAACCTGAACCAGACAAGGGCTTGCTTCTGGATT
>CAYJTP010000074.1:0-5182 GCA_964373175.1 uncultured Planctomycetales bacterium
CTCATTGAAGGAGGCCCGATGCGACACACGAAGACCTGGACCATTTCCCTGCCGCCCGAGATGGATCGGGAGGCGCTCAAGCTGGCGAAGGAGGAACGGCGAACCAAGAGCGAGCTCATCCGCGAGGCGTTGCGGGAATACCTGGTCACTCACGAGCTGAAAGCCCTGCAACGGATCGGCATCAAACGGGCTCGAGCGCGTGGCGTCTACACGGAGGAGGGTGTCCAGCGCATCATCGATGACTTTCGTTCGTGATGCCCAAGGTCGTGCTTGACACCAACGTCTGGGTGTCGGCGGTTGTGGTTCCCCATGGGGTCTGTGCAGGACTCGTTCAACAACTCACCCGCAATCGGTGGCAGTTGATCACGTCGCCGCCTCTCCTTCATGAGCTGGAGCGTGTTCTCACAGTCAAATTCGGCTATCCTGAACCGGAACTCCGTCGCACGATGGCCTTTGTACAATCCCTCTCAACCTGTGTCGAGCCAACCCAACGGCTGAACGTGGTGACCGCTCATGAGTTGGACAATCGAGTGCTGGAATGTGCCATCGCAGCCCAGGCTGATCTGATCATCACCGGAGACACCAAGCACCTCATCCCATTAAAACAGATTCGTGGCATTCCCATTCAGTTACCGAGGGCGGTCTTAACACGGTTAGGATGACGCTGATTGAAGCTTGCTTCAGGAAGCGGTCAAGCTGGGGGCGCTTGACTATCTGCCCAAACCGTTTGAGCGAGAACAGATCCTCGCCGACGTTCGTGGGGTGTTCGAGAGGCGATAACTTTGGCTTGAGAAAAGTCCGTTCTAACCCATGATGCTCACACATTATTTTGTGGCATTTATCATTACTGCGTTAACCGAACTCGCCACCGGAATTTTTGTTTATTTGAAGGGGCCAAAGCGGCTTGTCAATGTTATGTACTTCTTCTATGCGGCAGCCGTAGCGTGGTGGAGTGGATTTGAAGCTTTTTCAATAACTATTCCCAGCCGTGCGCTCGCGTTATTTCTTTGGCGCATCAATCACATTGGGGTTATTTTCATCCCTATTTTCTTTGTCCACTTTGTCACGAGCCTACTTGGAGATTGCGAACGGCAAAAGAGAAAACGGCTAATATTATCGTCTTACGTCGCTGGAATCGGCTTCTTGATGTTGGATTATACTGACCTGCTTATTTTGGAAGTCGTTCCAAAGTTTTCTTTTCGCTACTTTATTAATCCAGGTTCGTTCTATTCTCTGTTCTTTTTTGTATGGATTTGTTGGGCACTTTATGGGCTTGTTCTCCTTTTCAAGGTTTATGCCAGATCTACAGGGATTCAGCGAAAGCAACTGCGATACTTTTGTTGGCCCATGCTTATTGCGTATATAGGTGGAGTACCCAATTTCTTTCCAACATTCAACATCGAAATTCCTGGCCTGATGCCTTTTGGAACCTATGCCATTCCTGTTTATTCTCTTGCAACAGGTTACTCGATTGTTCAGTTTGGCCTTATGGACATTCGAGTAGCTGTAACGCGTACCGGATTACTCTTAGGTACTTATTTAGTCGTACTTGGAGTGCCATTTGTCGTTGGCTGGTGGGGGAGGGGGTGGCTTGAGCAGCGGGTCGGTCAGCAGTGGTGGCTGGTGCCGCTTGGGCTGTGCACGGTGCTGGCGACGGTTGGACCGTTTGCGTATGCGTACTTGCGGCGGCAGGCGGAGGAGCGATTGCTGAGAGGACAGCGGCGCTACCAGCGCACGCTTCAGCATGCGGCACGGGGGATGACGCAGGTGCGAAGCCTGTCCAAGCTGACGAAGTTGATCGTGCGAGTCGTCAGCCGGACCGTGCGCGTGCAGCACGCCTCGCTCTTTCTCTGGGACAAGGAAACACAGCGCTATCTGCTTGCTGCCAGTCACGGGCCTAAGCGGCTTGCCATCCAATCGCGCTACGGGCTTGAGCCCTCGCATGAGCTCATCCAGTGGTTACGTGAACATCGAAAGGTCTTAAGCAGGGAAGAGCCGCCGCAGGGCTCACACCCTGTCGTCGAACAAGAGCTTGCCGCCCTTCGCGCTGCGCTGATTGTTCCCGGATTGATTGAGGATGAACTGGTCGGGTTCTTGGTGCTGGGCGAGAAGCTCTCCGGCGCCGGCTATTCGTCGGACGATCTCCATGCGTTTTCGACGTTGGCGCATGAAGCCGCGATCGCCATCGAGAACGCCAAGTCCTACGAGGAGCTCCTGAAAGTTAACCAGCAGCTTCGAGTGGCCTACGATCGGCTGGTTGAGCAGGAACGGATGGTGGCGGCCGGGCAATTTGCGACCGGTATGGCGCATGAGATCAAGAACCCCTTATCAGCCATCAAGACGTTCGCGGAGTACCTGCCTGAAAAATACGACGATCCCGCGTTTCGAGACAAGTTCTTCCGGATTGTCCAATCAGAGATTGAGCGGATCAACACGATCGTCAAGGAGCTGTTAGACTTTGCCAAGCCCGCCCCGCTTCAGGTGCAGCCGGTGCAACTGTCGCAGTTGCTTGATGAAACGTTAGCATTCCTGTCGAATCAGTTGCTGAAGCACGGCGTTGAGCTTCTCAAGAACTTTTCAGACAACGGCACGACCATTCAGGCCGATCCCAAACAGCTCAAGCAAGTGCTCCTGAATATCTTGTTGAACAGCCTTGAGGCGATGCCAGCTGGAGGCCGACTTCAAGTCAGCACGCAGGTGTTGGATGGCCGGATGACTCTCCGAGTGACAGACACCGGCTGCGGGATCCCCGAGGAATATCACAGTAAACTGTTCGATCCCTTCTTTACCACCAAAGAGCGGGGGATGGGCCTGGGCCTTGCCATCGTCAAAGGGGTCGTGGAGCGCCACGGCGGTGAGGTTGCGATCCGGAGTCAGCCGGGGAAGGGAACAACAGTGGAAGTAAGACTTCCCGTGACTAACCAGCTGTGATCGTGGAGATTTCGGATTGCGGAATGCGGATTGCGGATTGATCAGGTAAGCTAACGTGAAATCGGAAGAGCTAAAGCGACGTACCAAGGAGTTTGGTTTGCACGCGATCCACGCGGTGGAATCTCTTCCAAGAACCAGACCAGCAGACGTGCTTGGAAGACAGCTTTTGCGCTCTGCTACGTCGGTTGGGGCAAACTACCGTGTCGCATGCCGAGCGCGATCGAGGGCTGATTTTGCGTCGAAGATCAGTCTCGTGGAAGAAGAGGCTGATGAATCGAAGTACTGGCTCGAGATGCTGCTGGAAGCGAAGCTAGCCCATAATCATGGCCTGGAGGACTTGCTCAACGAAGCCCACGAGTTGACGGCGATCTTCACGGCCTCTGGAAAGACGGCGCGTCGGCCTTCGCGACGGCTCTCCGTAGTCAACACTCCGCCCGTGTCCTCCAAATCCGCAATCACCAATCCGCAATGAACACAGGCAGTATGACTTTGATAAGATTTCTAGTATAGTGTCGGTGGTCAATGATCCATCTGCTGCGCCAACCGGCCAACGAGCAGCAAATTCGTGAGATGCTTGAGGCCTACGAGTCCTATCTCAAAGTGGCGGTGGATATCCGGCGAGGTGTCTTGGCTGGCGGCGGAGAATTCCATGCCGACTGTGAATCGGTCTTGCTTGAGGACGGCAGCCGCCGAGAAGACATCTGGGGTGCGGATTGGATGCCGGCTCAGCAAGCCGTGCGCTGCGTGGCCTTGATCAATATCCGACCTCGCGTGAACCCATCAATGGAGATTCAAGATCCCGGGGTGCGGCAGCAGGTTGAAATGATGACTCGGAGGCTGTTGCAGTCAGGATGAAGGACTGGGTAGCCCTCAAAGCCCGGTACCAGCAGGATGCGCCAGCCATCCAGCTTGGGGCGCTCGCGTCCAATTTGAGCCGGATTGCGTGGCACGCGAGGCGGGTAAGTCGACAGGAGCTGGTTCCCCTCTTCCAAGAGAGCAAGTACCTTGCAGAGTGGGCAGCCCCCTCTTGTTCCTTAGATCAGCAGGGCTTGCTGGCCGAGGTGCAACTCCAATTGGCGATCTGGGAACAAGGAGGGGAGACTCGCGTGAGCCCGGTAGCCATGGCCGAGGAAGCAGAGCGATGGTCAGCGAGGCTTCTTGAGTCTGCGGGATTAGTCAGCCGGTGATCATGCCTGGCGTTCCTTCAGACCCCTGGACAGCTGTCGGGTTTCGGTTTGGGCCTCGATGGCGTATCGTTCGTTGGTGTCGGTTTCGCCTCTAACGGGCCAGCATACGCTTAGTACCTGGTACGCGGTACTTGGTACCTGGCCAAACTCACCGAGGCCGATAGACGAAACCGAATACGTAGCTGACACCGTAACCAACGACCCCCCGTAAGTCCCCTGATTGAAAAATACCCGCTTTTCTTTTTTCTCTTCCCCTCCCAGAGGGTGGCAAGGCGTTCCCGCAGCCGCGAATTCATCCGCCATCTGGACGACGTGTGGGCGGATGCTGAGCGACAAGCGAATGCCTTGCCAGGCCCCGCGCCTCAATTTTGACCGAAAGTGCTGTTTTTCCACAAATTTTCCTTGACAGGGAGGTGATGTGGGTTATTATATAATAACTGACAACAACAGATAATAATGATAAGACCTTGATGCTCACAGACAACGAGATTCTCACCCTCGAGGAGTTGCATACCTACCTGAAGATCCCCAAACCCACCCTCTATGCCTTGGCTCAGACCGGCCGGATGCCAGCCGCCAAGGTCGGCAAGCACTGGCGCTTCCGCAAAACCGACATTGATGAGTGGCTCAACGCCCAGAAATGGTCCCGACCGATCCAGCGAAGACTTCGCAAGAGCGCGAAAGGCTCAGATGGCAGCCAGCAGTAGCAGCCGAGTCGCCATCACCGGGCTTGGGGTGATTACCGCGATTGGAGCGGGGAAGGACGCCTTTTGGGAGTCGCTGAAAGCCGGTCGCGGAGGCATTAGCCGGGTGGACAAGTTTGACCCTTCGCCCTATCCGACCCAGATGGCGGCCCAGCTCAACGGGTTTGATTTTAGCGCCTACATCGATCCCAAGTGGCTTCGCCGGATGGACTTGACCTCGCAACTGGCGGTGTCAGCGTCCCAAATGGCCGTTCGGGATGCGCAGCTTGATCTTGAGAAGGAGAACCGCGAGCGCATCGGGGTGGTGGTGGGAACGGCCATGGCGGGCCAAGCGTTCATCCTGGAGCAGCACGATGTCTA
>CAYJTP010000075.1:0-5112 GCA_964373175.1 uncultured Planctomycetales bacterium
CTAGTTAAAACAGCGTCATTTGCTGCTCGGCGGTGACAGACTCCTGTTCCCCGAACAGCTTCACTCTGCCATACTCCCCATCGTAGCCAGGGACGACGGTGACTTGGCCTTGGCGCATGCGCAGGATCCCATCGACGAGGCGTGCAGGAGCCGCCTTGCGCAACAGCTCCTCAGACGCTTTCAGCAAAACCTCAAACTCCGTGCCGCATTGCGTCAGGAGATTGAAATACTCCCGCTCAACTGCTTGCGTCCCCACCCCGACCCCTAAGACATCCGCGATGATCTCTTCAAGCGGCACGACATGTTTGAAGGGAATCGTGTTTGGGGGTGCTGCGCCTTCGGGCCGATCCGCCAACATCTCCACCCGATGCATGACGCCGACGGTGACCGTTCGTCCGCACGACGGGCAGCGGTATCCGAGCCGCTTCGTTTCAGACGGTGAGAGGCTGACGTTGCACTTGCGGTGTCCATCAAGATGATACTTGCCCTCTTCAGGAAAGAACTCCACGGTGTACAGAAACTTGGTCCGGTCTTTGGTTTTCAGCGCGGTCATGAGGGCATCGTACGTCAGCTCACAATCGAAGACGTTGGCTTCACGGCCGATGCGGCGAGCCGAATGCGAATCGGAGTTCGAGATCAGCGTGTAGCGATCCAGTTTGGAGATCCGCCAGTTCATCGCTGGATCCGAGGAGAGTCCGGTTTCCAACACAAAGATATTGTGGGCTTGCTGCTCGAAGCAGTCCTCCACGGAGTCAAATCCAGAATTCGAGCCAAAGATCGCAAAGTGCGGCGTCCAGGCGTGCGCCGGGACAATCAGGCATCGCGGCTCAATCCCCAGTATGATCTCCACTAATCGCCAGGCCTCCATCTGGAGGATGGGCCGGCCGTCGATCTGGAGTGAACCGAAGCGCTCAAGCTCTTGGTTGATCCGCTCAACCGCCTCGAAGGATGGTGCCAAGAGCACGTGGTGGATGTTGTGCGCTTTACCTCGTTTGTAAAAAAGCGTGTTCACCTCGGCCGTCAGCATGAAGCGTGCGCCGTCGTATTCAAACAACCCAGTCCCCGTGTCTCGCAGGCTCTCTTTGAGCTCTTGCAACCACAACGGATGCGTGAAGTCGCCGGTCCCCAGCACGCCGATCCCCTTCAGCTTGGCCCATTTGGCCAGTTCTTTCACCGAGAGGTCTTTCGAGCAGGCGCGACTGTAGCGGGAATGGAGATGAAAATCCGCAACAAATTCAGGCATGGCCAGCCTCCTCTTTGAGGCGTGCAAACCGTCGGTTCGCGCGCTGCCAGTGGCTGGCAGCCCAGTAAATGCGCTGGCAGGTGGGGCAGGTAAAGAATCGGCGTTGATTGTGAAAGACGTGCGGCGGCACGCGGGATTTCACCTGCGCTTTCTCAATGGGTTCGACTGGCACGTTACAGAGGTTGCAGCGCGTAAACAGGTGTTTCTCATCGACGGCCAAACCCAGTTCCTGGATCAGTTGGCGCAGTTGGTCGTCAAGGATCGGGCTCGTCACATGCACGACACGGAACAGGCAGCTTGCGCGAATCCTGCGATTCCGCGTCAGGACCACGCGGCGTTCGGCGTAGGCCTGGCGATAGAGCGCGGGCAAGGATGATTCTTTTACGAGGACGGTATCATAGCCCATCAACCGCAGCCATCGAGCCAGCCTGCCGCATTCATTGGTCACTAAAAACTTGACCGCCATCCTCCCAGACTCGGTGAGCCCCTTCACGCATGCACGTGCTCAAGCAAATCCAAAAAGCGCCGGAACAAGTAGCGGGCATCGTGCGGCCCGGGGGCCGCTTCGGGATGATATTGCAAACTAAAGATAGGCAGCTCCTTGTGGCGCATTCCCTCGACGGTACGATCATTCAGATTGACGTGCGTCAACTCCACGCGCTTCTCGGGAATCGAGTCGACGTCGACGGCAAACCCGTGGTTCTGCGTCGTGATCTCCACCTTGCCGGTTTCCACGTCCTGCACAGGGTGATTGCCCCCATGATGGCCAAATTTGAGCTTGTACGTTTTCCCCCCAAAGGCAAGCCCAAGGAGCTGATGCCCCAGGCAAATGCCGAGGAGGGGGGTTTGTCCGATGAGTCCACGAATGGTTTCGATCCCATAGGTCACCGCGGCGGGATCCGCAGGGCCGTTGGACAAGACCACGCCATCCGGTCTCATCGCCAGGATGTCTTGGGCGGATAGCGTGGCCGGCACAACGCTCACGTGGCAGCCAAGGGCCGCCAGCTGCCTGAGGATGTTGTATTTCACCCCGTAATCAATGACGACAACATGGAAACGTGACAGATGAATCTTTGTTTCACTTTCCACTTTCCACTTTCCACTTTCTATGGGCCACTCGTAGGACGTTTGGCACGTCACGTCTTTCACCAGATCCGCCCCGACAATCGAGGGGGAGGCTTGGACTTTCTTGAGGAGGCGCGTCGGGTCTGTTTCGCGGGTTGAGATGCCTCCTTTCAGCGAGCCTTCCTGACGAAGTTTCAACGTGAGCGCGCGGGTGTCCACGCCATCGATCGCGACAATCCCATGCTGCGTCAGATACTCATTAAGCGAAAGCTGCGCGCGAAAGTTGCTCACGATAGGGGACAGTTCCCGGATCACGAACCCTTCGACCCACGGGCGAGAAGATTCCACGTCCTCGTCGTTGACCCCATAGTTGCCGATATGCGGATAGGTCATGCAGACGATCTGGCCTTTGTACGAGGGATCGGTGAGAATTTCTTGGTAGCCAGTCATCGCGGTGTTAAAGACGGCTTCGCCAAAGGCTTCGCCGTCTGCGCCAATGGCGCGCCCGCAAAACGAGGTCCCGTCTTCCAACACGAGCCACGCCACACGGTCCTCGCTCATGGGCCCACGACGATCCCCCGTCGAATCACTTTGAAAACGCCTCCGGTCAACGTCCATCCGGCAAAAGGCGAGTGCTTGCCTTTGGACACAAACTGCGCGGGATCCACTGTCCACGTCGCATCGGGATCGACCAGGGTCAGGTGAGCTGGCTGGTCGTTGGCCAAGCCCTGCCCATCCACTTCAGCGATGCGCGAGGGATTCGTCGCGAGCTTCTCAGCCAGTTGGCTCCAAGACAGGATGCCGGGCTTGACGAGCGTGGTGGCACAGACCCCGAGGGCGGTCTCCAGCCCACTGGTGCCAAACGGTGCCGAGTCAAAATCTGCATCCTTTTCCCAATCCGTGTGCGGGGCGTGGTCGGTCGCAATGCAGTCAATTGTCCCATCCTTGAGGCCTTCGATTAACGCTTGGCGATCCTGTTCGCTGCGAAGGGGTGGGCTGACTTTGGCGTCGGCGTTAAACCCGGTGACCGCGTCCTCGGTCAGGGCGAGATGGTGCGGTGTCACCTCGCACGTGACATGAAGACCACGTCGCTTGGCTTGCCGAATCAGCTCCACCGACTGCGCGCATGACAGGTGGGCAACATGAATCCAGCCTCCGGTGAGTTGGGCCAGTGCGAGATCGCGCGCAACCATCACCGCTTCCGCTTCCGAGGGAATCCCGCGCAGCCCCAGCATCGTCGAGACCCGTCCTTCATGGATGACCCCCCCGGCCGCAAGCACCGGATCCTCCGCGTGCTGGATAATGGGGCGCTCAAACACCTTCGAGTACTCAAGCGCCCGACGCATGAGCAGGCTGTGATGCAACGGCTTGCCATCATCGGAGAGGGCGACACAGCCGGCGTCAAACAACTCACCGAAATCGGTTAGCTCCTCCCCGCGCTCCCCCTTGGTCAGGGCGCCGATCGGCAACACGTCAACGAGCCCCACGCGCTTGGCTTCTTGGATCACCCACTCGACCGCCCCGCCATGATCAACGACGGGGTCGGTGTTCGGCATGGCACAGACCGCGACGAATCCGCCTTTCACGGCCGCCCGAGAACCCGTCTCAATGGTCTCCTTGTCTTCCCGTCCTGGCTGGCGAAAGTGCACATGCAAATCGACAAAACCCGGCAGGAGCAGCTTCCCGGATGCATCGAGAAGCTCCACCCCGTCGCTCGCAGGGATCTTCGGCTGGACGTCAATGACCCGGCCATCCCCGATCAAGACGTCGAATCGCCCGTCGCGTTTCGTCGCCGGATCAATCACCCGTCCGCCGACGATGAGCAGCTTACGACTCATTGCCAAGCTCCTCAACCTTAGCGGCTCCGGAGACAAGGTAGAGCACGGCCATGCGAACGGCCAGACCATTCGTCACCTGATCGAGGATGACCGAGTCGGGGCCGTCCGCCACACTGGAATCCAGCTCAACCCCCCGATTAATGGGCCCTGGGTGCATGATCAGCACCTCGGGCTTGGCGCGCGCAAGGCGCTCGCGGTCAATCCCGTAGCGCAACCGATACTCACGCAGACTCGGCACAAGCGCCGCTTCCTGACGTTCATGCTGAATCCGCAGGAGCATGAGGACATCGGCATCGCGAATCGCGTGCTCAATATCCCAGGTCACTCGCACCCCAAGCTCCTCAATGTGAGGTGGAATCAGCGTTGGCGGTCCGCAGACCGTCACCGAGGCACCGAGCTTGGTCAAGCCCCAGATGTTGGACCGCGCGACGCGGGAGTGGGCAATATCGCCGATGATCGACACGCGCAGGTGGTCAATGTGCCCCTTCTTTTCCTTGATGGTCAACAGATCCAGCAGGGCCTGTGTCGGGTGCTCGTGCGCTCCGTCGCCGGCGTTGATGACCGAGGCGTAGGCGTGCTTGGCGATGAGATGCGGGACGCCTGCGGCCGCGTGCCGAATCACAACGACGTCAATCTTGAGCGCTTCAAGGTTCTTGATCGTATCGAGGATCGTCTCGCCTTTCGTGATGCTGGAGGCGCTCGCACTGATGTTGACGATGTCCGCGGAGAGCCGCTTGGCGGCCAGCTCAAAGGACGTGCGGGTGCGGGTGCTCGGTTCAAAGAAGAGATTGACGACGGTCTTCCCGCGAAGCGCCGGGACCTTCTTGATGGGCCTAAGAGAAATTTCGCGGAAGGATTCCGCCGTGGCGAGGAGGAGGCGGATTTCGTCTGCCGAGAGCTCACGCAGTCCCAACAAGTCTTTTTTCGTCCACTGCGCAGTCCCTGTGGCGTCTTTGGTCACCACGG
>CAYJTP010000076.1:0-5043 GCA_964373175.1 uncultured Planctomycetales bacterium
AGCTATCGTTGGTGGCCACCGGCGGATCGTTGATGGCGGTGATCGTGAGGCTGACAGTTGCGGTGTTGCTGTCGAGGGTGCCATCGTTGGCCTTGAACGTGAAGGCATCAGCACCGTTGTAGTTGGCACTCGGAGTGTAGGTAACACTCGGGGGACTGCCGCTCAAGCTGCCGTGGGTGGGTTGCGTGACGATCGCGTAGGTCAAGGGATCACCATCCGGATCTGAGGCGGTGAGCGTGATGGCGGTTGGAGTATCCTCGTTGGTGCTCACCGATTGGTTGTTGGCGGTCGGGGCGCGGTTGGTGTTCGTGACGGTGATCGTGATGTCCTCGGAGTCGGTGGCGTTGAAACTATCCGTGACCTGAAAGTGGACGCCTGAGTAGGTTCCGGCTTGGGTGTAGGACGGGGTCCAGGTGAACGTGCCGGTGCCGCTTCCATTGTCAGTGAACAGGGCGCCGCTGGGGAGATTCGTCGCTGACAAGGTCATCGAGTCGCCATCCGGATCCGAGGCGGTAACAGTAAACGTCAGTAGGCTACCTTCCGCGCCTGTCCGATCGCCAATGGGATTCAGGACCGGCGCTTGGTTTGGAGGAAGGGCGAGGAAGACCTCTTCGCTGCCATCCGTATTGCCCACGGCAGGATCAAGATTGAGGGAGGAGACAAAGGCAATCATCCGACCATTGCCACTGATCAGGGGAGACCGATTCGCGTGTGAGGAAGTGGGGGCCACGGAGCTGGTCACCTGCTGAAAGCTTTGGGTCGTTTCATGCCACAGGAAGACTTCAAAATTGAATTCAGGATTGCCAACCGACGAATCAAGATTGGCGTTTGAGGTCACCACGATCTTCTGTCCTGAGTCATCAACGAGGGGATAGAAGATTTGCCTCGGGGGGATCATGTTGGTGCGCTGCGCAAAAACGCTTCCAACGATCGCGACGAAGAGCTCGTAGCTATAATCGTTATTCGGAGGGTTTGGGACCAGCCAGGCGTTGGACCGGAACGCGAGTGTCCGGCCATCCCGACTCAGGGATGGCTCGCGCGTGTCACAGGGCGTCGACGGACAGCGCGTTGACGAAGTATACCAGTCTCTCACCGGTGGATCCGGGGCGAGATCCATCTTCACAATATCGCCGCTGTGCTCCGGGTTGGGGATGACCGTATTACTGTAAGTGGTAAAGGCGATCCACCGTCCGTCGGCGCTGATCCTCACCTGTATGTTTCCGAAGGGGTCATTAATGCCATTGGTCAGCTGACGGATCTTGTCCAAGGAAGCCCCGACCGGGTAGTAGAAGACTTCATGGACGCCGTCGGCGTTGTCCCCCAAAGGATCATAATTCCCTGCCCCGATGAATACTAACTTTGTCCCGTCGGCGCTGAGCGCGGCATAATCTTCGACATCGCGGGATGAGCTGGTGATCCGCTGGAAGCCTGAGACGCGATCCCACAGGAACAGCTCAAAGGTGCCGTCGGTATCGTCTGGCGGGGCTAGGTTATCTTGGGAACGAAGCGCCACTTTGCTGGCATCCGCGGACATCGCCAGGCCACGATCAGATCCCCCTGACCGATCAGTGATTTGCTCAAACGTGTTGGTGAGTCGATCGTACAAGAACACCTGGAACAAGAACGTGTCAGGTAGTGCGCAGCTTCCCCCAGGCTGTAGATCGCACGTTGAATTGATGAGCAGGTAACGCCCATCAGAGCTCAGGGCACTCACCCCTGAAAATTGCGAGGCGGGGGTGTTAGTCACTTGCTTGATCGTATACAAGGGTGCCCCCGTGCTGGTCGATTTGGACTTCCTGGGAGCCGATGAGCTTTTGGTGGAAAGGGTTGTGCTGCTGGGGATGGTCGGGGTTTCCGTTTGCGTGTCGGAGGGGGGGGACCACTCGATAGGACGAACCGACCGGGTCTCACCAGGTGAGGGGAGGCTGGCATACGTCGCCAGGAGGCTGGCCACGCCGAGCGCTAAGGCATGAGAAGGATGACGCGGTCGTCTCACGTTCGCTCCCACGGTCCCAGTACCGACCACCAAGAATCGACGCAAACGGTCAAGAAGTTCAGAAAGCGCTTTCTCAAGTGGACAAGAAAAAAAGCAGAACGGCCCGTCCTGCAAAGAACATTTTACGTCTCACCCACCGTAACACAACTGCTCGTCGCTGTCAATTGTTCGGGTGGAAAATCAGGGGATCAGGGTATCCGGGGTATTGGGGGTCAGGCGATCTGGGAATCAGGGCATCAGGGAATCGGGAGATCGGGAAATCAGGGGATGAGGTGATCGGGAGATCTGGTGATCAGGAAGAATGGGTGTGGTCGCGCTTCGAGCAGAGATATCGGGATGAACTGTCTTGCCACACCCTGATTTCCCGATATCCTGATGACCCGATACCCCGATCCAGATACCCTGGCTAGGGTTTTGATCCAGTCAGAGGCTGCGGCTGGTTTTGCGGCTGACCGGGTTGTGCAGGTTGTTCAGGCGGGGCTTCCCGCTCGACGAGGACCTTGCGATCGGTGTCCAAGGTGTAGTTCTTGCTCACATCCAGATTGTACGTGGAGAGCAACTGTTTGTTTTGATCAGCCAGCGCCGTTTGCTCTTGCGTAAAATAGTCTTGCAGGACCGCCATCTTGGTGAGGGTCGCCTGGCGCTGCTGCCACAGTTGGGCAAATTGGCGCATCTGGTCCTCATCGGGAAAGGTAAACGCAATTTTCTCAGAACCCGAAGCGGCTGAGGGAGTTGCCGCCGGCTTTTGTGCGGAGGCTGGTGCGCCGGTTTGACGCTCCTGCGCCTGGAGAACGAGCATCAACGCTGCTCCGGTGAGCCCTGCCCCAATGATCCAGAACGTTGCCCGTTGCATGAATCGCCTCATCCTTTCCTCATCTGGTGGTCGTTCGGCTCCACACACTCCTTGGCGCACTTCGCGCATCAACGCGTTGACGGTAACATACGCTCCCTTGCTTGTCAAGCATCGCCGGCGGGTCTTCCTCGCCTACCAGATCCGTCCGGCGATGGCTTTAATCTGCTCTTCAATGGAGGCCAACAACTGCTCATAGCGCGCCCGCCACCTGGGGCCAAGCTGGCTTCGCTCAATCTGCTCCAGAGCCTTGAGGATCTTGGCGTGTTCCGCAGGCGTCAACAAATCTAAGAGTGGAAAGAGGCGTTCTTCTTGCAACACCAGATGACGGCCCGAGATAGTCAATCGTGTCGGTCGCCACCTCGGAGAGCGTGCGCTTGCCGCGCTCCACCTGCACGAGCTCACGCTGCCAGCTCTTGACGCTGTCGACCTGCTCTCGTTGCTCAACTTCAAGCAGATGCAGCGTCTGAAGCTGCTCCTCCGACGTCAGATGCGGCCGCAAGGTCTCGTAGAGCACGCCTTGCTCCATCTCATGGATGGGCGCGCGACATAGCCGGTAAAGAGATCGATGGTGACCGGTATCAGCAGGGCGGGGGTCTTGTAGTCGTACATATAATCGTGCGTGGCTTGTTGCACCACCGCCAGGTAGCATCGCAAGAACCGGTGCTCTCGCATGAGCCATTCCTGCACCGTCTTCGGAGACGTGTCTTGAGCTTGTTGTGCCTCCGCGACCGATGAGCTCGCCATCACCAATGCCGTTCCGAAGGCACAGAACCCCCACGTTAAGATCCTGACTCTTCCCAGAGCCCCCATCGTCACTCTTATAACAGTTCAACTACCGTCAGCCGACGCACGGTGGCCGTCGTTCCAGTGCCGTCCGCTTTGGCTTTCAGGGTAAACGTGTACGTCCCTGCCCCTGAGGTATCCCACGTGTGGAGACTCACCGGGAGTAGCTTGATGTTTCCACCACCTCCTCCGATCTGGGCTTGATAGCTTGCATCGAGCTGGTTTGGGCCTCGAAACAGCTTCACGTCAATAGCATTGTTGCCGCTTGACTGATTGAGCTGCACGGTTGCCGTGATCAGGAGTGCAGAGGTCGCTTGCGATTTCGTGATCGTCACCGATGAGAGCGTGGTATCCGCCGTATTACTGATGGCGATGGAGTTCGACGCGAAGTCCGTCACGTTATTTCCAGTCGGCGCGCTTGCTGCGGCCACGGTGATGGTTTGCCCGGCTTGGGTGAGGGTGACGTTGCTGCCGGCAGCGAGGGTGACATCGCTGAAGAGCTGGGGTTGCCCGGTGGTATTAAGCGAGTGGACCCCTTGATGGACATGATCCGCCCGCGCGAGACTCGTGGAGGTCCCGGCGCTGTTGGCCGAGCCGATGCTCACGGCCGCCGCAGTGGGCAGCGCATCACTGCCCCCCGGCTGATGGGTGCTGGCATGCAGCGGCAGGGCCGTGAGGTTTGCCCCACTGACGGCCGGGAGCTCGGCGTTCGCGTCGAGCTGGACGATCTTGTTGGCGGTCGTGCCGACGTCGACACTCACCGCATCGGCCGCCACGACGATCCCGGTCCCGGCGCCGACATCGAGCGTGACGTCCCCCGTCGTGCCGCCTCCGGTGAGACCGGCCCCGGCCGTGACGGCGGTGATATCGCCGCCGGTTCCGGTTGCGCTCACCTGCCAGGAGGAAACGGTCTTCGTCACGGTCGCCCCACTTCCAGCCGTCAGGAAGGTATCCGCGGTATCGCCAGCCACGATCGTCTTGTCGGTGATTTCCGAGGACTCGATGGCTTGACCGAGAAGCGACACGTTGGCGGAGAGCCGTTGATCATCCACCGTCCCGCTCACAAGATGAGATGCGTTGAGATTGGTTAATGCAGAACCGTCCACGGCTGGTAGTTTCGCATTGGCATCCAGCTGGACGATTTTATTCGCCGTCGTCCCGACGTCGACACTCACTACATCGGCCGCGACGATGATCCCGGTGCCCGCACCCACGTCCAGGGTGACGTCACCGGAATCTCCACCCCCGGTCAATCCCACTCCCGCCGTCACCGCCGTGATATCCCCAGTGCCTGCATTCGGTGCGGCCACGGTGATGGTTTGTCCGGCTTGGGTGAGGGTGACGTTGCTGCCGGCTGCGAGGGTGACATCGCTGAAGAGCTGGGGTTGCCCGGTGGTATTAAGCGAGTGGA
>CAYJTP010000077.1:0-4973 GCA_964373175.1 uncultured Planctomycetales bacterium
AGCGTGGATATCAGCGACCATCAGCGACATCGAACGTTTTGAAATGGACTCTTAGAGAGAACTGTGGCGTGCGGTATCCAAAGCAAACCAGATGGCCATGAGCGCGAAGATCTCGGAGCACAAAAACGGGTGATGGCCCCGGCCAAGGGCTACCAGGAGCCCATCCAGTCCGAGGTAGCCCTCGGCGATCATGAGGCCAAGGAGTGCGATACGGATTCGGCGGGACGGAAGCTTGCTCAAGACCTGCGCCCCCACCCACAAGAACCCGATCACGAAGAGCCCTTCGGTCCCAGTCAGGAGCCCTCGTCCCCACCCCACGAGGTGAGGTTTCATCCCCACGATGGGATCTAGTGTTAGCTCCATCGGCCCAAAGAGCAGCACGATGGCATACCCCACGAAAAACGGGGAGAGCCATCGCATCAGTTTGGTCGGGGACATGGCCGGGTGGCGGACCAGTTGATCCAGTGCGACGGCGCTCGGACATGTGAGACCGACGGTGGTGGCGAACCAACAGCGTCGAAGACCCCAAAAGGGTTGCGGGTTTGGGCTAGTGGCAAAGAGCGTCATCGTGACGTAGCGACTGAGGACGAACAGGCCACTGGCGAGTAACCACCACCGCAGCCATCGGGGTGACACAGCCCAATACGCCGTCATGGCCAGGATCGTCGCGCCTGTGGCAAGACCCAGGAAGAACAGATACCATCCGACGATGGCTTGTTGCGCCATCCAAGGGCTGACGGTGAGGAGGCTAGTGGGATTGGGCGGGGCTGGCAATCGCGTGGGTTCGTGTCAGCCACGCGTACAGCCCAAACATGCCCAGCGTGAACACAAAATCCCCAGCGAGGGCGTTGCGGTAGAAGGGCAGGGCAGCGATGTAGCACTGCCACAACCCCTCGAGCGTCTTGGGATACATCAGGCCACCCTCGCCAAGGAGCCAGACGCCGAAGTTCGTGATGAGGAAGAAGATGGTGGAGCCGGCAAGCGCCGTCCAGCCCGCCCGCGTCAAGCTGGGGTGATGGCGAAGCCACAACCCAAGCAAGCCGGTGATGGCAAACCCGGACCATGTGAACAGGATCACGTCATGCAGACCAAGGAAGAGATCGCTGATGACGACGGTGGCTAGTGGCAGGACAATCGCCCACCGCTTGGAAAGACGGGCAGCCCCAAAGAGCGCGAGCGCCGTGAGCGGCGTGACGTTAGGCGGGTGAGGCATCAGGCGTGCCAACACCCCAAGTGCGAGAAGCCCGTAGACCATCCCTGACGACTGGCGCGGTTCGTTCACATCCATTGAAACCTCCTTGACCAGATGACAATTCGTGAACACATTATAGCGAATGGCCATTGGTGAGTAAAGTGGCCTTCCCTCAAAACTTCAGGGTCACACCGCCCACAAAGGTCGTCGGGGGCGAAGGACTTTCCCCCGCTCCGAGGAGGTTTGAGGCATTGCTGGATTGGAAGCTCACGTATTCCTCGTTCGTGAGGTTTTCGATCTTCAAGAACATCCGGACGGTCGGATTCTCATACTCGAGCTTGAGGTTCAAGACTCCGTAGTTATCCGCTTTGGGGAGGATGTTACTGAAGTCGTTAATCCGGTAAAAGTCGTTCACGAGTTGCCACTCGAGGTCGATCCAGAATCCTTTGACCAGTGAGAAACCGGCCCCCGCATTCAACAGATGCGTGGGCGTCCCAGGGATGGTGTTGCTGGCAAACCTCCCTTTTCGGAACTCCGCATCTACCACCGTGTAGTTGACATACGCGCGCAGTTGATCCGGCAGCTCAAGCCGCGTGCCGAGCTCCACGCCCGTGCGACGGGTATCGAAGTTTTGATTCTGAAAGGAGAGGCGGTTGAACAGGATCTCATCGTCCACCGTGGTGTAGAACCACGTCACGTCTGCACTGAGCGGGGCGTTGGTGATGCGGGTCCCCAGTTCGGTGGTGTTCGCCTGTTGAGGCTTCAAGTCGACGTTCCCAGCAAAATCGGGGACTCGGGCCGTGAAGTCATCGACGTTCGGCGCCTTGAACGGGCGGCTGTAGGAGGCAAAGAGATCAACCCGGTTGGGGACCAGCACATAGGTCAGGCCCGCTTTTGGACTAAACCCTTGAAACCGGAGGGTCCCTTCAAAACTCGGTGAACTGATGGCTTCCTGATACCGAAACTTGTCCAACCGCAGTCCGCTGATGAGGGACAGCCGATCCCAGCAGGTCAGGGTGTGTTCGAGATAGAGGCCGTAGCCCGAGCGGTTTGATTCGTTATCCGGACCAGGAAACGCATCGCGGTCACCGGTCGTCGCCTTGTCCTCCATCAGCTCAAGGCCGCTCACCGTGAGGGATTTGATGGCAGGACCAATCCATTCATAGTTGGTCCGCATGGAGAGTCCCCTCGAGGGGGTGATCGTGAAGGCATTGAACTGAATCGAATCCTCAGACGTCTGCACCCATCGCCGCCAAAAGACGTTGACAACACCCGACAAACCCTTCCACGGCCCAAGCACCGCATCAAGCGACACCTGATCGATTGTATTGTTGTTGAACCCATGAAACGACCCGGCTTGTCGGCGTCGTTGTTCAACCTGGGCAAGCGTCAGACCTCCAGGGAATGCCGTGACATCCTCGCTATGGAGGACGTTGACGTGCCCTGTCAGCAGTGGGGTGATCTCAACGCCCATGTGGAGATCGAGGGTTGTGCCACGCGACCAGGATGATTCCCGGTACCCATCCACCAACCGCCTGACATAGCTGATGCCGTAGGTGAATGGATGGACCCGTCCTCTTGCGGCGGTGTGATACTTCTGCCAGCCGAAGGACCCTACCTCAAAGCCGTCTTCGGTTTCCAGCGCCTTGACGGCGTCCTTCTTGGTGACGATGTTGATGACACCCGCCAGCGCCCCTTCTCCGTAGATCAACCCGCCGCCCCCTCGGAGAATTTCGATGCGCTCCACATCCTCAAGCGGGATGCTCTGCCAGTGGACCTCATCCCCGGTGATGCGATTCTGTCGCACGCCGTCGAGCAGCACGAGGGTATTCGTCCGTGAACTATTCATCATGCCACGCAGATTCAGGGTGCCGTCGGAGGCCAGTCCAAAACCCTGTTGGTCAAAGAGTATGACCCCTTCGGCGCGGGCGAGCGCGTCTTGCACGGTCGTCGCGTGGGCTTGCGCCATGTCATCGGCTGTGATGACGGTCGCATTGCCAGGGAACGCCGAGACGTCGACAGACAAACCAGGAATTCGGCGAGGGCTGACAAGGACGGGTTTGAGTTCAACCGGGGAGGACTGGTCGCTTGCGCAAGCTGGCTCTGGCAGCCAAAGCCCCAGCAAGACCGTAACGGCGATCCACTTCCACTGCATGAGCTCCCTCCTGCCCGACGGGCGGTTGGGAGCGAGTGCCTGAGGGAACAAAAAACCCCGACGGGTTTCGTCGGGGAAAGTCCCAGTTTCCTTCACCCTCGACTCGCTCCACGAAGCGTTCGGTGAAGAGTCTTGCGCCTTTCGCAAGACGCCTCAATCTTCGGGCAGGTCTTCTGGCTCCCCCCTCCCTAGCGCCTTCCTCCCCGCACTAATTTCGTGCGAAATTAGTGCGGGGCGTGGCCTTCAGCTAGGGACCTGACACTGGGGTTACAGCGGCGGGTCCGCGCCCGACTTCCTGCCTGCGCCGTGCGTATGCGCGGCAGGCAGGTCACGGGCTTCCCTTTTGCCTTCGCCCTTAGGCGAAGAACCCGAAGAGCACTCAATTGTCAGCGGTAGCCTAACAAACTGTTGTGAGGGCTGTCAAGAGGAAACGCAGACCTCAATGGAGAAGCGGATGTGTGAGATGATCTTCAGTCCGGGAAGCCCCCGAAGCTCTTCGATGAGCCGGTTAGGGCGTGGGCGTCTTTGGGGCGCCTTGTGGGTGAGGGCGTTTGCTCTGTTGGGTAGCGGACATACAGATGGGACAGTCTGTGATCATGGGAGGGGACCCGTGCTTGCCTTTGAGGACCCAGAACGTCAGGAGCTCCCCAAATCCGAGCACGGTTCGCCTCCCTGCGGCGCTGACGCCTTTCCCAACCCCGACGAAGGGATTCCCGCTTTTCTCCACTTCTTCTCGGGATTGGAGCAGTAACTCGGTCCAGCCAAAGAGCGCATTGGTCGCCCCGCGCACCAACGTCGCTCCCGCCTGTTCAGCGTAGCGGGTGTGCGGATCGTTTGCTCGGTGGCAGATCGGGCAGAGGCGAGTCGATGATTCCTCAGCTGCGCGCACGGGCGTGGCCTGGGTGAGCACCAGCCCAAGGCTGAGTCCAAGCCCCACCGTCATTCTCATCCACCGCATGCGTCCTCGCAGGAGCTCGACTCTCTGACCATGAAACAGATCCATTGTAGCGAACCCGACAAAAAGCGACTAGCGATTTTTTGTGCACGACGACATACCCTGTTCGGATCATCTGACGACCAGGGTTGGAATCACAAAACGCCGTCGACGAGATGGTCCGTTTCTCATGTTCGTTCCGGCTTGAGGGAATGGGGGCGGGGTTGATCCTTCGACGCGCTTCGCTTGCTCAGGATCAACCCTGAGCGAAGTCGAGCGGGTTGACAGTGCCTCGAGCGGCGTGATAGCATTGAACTATCATGGATGTGTGAGGAGGGTCTGATGGACGTTCCATCCGGCAACGGACTCGTACAAATGGAAGTCAGCAAGATCCGCATCGATGAGCGGCGCGGGGAGCAGGTCATTGTCCTCAAGGAATGCGGGGGGAATCGGCTGCTACCGATCATCATTGGAATCTCCGAAGTGACGGCGATCAAAATGAAGATCAGCGGGATCCAGCCGCCGCGGCCCCTGACGCATGATCTCTTGCGCAACGCGATCATCCAGCTGGGGGCGAAGCTCACGCGGATTATCATCAACAAACTCGAGTTTAACACCTTCTTTGCGAAGCTCGTCATTCAGACGAAAGAGGGGGCGCTGGAAGAAGTCGATGCGCGTCCCTCGGATTCCAT
>CAYJTP010000078.1:0-4860 GCA_964373175.1 uncultured Planctomycetales bacterium
CCCGCCAAGCCTTCTGGCGGGCGCTTTCGCTCCGTAAGTTGTGGCTTCATGTGACTTTGTCTTACTTAGTAAGATATCACACTGTCCGACCGCGCGCAAGCCTCTTACCGACGAGCCACAACCCCTCGGATGGCACTGAGAATCTGCTCCCGCTCAAACGGCTTTTCCAAAAGTGAGAAATTCCAAGTTCCAAATCCCAAATCCCAAACAAATTCCAAGCACCAAACACCAAATTCCAAACTAACTGGTCTGTTTCGCGATGGATGAGAGGATACTCCTGAGCTCTAACGCCTCTTGTTGCAGCTCATGGGTATTGTTGGCCAGCTCGGCTGAGGCTTCTTCCAAGAGTTGCAGCCAATAATAGGCTTCTTTGGCCTCTTTTCGCGCAATCCTGATTCGATGGCCAAAGTCTTTTCTGCTCAAGGATTCATTCGCTTCCCGATAATTCGCGCCAACCGAGCCGCTCGCCCGAACAAGCTGACTCACAATCTCACCACTGATCCGATTGTGATTGACCTGCTTGCATAACCGGATGATCCGTTTTGCGAATTCCAGCGTCCGCTCCTCAAGGTCAAAGCGTTGTTTGGTGCTTGGAACTTCGGTCATTGGTGCTTGTTTGGTGCTTGGGATTTGGTGCTTGGTGCTTTCGTGCTGTCCCGGACCGCTTGGACAATCTGTTCTCGCTCAAACGGTTTGGGCAGATAGTCGAGCGCACCCAGCTTGACCGCTTCTTTCGCAAGCTCGACGCTCTGATACGCGGTCAGGACGAGCACCGGCACAAAGACCTGCTGTTGTTTCAGTCGCTTCATGACTTCAAGGCCATCGAGCTTGGGCATCTTGATATCGAGCAGCACGAGGTCGAAGCGTTCCGTGGTCAATTTCGAAAGCGTCTCCTGCCCATCTCCCGTAAACACCAGCTCATACGCCTCCCCCAAGATCAGCCGTAACGACTCGCGAATCCCCTCTTCGTCATCCGCGACTAAGATGCGCAGTTTCGCCATCAAAGCCTCCCGTTTTATGCCGTCCGTGTTGCGTTGAGCGTAGTTCGGTTGTCGGTGACGCTGCCCGTTTCGTCATTCGGTGACGTTGTTCGTCGGCGCGGTTTGAACTGGTCCCAGGCTCGAGCGAGAAGGAATAACTGACGTCCAGATTTATCGTAGGCATCAATCAGTTGCTCACACAGTTTTCGGTCTATGTACGTGGCATAGAGGTCCCGACATTGACACAGGCTGACGACCAGCTCGTTCGCTTCGGCCATCGCATCATCGAGATATTTCTGAAATCCGTGGCGTTGGTGACGCTTGGCGTATCCTTCGGCGATCAGTCGAGGGATGGCCTTCGAGGCACGTGATAACTGATCTCCTAGGTCGTAGCGTTCCCGCTGCGGAAGCTTTGGGACAACTTGTGTCATAACTGTGATAGCAGCGTTGTACGTCGCTCGGTACACATCAAGATCGTTGAAACTCACCACTCGCTTGAGATCGTTTACCATTTCACGTTCCCGAAAGACGAACTACGAAACGGGCCGCGTGACCGAATACCGCCAACCGAACACCGCAACTCAGTCTCTTGTCTCATGTCTCTTGTCTCGTGTCTCAGGAATTGGAAGCTGAATCCGCACCGTCGTGCCCCGGCCCGTGTCGCTGTCGATCGCCACGCGCCCGCCGTGCTCCTGGACGATGCTGTGGACGACCGACAACCCGAGCCCGGTGCCGGTTAGTTTGGTCGTGTAAAACGGATCGAACACATGCGGAAGCTCTTTCTTAGGGATCCCTGGACCCGTGTCCGCGACGATGACTTCAAGATGCTCGTTTTCCAAGACCGTCGTGATGGTAATGCAGCCTTGATGATCCATCGCCTCGATGCTGTTGAGGAGCACGTTGAGGAATGCTTGCTTCATCTGGGCGGGGTCCACAGATACTTCATCGTCTCTCGTGTAGGCCCGGACGACTTCAATGTGTTTGCTCAAGAGTGTACCTTGGAGGAATTCAACGGTTTCATCGATCAGGTTGGACAAGCGCACAGGTTGTTTCTGCGGTTGACTGGGCTTGGCGAAATCTAACAGGCGCTGGACCAGGTCGTTGATCTTCCCGACCTCTTGGCTGATGATCCGCGCGAATTTCTCTCGGAAACTGGGATCGTCGTATTTTTCCGGCAGATACTCGGCGAACGTCTTGATCGACGAGAGTGGGTTCTTGATCTCATGCGCCATCCCGGCCGCCAAGGTCGCCACGGCCTTGAGTTTCTCGGTCTGGCGCGTTTCTTGCTCGAACCGCTCCATTCGCCTGACGAGCTCCTCGTGCGGCGCCCGAAACAGCAACCAGTCAACCATTCGCTGAATCCCAATCTTCAGCGGCTGAAACGCCAGCGCCATCAACGCAAACGCCGCCAAGGACAGCCAAACCGAATGATAGCCAAACGTCATCTGGAAGAGTCTTTCCACCGCATACACCAACCCAAAGTATCCAATGGTTAAACTACTGACGAGGATGGAGTAGACGAGACTTTTTCTGATTACGAGATTGACGTCAAATAACCTGTGGTGAAGCACCGCATAGGTTGTCGCAATTGAATAGAATGGAATGCCGTATATCCCAAACGGATTCAGGACAGGTATATAAAAACCGAATGCAAATGCCCAGTCCGGACTTCCACCAAGGTAGCCAATCAACGAGCCCCAAAAGAGGAATTTCAGCTGAGTTCTCTTTTGTCCTATAAAAGTTCTATACGCGCACCATAACTTGACTAGACCAATGTTCACCAAGACGAGGAAAACCCCAGGAAGATAATAGCCAGTCTGCGTTAGCGCCCCGAAATAATTCGTATAGGCAACCCCGCGCGGGGTTTGAGTAACTGTATTAGGGAAAAATACATTCAACACAGAGAAGACCGCACCAGCAACGTATCCGAAGAATAGAATAGCCCATTGTTTCTTGTCTCGTTCCTCCGTCACTAGGAAAATCGTGTGAAGGAACGTGGGTGCGATAAAACTCGCACCTATCCATTCCCAATCGTTCCAAAACTCTGCCACTAGTGTGTTGGTTGAAGTCGTGAGAAAGCACTCGGTAAAACCCCACCAAGCAATAGAAATTGAATAAAGACCAAACACTCTATTTAAGGGACGCTTAGAGTCAGCCAGGAATACAAGCAAGCCGAGTCCAAGCGTCGTGAGCGCGGTTAGGGAAAGCGCGAGGACGTGGTGCTGGAGTAGGGTCATCGTGGGGATAGTTCGATCAAGTTAGCCTCTTCACTTAAAATCTTGTATCTTGAGTCTCATGTCTCTTGTCTCTAGTCTCTGGTCTCATTACAACGCTGGTGGCGTCGTGACCGCGAGGCAGCGGGCGAGCTTTGCGCCCACTTGCCGGTCACGAAACGCCCTGTGTTCTTGACACCGCCTGCGGCTTCGGCTATAGTTGAAATAGCCAGAAAACGAGCTATATTGAGTGAGGAGGAACCGATGAGAACCGTCAACACTGTGGAATTGAAGAATCGCGCGAACAGCCTGTTGCGAGAGGTCCGAAAAGGCACCCCGATCGTGGTCACGCTTCACGGCAAGCCCTCCGCTGCCCTCATCCCATTGACCGAAGACGGGGTTGAAGAACTGGCATTTGAGTATAGCCCCGCGTTCCGCCGTCTGATTGCGGAAGCTGAAGCCGATGTGCGCGCAGGGCGCGTAGTCAGTTGGCGCGAATTCCTTGAGCATGAGCGGCGCGCCAAAGCCGCTTGAGCTCGTCCTTACCCAGCACGCCGAACGCGACCTACTCGTCATTCCTTCTGATCTTCGCCAACGAGTCAAGGCTGATCTGGTTCGCTTGGCGTGTGGACAGGTCCCCCTTGGCCAACTCAAAAAACTGCGCGGGTTCACCCCGGCACTCTGGCAACTGACCTCCGGGGAATTCCGGGCCTTCTACCGTCGTGCAGGCGAACAGCTCCTGATCCTTCGGGTGATCCGCAAGCCCCAGCAACACCAGGCCTTGCGTTCCCTTCGCTAGCTCTCTCATTGAGGCTTTTCCTTACAGCGCTGGCGGAGTCGTCACGGCGAGGCAGCGGGCGACTTTAGAGCCAGGGTTGCGCAGAGTGTGCGGAAGTGAAGCCTCGAGATAGAGCGTGCTGCCCCGCTTGAGCTGGTGACGGTCCTCCCCCACCTTGGCCTCAAGTTCCCCTTCTAAGACATAGATAAACTTCTCGGTTCCCACCTTCGCTTCCTCTTTATGGGTGCTCCCTCCGGGCTCGATCGTCATCAGCACCGGCATGAGTTTCTTCGTGAGGACCTCGGTGGTGAGCATCGCCATCGAGGACTTCCCTGCTTGGTGGACGTAGACGTCAGTGCGTCCTGAGCGCGGCTGAACAGTCACCGCCCGCCTAGCCTGCGCCTCCTCGATGCCTGCGTAGAGCTCGGTGAGTTTAGCCCCCAGCGCACGAACCAGCTTCGTGTGGCACTCTAAGGTCCCGGTCATCCGGCCAGTCTCAATCCGGGAGATGGTGGCGGCATCCACGCCTGAGGTCTTCGCCAGCTCAACCATGGTGACATCTTGGGCTTTTCGCAAGGCGCGAAGTCGCCCCCCGATCGTTTTGGCGACATCGACAGGAACGACTCCAGACTTGGTTCGACTCCGAGCGCTTCTCATGGCAACAGGCATCTAGGCTCCTTCCTGTAGTTTACGGTAATCGGTTTTTCGGTGACGCGGCCCGTCTCGTCAATCGGTGACGTAGTTCGTGAAAGGTGTTTGTAGATGAATGACGTCACCGAACTACGACACGGGCGACGTAACCGACTACCGACATTCCATGTTACCAGTAGTGTTGCACAGGGTTGCTCAAACGTCAAGAGTAAATTTTCTGAAACAGCAAAAATTTCTC
>CAYJTP010000079.1:0-4795 GCA_964373175.1 uncultured Planctomycetales bacterium
GAAGTCGCGGCTCCCTTCGACTCCTCCCTCACTCAAATGGGCCGGGGAGGAGTCGAACCTCCGACCAACTGGTTATGAGCCAGCTGCTCTACCACTGAGCTACCGGCCCCTTTTAAGTGCAGAGTGCGGAATTCGGAGTGCGCCCGCCTGCCCCATCGTCCAAGGGGCGGGCAGGGGGTTCGGAGTGTCCAGAGTTTCATTCCGCATTCCACACTCCGCATTCCCCATTCCGTACTCAGACGGTGTATCCTTTTTCTTGCGCAAACGTCAATTCCAAGAAGTTCCGCAGCCGGCGACTGCGTGTGGGATGACGCAACTTGCGCAGGGCCTTGGCCTCAATCTGCCGCACGCGTTCCCGGGTCACGTTGAACATCTTCCCCACCTCTTCCAGCGTGCGGGGGCATCCATCATGTAACCCAAACCGCAGGAGCAGCACCTGCCGTTCCCGGTCCGACAGACTGGTGAGCACTTCTTCGATTTGCTCTTTCAGCATGCTATACGCGGTGGCGTTCGCCGGGGAGATCGCCCGTTTATCCTCAATGAAGTCGCCAAAATGCGTGTCGCCATCTTCGCCGATGGGGGTCTGCAGCGAGATCGGCTCCTGGGCGATCTTTAAGATCCCGCGGACTTTATCGACGGGGATCCCGGTGGCCTTGGCGACTTCCTCAGGGGTCGGCTCGCGCCCCGTCTCCTGCACGATCGCCAGGGACACGCGGACCAGTTTGTTGATGGTCTCGGTCATATGGACGGGGATGCGGATCGTCCTGGCCTGGTCGGCGATCGAGCGGGTGATCGCTTGGCGGATCCACCACGTTGCGTAGGTGGAAAACTTATAGCCCCGGCGGTACTCAAACTTCTCCACCGCCTTCATGAGGCCGATGTTCCCTTCCTGAATGAGGTCAAGGAACGACAAGCCGCGGTTGGTGTATTTCTTCGCAATACTGACGACCAACCGGAGGTTGGCTTCGACCAAGGCTTTCTTCGCGCGCGTGTAGTCGTATTCAAGCTGGTGGATGTCCTTCAGGGTGATGCGCATTTGATCGAGTTTTCCGCCCAGCAAGCGCAACTGCTCCTGTCGCTGCTTGAGCAACCGGCGTCGTTTCGCGATGGTCCCTCGGTGCCGCGAGCGTTTGAGCTGCACCAGCTGGCGCATCGTCGTATCCACGGCCCGCAGGTATTGCTCCAGCCGTTCCACGATCCACTCGATTGCCTGGATCGTCAGATGGTAGTCCTCGCAGAGCTTGCGCACCCTCGTCCGCGCCCGGATGGCGCGCAGTCGCCTGCGCAACTTCACCAATTGCGCCACCAGATCTTCCCGTCGGAGGTTCGGGTCGTCTTTGACGTAGTCTTCGGGGTTGAGCCGCCCCTCGATCAAGGCATCGGTGAGAAAGAGCAACTCCCGTCGGATGAAGGGCAGCTTCAGGGCGCGGTCCCGAAACGCCAGTTCCGCCGCCTCAATCTTCTGAGCCAACGCCAGCTCCTGTTCCCGCGTCAGCAACGGGATTTGCCCCATCTGCCGCAGGTACATCTTGACCGGATCATCCAGCTGTTTGAGGCGCTGGACTTCCGGCTCCTCCTGCTCGGCCTCCTCGCGATCCTCCGCATGATTGCGCGCCGGTTTCTCGGTGGGTTTGTCGACGATCTCGATGTGCTCCTTGCCCAGGAGGGTCAACAGCTCATCGATCTCTTCCGGCGAAGCCACGTCTTCGGGGAGGAGGTTATTGAGCTCCTCATAGGTCAAGCGACCTTTGTCCCGCCCGATCATGATGACCCGTGCGAGCCGTTCACTGATCGGTTTACGCAACCCGGAGCCCATTCGCTTTCCCTTTCTTCAATGAGCCCCGCCAGCTTCGCTTTGCGAAGCAAAGCGGCGGGGCGAATTTCCGCCAGAGGCGGATCCGCCTTTGGCGCAGAACCCCACACCCAGCGGTATAGTCAAAGTAGTAAGCTGAATTGCACCCCGCACACCCGGTCGATGCCGCGAGCCTATGCGAAGCCACCGCTGGGTGTGGGACCACATTCAGCCAACAGACTTACGTTTCCGCCAACTTGCTTCGCGGACCCGCCATGTTCTGTGGCGGGCGCTTCGCTCCATAAGTCGCGGCTTCATGTGGCTTGACCAAGCGTTGATAGGTCGTCAGCAGCCGTGCCACTTCGTCCTCATGGCCAAACTGTTGGGCGGTGCGGATCTGTTCCCGCAACTGCGAAAGCTTGCGCTTCTGGGCGTCCGCTCGCACCCGTCCCAGGCATTCTCGAAACGCGTCATCCGGATGAGGCACCGACTGCGCCGATTGGACGAGTTCGGAGACTAACGAGGACGCCTCCGCGTCGGCCAACCGCGAGATCAGTTGCGCGGGCGTTGGGGTGTGTCCGGCGGCCTGTAACTCAGACACCATCGCCAGGATGTGCCGCAAGCGGCCATCGCTGATCTGGTCAGCCACCTGCTCCCTGCGCGCCGCGTCCCATCGCGCGGGATGATCGAGAATCAACGCCGTCAGCAATCGTTCGGCCCCTTGCACCGAATGGCGCCGCCCGCTCCCGGGAGCATCTTCCAGCCGCCGGGGTTGCACTTTCTCAAGCTCTTCCGCGACCGCCCGCTCGTCCAGGCCCAGACGATCCGCCAGCACCCGCAGGTATTCCACCCGGAGCATCGCGTTGGGAACCTTCGCGATGGTCGGCAGGATAAACTGCGCGGCCCGCACTTTCTCTTCGGCATCGTGAATGGCATACCGCTTCTTCGCGCAGGCAAGGAGGAACTCCATGAGACCCAAGCTCTTCTCCAATACCTGCTCAAAGGCCGTGGTGCCGTAGGACTGGACCAACTCATCGGGATCGATCCCCACCGGCAGCTGGGCGACTCGGACGTGGAACCCGGCTTCCATCAGGACATCAATCCCGCGCAGCGACGCGGCCTCCCCGGCCGCATCCGCATCAAACGCCAAGATCACGGAATCGGTGTACCGTGATAAGAGACGCGCCTGCTCTGGCGTGAAGGCGGTCCCAAGCGGCGAGACCACGTGCGTCAACCCACATTGCCAGAGGACGACACAATCAAAATAGCCCTCGACGACAATTGCCGCTTTGGCCTTCACCACCGCCTCCTTGGCCTGCGCCAGCCCAAAGAGGTGTTTGCCCTTGCTGTAGACCGAGGTCTCCGGACTATTCAGGTATTTGGGTTCCTGGCCGGCGAGGCTTCGGCCGCCAAACCCCACCACACGACCCCGCACATCGTGGATCGGAAAAATGAGCCGCTGGCGAAACCGATCAATCGGACCGCGCGCACCCTTGAGGATCACCCCGGCTTCCTCTAAGAGCTCAAGGGGGATGCGACTCTGTGCGGCCGCCCGAATCAACCCGTCCCATCCGTCGGGGGCGCAGCCAAGCCGGAAGGCCTTGAGCGTGGCGTCAGTCACCCCGCGACGCTTGAGATACGCGCGAGCCATCCTCCCGGTTTGTGGATGCGCGAGCACGCGTTGATAGTAGTGGCACGTCTTCTCCAAGATCTCAAAGAGCTTGTCCAGCTTGCCATTCCGTCCCGCATCCTGGCGAATGGGAATGACCACACCCACTTGCTGCGCGAGCTGGCGGACCGCCTCAGGGAACGTCAGGCGCTCCTGTTGCATCAGAAAACTAAAGATGTTCCCCCCCGCCCCGCAGCCGAAGCAGTGGTAGATTTGTTTCTCGGTATTGATGTGGAAGGAGGGGGTGCGTTCTTTGTGAAACGGACACAGCGCTTTGAAATGCCGGCCCGCACGCTTGAGCGGGAGATAGCGTCCAATCACTTCCGCGAGATCCGTGCGCGATTGGATGTCATCCAAGAGGGGCTCAGGGATCAACGGCATGCGTGCTGAACGAGGTGTTCATCGTGTCACCGGAGATTCTTGCTGTGCACTCCCCGGGCGGAGGTTCGGCAGACGGAGCGTAAGCGTGGGAATCGCCACGGTGCGACTCGCATGACCTGGAAAGCGATCGGCCACGCTACGAATGGCCTCAAAGGACATTTTTTCAAGCTGCGGGGCAAACAGCGAGCGCTCCCTGACACTCGCCGTGAGGTATGGGAGTCCTAACGCCAGCATCAGGAGGACGACCAGCCCTGCCCACCAGAGTCCGCGAACGCCCCCGCACACCATTCCCATCCCCTGAATGAGCCAGTGGATGCGTTCCCACTTCAGGATCGCGGAGAGTTTCCGCAGGATGAGATGGATGATAAACAGTGACACAAAGAGCAGCAGCAAGAAACACGTGAAGTCAAGGGCCGCAGGATCAAAATGCCACCACGGAGTGAGTTGCTGGAAGATCGGGCCGTGGAAATTCACGGCAATCGCGGTGGAGGTCACCACTCCCCCCAGACTGATCAGCTCGGTGAGGAATCCTCGACCAAACCCAACGTAACAGGCTCTGAGAACGAGGGTTATAATAACGAGGTCAACCCAGTTTGGCCAGTTCGTGGCACACAATCCTTTCGTTGCTCTTTAAGCAGGGGAGAGTAACTTCAACTATACCATAGAAAAAGAGTCAGCGTCAAGGTAGCGCTACCTTCGATCGATGTGAGGCTACGGGTTATGGCCGGAAGCTCGCAAGGATAAGTGTGGAGTGCGGAGTTGGGAGTGCGGAATTCACCATTTCCACTCCGAATTCCGCATCCCAAGTTCCACACTAACTAGTGCTCCGTCCACGTTGAGTTGCGTAGTCGGGCGATCCGCATGACGCTAAGTTACCCTCGCGGGGCGTGGACGGAGTAGTCGATCGTCCATAGTCTGTCGTCCATCGCCAACAACGAGTTGCAGTCCTGGTT
>CAYJTP010000080.1:0-4311 GCA_964373175.1 uncultured Planctomycetales bacterium
GAAGCCTGGGGATCAACTCATCCAACACCGTACGGACCTGCTCGATGGCTTTGCCACCTTCCTCGATAAACAAGTGGTTGACCCTCCACAAAAGCTGCGGTTCTTCATCATGCTCAAGCCGCACGTGAGACCGCACACCAGGGCTCAGGCTCTCTTGGCAAGCCGTCACCAGCTCCTCTTCTCGCCGGATGTGATCCTGGAGTTGGCGTGAGAGGGTGTAGCAGAGTTCGCGTAAGATAAACCACGCGGTCGGAGGCGTCATCCCACCCCCTAACGCCGTGCTGCGTAGCGGCACTTCTCGGCCCGTTGGCCGAGAAATCGCCTTCGGCGATGCGTTAGGGGGTGGGATCATGCGCAGCGTCGCCTCCAGGACGTCGAGCTTCGTGCGCAAAACCTTGTGGTCTCGTTTCAGCCGGTCAACAGCCCGCATCCGCACTGCCTCCTTTCACCGTCAAGGGTAACGCCAGAAACCTCAATTGTTCTATGACGCACGTCATGTACTTAAGAACGCACGGTAGGCTCATAACAGCGGCAGATACCTCCGGATCTCGTAGTCAGAGACTTGGACGCGATAGGCATCCCACTCGATGCGCTTGTTGAGCAGAAACTGCTCAAACAGATGGTCCCCTAACACCTCACGGATCAGAGATGACTCCTCCGCCATCTCCAGGGCTTCGATCAATGATCCGGGCAATGTCTCGATCTTCTTGGCTCGACGTTCCAGTGCGTTCATCTCATAGACATCCGCCTCCACCGGATCAGGCAGCTCGTAACGACCCTTAATCCCTCTCATCCCCGCGGCGAGCATCACGGCAAACGCCAGGTACGGGTTGCAGGCGGGATCGGGAAATCGCACTTCAATCCGGGTGGCTTCTTGACGGCCCGGTTTGTACTCAGGGACGCGCACGAGCGCCGAGCGGTTGCGCCGTCCCCAGCAGATGTACACCGGCGCCTCATAGCCCGGGACCAGGCGCTTGTAGGAGTTGACCCACTGGTTGGTCACTAGGCAGATTTCCCGTGCATGCGTCAGGAGGCCTGCCAAAAAGCGCTTGGCCAGTTCTGAAAGATGATAGGGATCGGATTTGTCAAAGAAGGCGTTCTGCCCATTCGCAAACAGCGACTGATGCACGTGCATGCCGCTGCCGTTGATGCCCACAATGGGCTTGGGCATAAACGAGGCGTAGCAACCGTGCTGCCTTGCGACCTGTTTCACCACAGCCTTGTACGTGATCACGGCATCGGCCATGGTCAAGGCATCGGTATAGCGCAGATCGATCTCATGCTGGCTGGCCGCGACTTCATGATGCGAATATTCCACTGGGATGCCCATTTGTTCGAGGTAGAGGATCGTGTCCCGCCGGAGGTCGTGGGCCTCATCTAGCGGCACTGCGTCGAAGTAGCCGCCCTCATCCAGGCCCTCTGGAGCCCGCTCCGACTTGAAATAGAAATACTCCAGCTCCGGCCCAACGTTATACGTCAAGCCCTGCTCGGCAACTGAAGAAAGCATCCGTTTCAACACCCATCGGGAATCACCTGGAAAGGGCGTCCCTTCCGGCGCGAGGATGTCGCAGAACATCCGCGCCACCCCAGCTTCCTTGGGCCGCCACGGCAGGACCTGGAAGGTCTGGGGGATGGGCTTGGCGATGAGGTCAGACTCATAGATCCGGGCAAACCCCTCGATCGAGGAGCCGTCAAAACCCATCCCCTCCCGCAACGCCCCTTCCAACTCACGGCGGGTGATGGCAAACGACTTCAGTTGCCCGAGGATATCCACGAACCACAGCCGAATGAACTGGATGCCCAGTTCATCAACTTTCTTCAGGACGTCTTCGGGTCCGGCCCGAGCGGCTTGGTTGTTGACAACCGCTTGGCTACCTTGGCTTGCGCTCAGTTTGTCCACCTGTTTTCTCCGCAACTCTTTGCTTTTGCCGCTGCGCCTCCAGCCTGTACGCCTGTCGGCAGTGGGCGCAAAGATAGACCCACGAGAGCTGATGGACCGCTCCAACCTCCCCACAGCGCTCGCACTTCCCAGCTCCTGCTTCTCCTCCGCCCATCGACGTTCCCTCCTTTTCCCGTGTTCACCGGCGACAACTGTTCCGCTAGCCCTTCGGTTTGCAGCCGGCCCTGCACTTGTACCAGCACAGCCCTGCGACCAAAATGACCACCACCGCAAGAATCCACCACATCACCCCTCACTCCTTTTCATCAGCCCGATACACCAAGCTCTTCCGCTCGTGCTCCAGTGAACCGATCAATGACCGGGAACAGCTCGCACTCCTCCTCATCCATGTGTTCCCGCAGCTCGTCGATGAGATGAGCCAACGGAAGGACGACCTGGCTCGTCGGTGCGTTGATCCTCCCAACCAGCAGGGTGTTGACATCCCGCAGGATGGTCTGTTGGTCGGCATGATCCCGCGCCATCCGTGCTTGCATGAGCCCCTGGATCTGACCGCTGTACGGCCGAAGGGCCTCGGCCTCATGCCAGATATGGTCCTCAAGCATCCGGGCCAGAGACCAGCACATCTCGCGCAGTACAAACGGCGCCTCCGGCACCACCCCACCACCTGCCTTATCCGCCGATCACGCCTCTGGCGGATCCCGCCAACGGCGGGAAGGCGGACCGTTCGAAGAACGGGGGCCCTTCGGGCCCAAGTCAGGTGGTGGGGCCATCTGCATCGCGACTTCCAGCAGCTTCAGCTTTGCCCGCAGGATCTGATGCTCCCTCCTCAGGTTTTCTGTCGCGCCCATGGGCCACCCCCTCTGGTTCAGCCCTTCACAGGAGCGTGAGCGCTGCGGCATGAACGGACTGATCGGTTGACAGATCCTCGGCCTGCTCGAGGAACGGGAAGAAGCGCTCTTCCTCATCTGCCATGTGCTCGCGCAGGCTGTCGATGAGATGCGTGGCATAGGTGATGCCGTGGTCCGCCTCGCACGCGCGGCCCTTGGCCAGGAGATCTTCAAGGATCGTCAGCGTCTCATTTTGGTCTCGATGATCATGGAGCAGGTGGTCAGTGGGTGGAGACGCTTGTCCGTGCCTGGCAGACGAGAGGCTTTCAATAGCGGCGTGCTCCCGCTCGGTGTGCTGTTGGAGTCGACGGGCAATCGTGCGGATGAGCTTGAGGAGGGCGAATGGAGCCGCGTGGGTGTGAGGAAGCCACTGTTCCAGCAGGTCAAGCTTGGCCCGGAGGATGTGGTGATCGTGTAACAAGTCTTCTCTCACACTCATCGGTTCCTCCGGAAGGCCAGACCCGCGAATGTTACCACCACGTTAGTCTCTCGCCTCCTTGTGTTCCATGACGCAGATCATCCTTCTCCGATCCGCCCACGGCCATCTCCAGGATGTGCGGAGTTGTTGCGGGTCGATGCTGCCAACAAAGCCTTCAGCTGGTCAGGACGCAGGATGGTCATCTTGCCCCGTGAGGTGGACAGCCAGTGTTTGCGCTTGAACGAGGCGATCGTCCGGATCGAGGTCTCCCACCGCGTCCCCGCCATCCGGGCCAGCTCCTGGTGCGTCACCGGGATGGTCTTCCCGAATGAGCTCTTGAGCCGAAGCAAGGTGTAGGCCAGGCGCCGCTCAACCGGCGATGACGCCAGGCTGATCGCCTCGGCCAAGTGGCGCATACGGGTGTGGTAAATGGCCAGGACCTGCTCGGCAAAGCCTGGTTGATCCTTGAGCAGCCTGGCGAACTCTTCCCGAGGAACGCGGATGGCCGTGGTGTCGGTCGCGGTGATCGCAGACGCATAGTAGGCGCCGTGATCGATCACGGCCGAGAAGCCACACAGGACTTCCTCCGGCGTGACCGTAAAGATCGTCACCGGAACCCCAAGAGGCGTGCGTTTGACCAGGTACACCCAGCCACGCTGGATGAGCCACACCGACTCAGCGAGCTGGCCCTCTTTGAACAGGGCTTCGCCCTTGCGAAACCGGCGCAATTCGCACCGCTCGCCAAGTTGCTTGAGCTGCACCGCTGGGAGGGCCTGAAACAGCGGGATTTGTGTGAGGTAGTCGTCCATCGACGGAGTCACCTCCTCTGTGACGTGGCTACCCGCAACGATACCTTGAGGGCTAGAGGAGTTCTATGACGTCCGTCATCCCACCCCCTGGCAGGGCTCCGCCTCTGGCGGAGCCGTCGCACCTTCTCGCTGAAGACGTTTGTTGTCGTGCGACCTCGCCGTTGGCGAGGCTGCCAGGGGGTGGGATCAGGAACGCTTATGGGTGGTCGAGGAAGGTGGACAGTTTCTCTGGGCGCAGGATAGTGGTCTTCCCGCGGGCGGAACGAATCACCCCTTGCTTGCTCAGTTGGCTGAGAA
>CAYJTP010000081.1:0-4309 GCA_964373175.1 uncultured Planctomycetales bacterium
TCCTTGGGCGAGGTAGCCCGGAAGCTCGCACGTGCCGACATCAACATCGAGTACGCCTACTGCTCTGCCAGCCAGACCCAGGGAAGCGGCTCCTTGATCTTGAAGACCGATGAGCCGGACCGAACCCTCGAACTCCTGAATGAGCTCTGATACACCCGGCGGGCTGCTTTACTCGCCGCGGTATTTGAAACATCATCCGGGAAAGGCCCACCCGGAGTCACCCCAACGCCTCACCGCCATCCTCCAATATCTCGAAGAAACCAAGCTGATCAAGAAACTGGTGCGCCTGACACCCCTTCCGCATGACCCGGAATGGATCGAGACCATCCACAGCCCTGCCTATGTCCGGCGCGTCAAGGAAAACTGTGAGCAAGGAGCAACTCAGATGGACTCGCCTGATGTGGGTGTCAGCTGGGATTCCTTTGAAGTGGCACGTTTGGCGGTGGATGGGGCTTTGACACTCGTGGATGCGGTGATGGAAGGTCAGATCAAGCGGGGTTTCGGGCTCATTCGGCCGCCGGGGCATCACGCCAAGGCTGATGCTGCGATGGGCTTCTGCCTTTTCAACAACGTTGCGATTGCCGCCCGGTACTCGCTTCTGCACCATCGGCTGAAGAGAATCGCGATTGTGGATTGGGACGTCCACCATGGAAACGGCACTCAGCATGCTTTTGAGCGGAGCCCTGACGTCCTTTATGTCAGCATCCATCAATGGCCCCTTTATCCGGGAACCGGCAGGCGAGAGGAGAAGGGCCAGGGGAACGTCGTCAACATTCCAATGCCGCCGGAGTCTGGAGATCAGCAATATCTTGAAGAATTTGAAGGTGAAGTGGTGCCGGCGCTCGTGGGTTTTCGGCCGGAGCTGATCTTGATCTCCGCCGGGTTTGATGCGCACCTCAATGATCCGTTGGCCAACATGCAGGTGACCGAGCGGGGATACCGCTGGATGACGGAGCTGACCGTCAAGGCGGCGGAGCGATGCTCCAGAGGTAGAATCGTCTCACTCCTGGAAGGGGGGTATCATCTGTCGTCGCTGGCTCAGTCGGTGCAAGCTCACCTCGAAGCGATGCTAGCGGTCAGGACCTCTTCATGAGTTTGGCTCTTCTCACCGCTCGCCACCTGCGCGTAAAAGTAGGAAGTAGGAAGTAGTAAATTGGATTGACAGCCATCCTGTTTTAAGGTATCCTTCTTGGGTGGAGGGCATCCGATGTTGATTCGCAAGACTGCGAAAAATCAGGTGGTGATTCCCAAGGTGCTGATGAAACGGGCGAGGCTCGAGAGCCAGCAAGTTCCCTTTTTCGATGTGTCCTATCAAAATGGGGGCTTCTTTTTGCGGCCCATGAAGGCAGCGGCAGTCCAATCGGATCTGGAGCTCTTGCAGCTGTTGGATAAGCTTGCACGTAGATCCAAGGCCCTCGGCCTCACCGAAGCCGACGTGGCGCGAGAGATTAAGGCGTATCGGAAGGAAAAAGCTGCCCGCAAGGCCGCCTAGTGGCGCCACCGCGCGTTGTCTGGGATACCAATGTTTTCATCTCCACTTTCCTGCTCCATGGCCGCAGTACGATTCTTGCCCAGGAACTGTTCGGGGGAAACTTTACACTCCTCGTTTCCGAACCGATCCTGGAGGAATACTTTGAAGTTGCCATTCGTCCCCGTTTCCGATCGACTCGTTCAGAAATCAAAGAGCTTTTGGGGAGACTGGCCCCTCGGCTCAAACTCATCCATCCTCCACAGCCGATTCGTGGGGTTCCTCTACGTGATGCGGATGACTTGAAGTTTCTCGAGTGCGCCGTGGCAGGCCAGGCGCGATTTCTTGTCACAGGAGATCGGGGCTTGCTGGACCTGAAGCGGCATCGAAAGGTGGCCATCGTTTCGGTCAAAACCTTCCTTGAAGCTCAAGTAGTCGTAAATAAAGTTAGATTTAGACCTCGAATTCACCTCCTGGCAGGGCAAACTTGATGTAAGACCATGCAACCGCACGAAAGAAGGCGTTTTTTGTTTCTCCGCTTCCTTGCCCCTTTGCTGATGGCTTCGGCTAAAGGAGGCCTCACCATCGCCCTCTGGCTGATGGCTACAGCGAGACCTCGGTATGGGGCCTATGCCGTTTGAGGAGAGCCCGGGCATTTCCACGTTGCGCCCCATGCTGGAGAAGAGTGGCCTGGAGGAACGGCTGACCCGGGGCGCTGGTTTGGAGGAGATCCTTCTTGCTCTTGGGATTCCTCAGAAGGTCCTGGATGAAGTCAATGCCTCTGGCTTAGAGGAGGGCCTCGCCCACCTGCGTGGCGCGTAAACGTGCCCATCCCTTTCGGGAGTGCAGGAGACGGTGCTTCACCGTATAATGATCCTGCGATGGCGTGTCCTGAGGCTGTCGCAAGCCAGCAGGTGAAAGTCCCAGCCGGGGCAAGAGCCGGGTCGCCCCGTAGATGGCAGCGGTCGTTGGGAGAAATTCCAGCGGCTAAACGCTGCGACACGCCCCTCCGTAGGACAGGTGGGGCGCGACCGATCGGGCCGCAACATGAAGTGAACTCTGCTGCCTCGTTACATTACAAAAGCCGAAAGGCGAGGAGGCCGAGCCTCACATGAGGAGGGCGAAGGCCACAGACTGCGCCAAGAACCCGGGAAGCAGCGCAGGACTCCTCCGGGGTATGGGAGGCGGCACGATCGGAAGGTTTGCGATGGAACAGGAGAGACCCTCCTGGGTGGCCCTTGAATGGGCAAGCCTGGCGTATAAGGCAGAGCCGAAGGCGCTGGGTGCCCAGAGGGAGTCCGAGGAGCCCATAGTACCGATGAAGGGAGGGACAGCACAACCCTCTCCGAGGGAAGGGGCTCTACGTTGATCGCGCCCCCGCGTGGAGGTAAGGATGAGGGCATGGCGAGAGCCAACTTCCCCTCTGTCCAAAGCAGAGTATCTTCTTCGGAAGAGAAAGTCCGAGAACTCCAGCGGGGGCTATACACAGCGGCCAAGCGAAGCGGGAAGCGGAGGTTCCATGCGTTGTACGACCGGCTGTATCAGCCGGTGGTGCTGAAGGAAGCGTGGAGGCGGGTCAAAGCCAACCGGGGCGCGATGGGGATCGACGGGGTGACGCTCGAAGTCATCGAGAGCCTTGGGGCAGAGACCTTCCTGGGCGAGCTCCGGGAATGCCTTCAAAGTGGGAAGTACCGTCCCTTGCCGGGCAGGAGGAAGTACATCCCCAAGCCGGGTGGGCGGCAGAGACCGCTAGGGATACCGACGGTGCGAGACCGAGTGGTCCAGGCGGCGGCCAAGATGGTCTTGGAGCCGATCTTCGAGGCAGATTTTAAGGGGTGCTCCTTTGGGTTCCGACCCAAGCGGAGCGCCACGCAAGCCTTGGAGCGGCTTCGGCTCTTGGCGCCGAAGGGCTACGAGTGGGCGTTGGAGATCGACATCGAGAGGTACTTCGATACGATCGGCCACGACCGGCTGATGAAGCTGGTGGGGCGCCGGGTCTCGGATCGGAGGATGCTCAAGCTGATTCGGAAGTGGCTGAAGGCCGGGGTATTGGAAGCTGGGGAGGTGAGGTTGAGCCCTGTGGGGACACCCCAAGGAGGGGTCATCTCGCCTCTTCTGGCGAACATCTACCTGCACGAATTGGATCGGGTGTGGGAAGCTAAGTGTAGGCAGATTGGCACCTTGGTGCGCTATGCGGATGACGCGGTGGTGGTGTGTCGGAGCCAAGCGGCAGCCGAGGAGGCACACCGGCGAGTCCAGAAGGTGATGGACTGGCTGGGATTGAAGCTGCATCCGGAGAAGACCCGGATCGTACACCTGCGCCGCCAAGGGATCGACTTCCTGGGCTGCCACTTAAGGATGGGTGCCTCTCGGCGCTGGAAGGGCCGGTGGTACCTGTACCGATGGCCAAGCCAGGGGGCGATGAAGGTGGTGCGGGAGCGGATTCGGGAGATCACCTCGGTTCGGTACGTAGGCAGAGCCAGGTGGGAAGGGGCACTCAAGCGGTTGAGCCTACTGCTCAGAGGTTGGGGAGAATACTTCCGCACCGGCAACGCCACACGGCGGTTCTGTGCCGTGGACAGCTATGTACGGCGGCGCCTGGTGATCCTGGAACACCGGCGTAGGGGATGGAACCAGGGACGGGCGCGGGACCGGTTCAATTACGCCTGGTACGCCAATCTGCCCCTGTATCGGCTTCCGGGGACGATCCGCTACCCGGGGTATGCGAATGCCGCGTGAAGAAGATCACTGGTAAGCCGTATGAGGGAAAATCTCATGTACGGTTTGAAAGGAAGGTGCTGGGGAGGCCCTTGACGGGCTGAGCCAGTGCTTTACCGATGA
>CAYJTP010000082.1:0-4160 GCA_964373175.1 uncultured Planctomycetales bacterium
CTCCAGTTCATGCCGCTTCTTCGGCGTCACACCCCCTGGCGGCGTCATCGGTCTCGTCGCCTCCAGCATCCAACCAGGCGAGTGCCGTGTCCAACCCGTTCGCAAAAGGCTCGCGCTACTGGTCGGTCGCGGCAGCGACGTCGCGCAAGCCTTCACTCGCCTGGTTCGCCCTGACGCAGCTCCATGTCAGTTATTACATAGTCGACGATCTGGCCGTTGAGGGCGGCGGGCAATTCGGCTATGTGGAGGCGCCGCGGACCTCAGGGGGCGCGTACGGAGGGCCGGAATTGGGCATGCGCTGGCATTTTGCTAAAGGGAAGCGAAGTTCCCTGTACATCGAAGCGCTCGCCGGGGCGGTGTATCAGCAGCATTCCATCACCCCGGCCAGTCTGCGGTTTAATTTTGATCTCCAGGGTGGGGGCGGTGCGACCTATCGTGTCAGCAACAACACGATGTTTGCGGGTGGGGTTCGCGCGCACCACCTGTCCAACGCCCGCGTGCGAGGCAGAAATCGGAACATGGGCTACGACGGCACGATGCTGTACATCGCACTGATGAGGTCTTTTTGAGATAGAACAACACCATACGCAGAATTTTCAAGATTACGGTAAGGTATTCACCGTCTCCTCAGGCGCCCAACCAGAGAGTCCGTCAGCTCGCTTGAGTTGAACCCAACCGAATTCATGCCGAACAACTTGCACGACCGTGCCTTCGGGCAGCGTGAAGTGCGTCGTGCCGGTGACCTGCGGAGAAAACTTGACCTCGACTTGCCCACTCACGATGACGGCCTTCGCTACCCCATCCACCCACACCGTCTGAACGACCAAGGCCGTCAGGAAGACGGCGGCAATGATTCCAATGAACCACCTGATGGGTCGTGCCACGCGACGAGCCTTCGGCCACCAGGTGGATAGGCTCCACACAAGCACCAGCAGCCACACCCACAAGCTGGACCAGCCAGCAAGCTCCGGTGCCGCAAACCGCTGGTGGAAACTCAGCCATCGGATCAGCCGAGATGGTGTGACCGAGGCGTTGACGCCTGGCTGCAAGAGGGACTGGACGTATTCCAAATTCGCCTGCACGTCGGCATCACGAGGCTGGAATGCTTTCGCCTTCAGGTAGGCCCAGAGCGCCTCGCTGTGCTTTCCGCTTTTCAAGAGCGCGTTGCCAAGATTGTAGTAGAGGACTCCGTTCTCCAGCCCCAGCTCAAGGATGCGCCGATACCCTGCCGCCGCCTCATCGAACTTGCCGTTTCGATAGCGCTCGTTAGCCTGTTGGAACAGTGATGACCCCGTCACTGGAGCCTCGGCGAACACCAGACGGCCATGCCACATCGCCAAGATGGCGAGCGCGCACACGACCAACAGCATGGCACGGGCTTGTCTCATCTGGCTTTCCACTGTTCGAGTCGCTTCAAGACCGACTCGGCGCTGCTGATCATTGCGCTCATCTGGCCTGAGGCGACAGATGCTGGAGCAAACCGCGCCGCATCGCACTGGTCAAACAGCGAGGCCAGCTCCTGAAAGAGGTCTTCCGCAATCCCTCGCGGCTTCAGATGTCGTTCCAGTTCCGCTTTCGTGAGGCCCTCGGAGGGCAGGTTGAACCGGTCGCCGATGTATCGCTGCAACGACCGGAAGACTTCTGCGTAACATTCTGCCACCTGGCCGGAGTGTTGGAGCTGCTTCGCCCGCTGGCACTGGGCGATCGCGCGCTTGAAGGCCCCGCTGGCCCGCGCTAAACCCGGATCGGTCGTCAGCCGCTCGTCATATCGATGCGCCCCCTCGCTCACGCCCAGCAGGATGAGCGGCATGACCAGCAATGACAGGTACCGCAAAGATCGATACCACACCCACCCCGCAGGTCGTAGCGTTCCCAGCTCTTCCTTGATGTAGATAATGTCGCGTCCGAGGGTCTCTGGTTGAGCCGGCTGGCTCACCACGCTTTGAGGCGCGGAGACGATGGTCGGATGCTCTTGCACGGGGGCGGGCTTGACGTGAATGGCGATGGGCTCCCTGGTGAGCGTACGGTATTGCCCGAGCTCCGGATCGAAGAAGGAGAACCGGACCGCCGGAATCTCCGTCACCGATGGGTCGGTGGGGATCAGCACTTGCTCAAAGGTCTTCTGAGCCTCCTGAGTTGTGTGATCCTGTCGCGGCTTCGGCTCGTAGACTTTAAAGTGACTTGTATCCCCGACGATCGATGGTGAAGCGACCGCTTCGAGGTTTCCAGTCCCTTTCACCGTCATCGTCAGGGTGATTGGCTCACCCACGGTCGTCTCAACAGGAATCGCGTTGACATCGAGCGTGAAGTGTCCGATCGCTCCGGCAAACTCCTTGGGCTTGCCCTCCTCTGGCAACGGCTGGACCTCGATTGTCACGGGCTCGGCCCGCACGGTCACAGGGACCAACCGCCCTGACCCGAAGAAATCCTCCAGCAACGAATGATCGAAGAAGTCTTCGAACGGATCAGATCCGAACGGCGATGCGCGACGCCGCGACCGGCGCTGTTGGACGATCTGGCAGTTGATCGATGCCGGACCCAGTGAGAGCGTCCCAGGTTTCAGCGGCACCACCTGGGTATTGAACTCCAGGAGCGTATACGGTTGTCCTCCAACGGTGACATCTGATTGTGTGGGCTTCTGGAACGGCTTGATGAGGAACCCGTCGGCTTGCAGCGTGGGCATTTCGATTCCGCGGACCGCCACCCCCCCAACCAAGAGCTGCAATTTCATCGGGATCGCTTGGTTGAGATGCGCCTTCGTTTTGTCGACCCCAAGTTGCAGTTGAAGGTGGTCGCCAAGCTGCGGGGTTTCCTCCGCCTCTTCGGCAGGCTCTCCACCCTGTGCCACGACGGAGGCGGGTGGCAGTATCTGGACTTCGATCGGCTGCGTCTGGTAGGGCTTCCCACCCACGTCCACCGCGATCGGGCCGATCGTGAAGGTTCCCTCCTTTTTCGGCGTCAGGATATAGGTATGGGAAATTGACGAGGACATCTGGCCGTTGATGACCGAAATCTGTGTTGAGGGGCCAAGGTACTGCGCGTCGAATCCATCGAGCGTCAGCTCCGGCGGCCGGGCGCTCTGTGTCCCGTTCACGTCCAAGCTCAACTGCAACCGTCCGTTGAGCGGCACGCGGCGACGATCGACCCGCGCCTGAACGCTTACATCCTCGGCGAACGCCAACGAGCTCACGACGACCACGGCGAGCAACGCCCCGATCCTCTGCCACCCCATCAGTGTGGAGCGCGCCATCGTTGACAATCACCAATCCTGTTCCACGTCAGCCTCCCGCCCCGGACCCGCATGCTCTTTCACCAGCGCGCCACGCTCTTCGCTCTTCAGGTTATCGAGAATCCAGAGCGCCTGTTGCTGAGACATGTTCTGCGGCTCTGTCGCCGTCTGCGCCTGTTGCTCGGAGCCCTGTTGGCCCGGTTGTTGCTGGATAGCCTGCGCCTGTTGTCCTTGTTGCTGTTGCTCAGTGCCTTGTGCGGTTTCCGTCGAGGGCGTGGATTCAGGCTGGGATTTCGATTCGGTTGATGTGGCTTGTTGTTGCTGCGATTCGCCGGATTGCCCAGCCTGCTGTTGGATCTGTGCCTGTTGCTGCTCCTGTTTGGCTTGCTCGCCCTGCGCCTGTTGGGCGTTCGCTTGCTGGGCCTGAGAGGGCTGCTGATTCGCCTGTTGCTGCTGGGCCTTTCCCGACTGCTGCTGCGCTTGCTGCGTCTTCAAGGCGTTCAGGCGCTGTCCCACCAACTCGTAATTATACTTGGCATCCCGATCATTCGGATCCTGACGAATCGCGAGCCGGTAGTCCTCCAGCGCTTTTTGGTAGAAATCCACCGCTTGATTGGGCGTCGCCTGTTCAGCGGCGCGCCCCAGCCGATAGTGGGTGTTTCCGAGGTTATAGGAAGCCCGACCTTGAAGCGAGGAACTGGATGACGCGATTGCGGTCCTCAACGACTCTGCAGCTTTGTCGTAATGACCATTCCGGTATCGCACCGTGCCAAGGTTATAGTGAAGCGCCGGATCGTTCGGGTGCTGCTTCAGCAAGCGCTCAAAGCGCGTAGACCGAGCATCCTCGGAGGTCTTAGGCTCATCGGCATCGCTGAGCGCCATCCTTCCCATCACCAACAATCCGACGAGCGCCCATCGAAGGGATTTCATC
>CAYJTP010000083.1:0-4104 GCA_964373175.1 uncultured Planctomycetales bacterium
CATTCCGGGAATCTGGATCTAACGGGAATGCGGATTGACGGGGCTTGGACCTGGCAGCAGCCGGGAGGCAACACACAGCACAAGCCCCGTGATCCCCACAGTCTGAATCAGGCCGATCAACGGGATCGCGAAGGCGCCCACGAGGAGGGCGCCGAGCGAGGCACCCCAGAGGTCCGCGGCATAGAGGGTGCCGGCGACGCGGGCGGTGGGTTGGGTGCTGCCGAGACTGCTGGCCAAGGGGAAGGCGAGCCCCACCCAGACCGCGGTGAGGAACAACAGCAGGGAAAAGGGAACACACCAAGGCACATGGGCCGGCAGGCGTTGGAAAAACGACAGGACCCATACCAGCACGAGGCCTTCGCAGCCGCTCAAGGCCAGCAGGCCTCGCAGCCATCGGCGCACCTGATCAGCGGCGAGGGTTGGCAGGCGGCTGACCGCAAGGCCACTTCCCGCCGCAAGCCCGAGCATGAAGGCGGCAAACAAAAATCCAAGCTGCCAGTAGACATAGCCATTGATCGCCTGAAAGGCAAGGAGTAAGACGGTCTCATAGACCATACCAGCACAGCCGAGGAAAAACAGCGCCGTGGGTCCTGGGGTTCGGATGAGTACGGCACGCCGTCGCCAGAGTGCACGGAGCAGGATTCCGACGAATGCAAGCAGCGCCAGCACCCCGAGAAAATAGGGGGGGGAGACGAACTTCGACAGCCACACGCGAAAGGCGACGGCATAGCACACGGGCACAAAGTCGCGATTGAGCGCGATGAGGCGCGCGGTGGTGAGGTGTGACAACAACGCCTCGCGGCGCCGCTCATCGAGTTTGATGGGGAAGTAGCTTGGCACGACCTCGCGCGTCTGCAAGCGACGCTGGAGGTAGCGCTGGATCAGGATTGCAGGATCAAGGTCCACCGCAGCAACACCCGCAAGCAACAAGAGCGGATCGCCGGCCACCAGCTCAACCGACGGGAACACGGCCTTGAGGGTCTGGTAGAGGGAGGCGTTGAAGTACGTGGTTTCCGGAGAGAGGTAATTCTCCGAAGAGGGGATGGTGAAGGCGAAGAGCCCCGAGGGCGCAAGGCGAGCGCGGATGACCCCGAACGCTTCGAGAGTGTAGAGGCGGTTGATCTGCGCATTCAGCGGCTCGGGAAGCTGGAGCAAGATGACGTCGTAGGTCTCAGAGGTCCTTGCCAGGAAGCGTCGGCCATCCTGGTGGATGATCCGAACCCGCGAATCATCCAACGCGGCGCGATCCTCCACCGTCAGGACTGGTGTGAGCAACTGGATGATCAGCGGATCAAGCTCGACGTAATCCACCTGTGTCACTGGGTGTTTGAGGATTTCAGAAAGCGATCCGGTCGCTGCGCCCCCGATGATGAGGACGCGGTGAGGCGATGGGTGCGCCAGGAGCGGCCAATGGACCAGTTCTTCGTAGGCGGCAGGATCGGGGAAGTGCGCGCCGATCACTCCGTTCTCAAAGAGGCTGATGAGGCTGCCCGTTTTCGCCACGACGAGGTGGCTGTATCGCGAGGTCCGCTCGGAAAGCAGTTGATAGCCGCGCCATTGCAGTCGTCTGATCCACAGCGGGATGGGGGAGATGGCAAACAGGATCGCCACGGTGAGCGCAGCAACGGCAAGGAACCGCCTGCGCGGCATCAGGAAGGCCACAGCCATCATCGTTGGGACAGCCAGGATGACAAGCGTCCATTCAGGGCCCAGACGCCCGGCGATCAATGCGGAGTACAGCAGACCCCCCAACGCCGCGCCCAGGGTTTCCGAGAGGTAGGCCTCACCAATCCCGAATCCGTATCGAGCGTTGGCACGCCCACAGCCCCAACTGAAGATGGCACCAAAGGCAAGGCCCATGGGAGCCAACAGGACGACCGTGAGCGCGAGCATCGGCAACAGTCCAATGAGCATCCCAAGGCCAAAGAAGCACTTCGTCAGGCGGATGGCGATGAGATTGGCGATGAGTAGTGGAATGGACAAGCCGACAAGAGCCCCAAGCTTGTGCGCGGGGTGGTTGCGTGCCACCCAGCTTCCCATCCCGACCCACGTCATCCATGCGGCGAGGGAGACACCCAGAAAGAGTTCATGACCCGAGAAGGTGATCAGGAGTTCCTGGAGGCACAAAAGCTGCGCGATGAGGCTCAAGGCCCCATAGAGGAAAAAGGCAATCGCCGGGACGGATCGAGACTGATGAAAACCCATCAGGCAGCGCTATCCAAGAGGACCAGCGCCGAGCTTGCGCTTGGACTGTTTCTGGCGCTGTCGGGGCTCTCCATGTTCAATGTCGGCGCGCTGAATCTAGAGAGTTCCACAGGCGCGGCGCAGGCAGGGCCGTTGCTCGTCGCAAGGCTTGTGTGGGTTGTCGCTGTGGCGTTCATGGCCTACCGCGTCTTCGTGACCGGACGCATCAGCCGCTGGCGTTCGGTCTTCTTCATTATCCTGTCCTTTGCCTTCATCGTCCAGTTCAAAGCCAACCTGATCGGACTCACCGGGCGCGCGTTCGTCACCTCAGAGATCCAAGAAGTGCCGTATTGCCACATCGCGATTGCTTCCTCATTCCTCAACCATATCTACCAGCAGTATCTGGCGTTCATGAGCGGATCGTGGCAAAAGTGGTCGCCGCTCACCTGGGGGCTGTTGTGGCTTGGGATCACCCTCGTCCTGGGCCAGGCCTGGTGCTCCTGGGCTTGCTTCTATGGGGGGCTTGACACGGGCTTTGCGCGGCTTCTTCGCCGGCCCCTCCTGAAATGGAACAAGCTGCCCAAAGGATTGCGCGATCTCCCTGCGGCGATTCTGATTGCGATGTTGCTCCTTTCACTCGTCGCCCTCAAACCTATCTTCTGCCTGTGGGCCTGTCCGCTGAAATTGGGCACAGGATTTCTTGATCCGAACAACGCGACGCGCCTCATCCAGCTTGCCATCTTTGCAATACTCGGGATCGTCTTCCTCGTCGTGCTGCCATGGCTCACGAAGAAACGCGCCTTCTGCGGGCTGATTTGCCCCTTCGGGGCCTGGCAGGCGTTCTTCGGCCAGATCAACCCGTACCGCCTGACGATCAAACCGGAGGCCTGCGTTCAGTGTCAGCTCTGCGTCAAGGCCTGTCCCACCTTTTGCATCGATCAAGAAGGATTACAGGAACACCAGGTCTCGCCCTATTGCAACCGCTGCGGGGAGTGCATGGATGTCTGCCCGACAGGCGCGATTGACTATTCGGTAGGCTGGCGCAGACCCTGGCGCTTGGTGCCGGGCGTTGCACGGAGCGCCTTCTTATTGTCCACGTGGCTCGTCGCTGGTTCAGTCTCCCTGTTGTTCGTGCCGGAAGTCCTCGTGAAACTGTGGCGCTGGGTTGGTTCATGGTTCGCGTAATCATCGAGGGCTGGCTGCTGGGGCTTTCGACAGGGCCCTATTGCCTGGGGGCGTGCATGCCCTTCATGATTCCCTACCTCTTCGCTGAGGGCAAGTCCACATGGCGTGCGAACCTTGGGATCATCGGCGAGTTTCTCCTCGGCCGGTTCTTGGCCTACCTGCTGTTTGGCGCACTGGTTGGATGGATCGGAGAGCTCCTCAAGCCCCACGTCAGCCAACAGCTGACCTCATGGGCCCTTGGCGCGACGGCATTCGTGATGCTCTTCTACGCATTGGTGAAAAGTTTGCCGCAGTGGAAGGTGTGTGCGTGGACGGTGCAACGTTTCGGCGCGATCCGCCTCCCTCTCGTCCTTGGGTTCTTGATCGGGATCAACGTCTGCCCTCCGTTTCTCGTTGCCGTGGCTCGCCTGCTCCAACTCGGAGGGCTGTCAAGCGGCGTGATCTTTTTTCTTGGATTCTTTGCAGGAACCAGTCTCTATACGCTTCCGGTGTTGATCGTGAGCCCCTTCACGCGCCAGCTCCGTTTCCAACACATCGGCCGCTTGAGCGCGATCCTCGTTGGAAGTTACTTCCTCCTTGCCGCCTTCCTCGGACAGCAATAACATGTGCGCCTCTGAAAATCCCTGTGCATGACGTATATCATGGAAGAGCCTACAGCAGATACTGTAGGCTTTGGTGTGGAAGATGACCGAGCAGCATCTAGAGGTCAAAGAGAAGATCGAACAGCTCAAGACC
>CAYJTP010000084.1:0-3980 GCA_964373175.1 uncultured Planctomycetales bacterium
TAATCTTGACCGCTTCGCCGCGGCTGATCGGCCGGTCCAGCACCTCTCCGGCGGCTACCTCGCCGACCAACCGCAGGGTGATCGGCCGCTCCCTTGATGCACCAGCCGTATCGGTCGCCCGGATGGCATAGCCGTCCATCGCGGAGTTGTCGAAGGGAGGCAGGCTCGCCTCGGCGACGAGGTCTTGCGCAAGGACCCGGCCGATGCCATCCTCCAGCCTCACCCGTTCTGAGCCAAGCGTCGTGGCCTGTGCCAGCACAATGCGCCTGGCCTCTTCAACGCTGGTGAGTCGAGGTGCCGCGAGGTGAGCCTGTGTCATGGTCATACTCCTTCAATGACGACACAACCCCACACCCAGATTACGATGCCGGTTCTCGCCTGCGCATTCTCGGCTCCGGAACGCTGTCACCTGCACGTCCCGCTCCCCCGACATCGCTGGGTGTGTGGGTTGTTTGTCGGAATTTCCGCCAGAGGCGGATCCGCCTTTGGCGGAGAACCCCACACCCAGCCGAACCAACGGTGGTTGACTCTTGCCTGTCCGCACCGTAGATGGAGCCCCCGGGCAAGCCTGGGGTACCCTCTTGCCCGCCTTCGCTCTTCGAGCTTCGGCGAGGCATCCGCCTCCCCTCCAGGGGGCGACATCTCGCCGAAGCAGGAGTGCCGCATTCCTCCCCGGCCAAGGCCGGGGTCTCCTGCGGAGGCGGATGAACTGGCCGCCCCGCTTGAAAGATATCCACCGTCACTTGCGCTGGGTGTGGGGTCACATTCGGCCAGACAACTTACGTCGCTGCGCTCCATAAGTTGTGGCCTCATGTGAGCAGCTTGGCCGCTGCGACAAGCAGCACCACGGCCAGCACTCGTTTGATGGTGTGCCCAGAGAAATGATTCGCACCCAGGTGCGCGCCAACCCACCCACCGAGCAGGGCGGCTGCCAGCAGCGGCCACAGCGTTGTATACTCAAGGCCGGATCTGGCCGCCCGCCCGCCAAGGCCGGCGGCTGAATTGACCAAGATGAACGCGGCTGAGGCGGCGGCTGTCTGTTTTGGGGTAGCCCAGCGCAAGAGCAGCAACAGAGGGCTTAAGAAAATCCCTCCCCCTACGCCGACCACCCCCGAGAGCCACCCGATCCCGCTGCCAGCCGGCAACGCGAGCGCCAAGCTGGGCCTCACGACACGACCCTCCTCTCGGCCACGGAGATTCAGGGCAAGGCGGATGGCCGCCACACCTAAGGCGATAGCGAGCAGTACCTGGTAGAGGCGAACCGGCACCGGCACGAGCCCTCCGACGAACGCCGCTGGCACTGACGCCACGAGAAACGGCCAGGCAAACCTACCGTCGAAGTGGCCGGCTCGCTGAAAACTGATGAGCGCCATCGTTGCAACAACCAAGTTCAAGGTCAAGGCAGTCGTCGCCATCTCATCAGGCCTCACGGCCACAAACGAGAGTATCGCCAGATAGCCCGATGCCCCGCCATGCCCGACCGAGGCATAGAGCAAGGCGATCAGGAAAAAACTAGGAACGAGCAGCCAGTGGAGTTCCATGCTCATGCCCACCACCCTGAAGCATCTCAAGTGCATGGGGCAGCAAGGGGAGGAGCGCCTCTAGACACTCCATGGCGCCCTCTGGATTGCCTGGGAGATTCACGATCAGGGTGCGGCCCCGCAGTCCCGCCACGCTACGTGACAGCCACGCCAGAGGATTGCGCTTCGCCGTGGCTACTCGCATCGCTTCAGGCAGGCCCGGTGTTTCGCGCTCGATCACTGCACGGGTTGCTTCGGGGGTCACATCCCGAGGGCCAAACCCCGTCCCACCGGTCGTGATGACCAACGAGACGTGAAGCTGGTCCGCCATGTCGATGAGCCGTGCCTGGATCTGCTCGCGCTCATCCGGTACGAGGACGGCGTGCTCCACACTGAGGCCCGCCTCCTCGAGCAGGCGGCGAATGAGCGGGGTCGCGGTATCGTCCCGCAGGCCCTGCGAGCGCGTGTCGCTGACGGTCACGATTCCTGCGGTGATCATCGTGCCCTCGTCCACGTGCCGCTCTTGCCGCCCGACTTGCTCACTAGATACAGCCGACGAATCACGATGCCCCGCTCCACGACCTTGCACATGTCATAGACCGTCAGCGCCGCGATGGCCGCTGCCGTCAAGGCTTCCATCTCTGGCCCGGTGGGTGCCGTGGTCTTGACTTCGGCCTCGATCACCAGACAATCCCCATCCAGCCTGCTCTGAATGCCCACATGGCTGACGGGAATCGGGTGGCACAAGGGAATCAGCTCAGCCGTCCGCTTGCTGGCAAGCACCCCAGCGACCTGTGCCGCCGCCCACGCATCCCCCTTGGGCAGCCTGCCAGCGCGGAGGGTGGCGAGGGTCCTCGGTTTCATCACCAACTCACAGCGCGCGACAGCCGTCCGATGAGACGGGCGCTTGGCGGACACATCCGCCATGCGGACGGCAGCAGGACGTGGGACACGTCTGACCATGCGTCAGCCTCCCGCCCCGGCCATGCAGATTCGTGGCGTTCCCATCTCTCGTTGCGCCATCGTGTGCTGCTCCGGCTTCTCGGCGACGGCCTGCCTGACGAGTTGGGCGAGACGTTCGTGATCCACCCTCGGGCGAAGCGCCGGCATGAGGTCCACTGCCGCCGTGTCATCGAGGCACGGTCGAAGCGTCCCCGTCGCCGTGAGCCGCAGCCTGTTGCACTGCGCGCAAAAGGCCTGCGTGACCGCCCCGATCACGCCGACCGTCCCGGCGGCTCCCTCCCACGCATACGCTCGTGCCGGCCCACAGCCGCCTGGGCTTGCCACCGGCTCAAGCGGCCCAAGCGCGCTCAGCCGACTCAGGATCTCCTCGGCCGGCACCAGCTTCTCCCGCGAGAAGTACTCCCCGATCGGCATCAGTTCGATGAACCGCACATGGAGCGGGTGATCGAGAGCGAGCCGGCCGATCTCTACAATCTCATCGTCGTTGACACCCCGCATGACCACGACGTTGAGCTTGACCGGATTCATGCCTGCCGCGACGGCCGCGTCGATTCCGGCCCAGACATCGTCGATCGTGCCAAACCGCGTGATCGCATGGAAGCGCTCACGATGCAGCGTATCCAGGCTGATGTTGATCCGCTTGAGGCCTGCGGCGGCCAACAACCGTGCAGACCGCGCCAACAAGACGCCATTCGTCGTCAGGGAAAGATCCCTGACCTGTGGAATCGACGCGAGCATGCGCACAAGCTGATCGAGGCCCTCCCGCACCAAGGGTTCGCCACCTGTCAAGCGCACGTGCGTGATGCCCAACTCACTTCCCACCCTGACCACCTCATGGATCTCCTCAAACCGCAAGATCTCCTCCCTGGGCAGCCACCGAACCCCGCTGGCTGGCAGGCAGTAGAGACAGCGCAGGTTGCACCGGTCGGTCACCGAGATGCGCAAGTATTCGATGCGGCGCCCAAACCGATCGCGCAGCTCCCCGGCCATCAGTCCCATTCTCCTTCAAAACCAGGATCAGCTAATGGGTCGAACACTTCGGGTGGATGTTCTGGAAGTTCCCCCACTTCTCCAAATGGCGAATCGCCCCCATCAGTCGTAAACGGGCAACCCTTCCCGAAGCACTCCACGTCCTTGTCCAGACAGTCGGCCACCCGCCACCCCTCAGGTACCCCTAGAATCGCCTGCTGGGCGATGCGGCTTCTGACAAGTGACGCTTCAACCAATTTGCCGAGCACCTTGCACCAGAGCGTGACGCGCTGCTCTTCCATGGGTTGTGCCTCACAAACAATTAAGCCAGCTCCTCATGCGGAACGAGACCCGCCACACTACGTGGCGGGCCCGCCAATCTGTTTGGCGGGAGCTGGCTTGCGATTCCAGCCGATCTTCTCCTTTCCAAGTCCGCCACACTGCGTGGCGGATCCGCCAATCTGTTTGGCGGACACGAGGAGGTCGGGTCGTTTCCTTTGCGCCACATAACGTTGGCGCACCCGCCAT
>CAYJTP010000085.1:0-3976 GCA_964373175.1 uncultured Planctomycetales bacterium
CGCCGAGTGAGCGGGCGAGGGATGCCTCGTTTAGCCGCAGGTCGGAGTTTCGGACGATGATTGACGCTCTGCACCGTGCCGTGGCTTTCTGGGAGAGAAACGAGCAGAAGAAGCTGAACGAGCATCTGAGCCAGACCTACGGTGGAAACGAAGCCTTCTGGCAGGTCGCCCAAGCCATCGCCGAAGTTCTTCCAGAGGGAGACAAGGAACGGCAATTGGTGCAGGGACTTCTCTATGGGCGGAAACGTTATATATCTGATGAGCGGCAATCCGAACTTTTTGCTAAGAGCTCTTAACAGGGCGCTAGAGTTGTGCTCAAGGTGGATTCGCGTAACATGTTATCTGATCGTCATTACTGCGATCCCATGTGTTGCAGCCCTGGTGGCAAAACGATTCCAGAGCGAGGAGATAGTGCTTGCATATCTGAAAATATTCCTCAGTTGGCCGATGATCGTTTTTATCTTTGGTTTGGTTGTTGCCGGAGAGTGGCTGGTAATTCTCTGCGATCGCGGCAGTTGGAAACTAACCCGGTCGGGATTTGAGTTTACGAAGCATGAGATCAAAAAGGGGAATAGCTGATGAAACCCTGGCGTGAAGTAATTGTGCCCCACCGGGACATTCGGGAAGGGCGATTTGATGAGTCGGTGTTCGCCGCAGACCTTTCCGATGTCGTGGCGGATCGGGGCCCGGTGGAGTACCTGGATGCTGAGACCTTCTTCCGCAAGACGTATCCCACCCAAGGGATCGTGAACCTCCTGGCTTCAATCGTGTCCCGGTTGTCGGGCAAGGGAAAAGGCCAGCCGGTCATCCAGATCCAGACGCCGTTTGGCGGCGGCAAGACCCACAGCTTGATCGCGCTCTATCACCTGTTCAAAGAGGGGGCTTGGGCTCGGTCGCCGGAGGCAATCTCCAAAGTTCTGAAAGAAGCCGGCGTATCAACGGTACCGGAAACACGGGTGGTGACATTCATCGGGACCGCTGCCGATCCGGTTAAGGGCAGGACCCCATGGGGGGAGATTGCCGAGCAACTGGGTGCGTATCAAACTGTCCGGGATCACGATCAGAAACGGCGCTCTCCGGGTAAGGATCTCCTGCACAAGCTCCTGGGATCTAAACCGACACTGATTCTGATGGATGAGATCGCCGAGTACGCGGTCAAAGCCAAGGATTTCCGAAGCCAGGTGGTCGTATTTTTCCAGTAGCTGACGGAGACCGTGAAGGTGATTCCTCACTGCGCCCTGGTGGTTACCCTCCCTTCGAGCGCACCGTATGGAGAGGAGGGCGAGCGGGCCCTCCATGAGCTCCAGATGATCTTTGGCCGCCAGGAGGCGATCTACACCCCGGTGGAGGGTGAGGAGATATACGAGATCATCCGCTGGCGGCTGTTTGATGAGGCGCCGGACCCTGCCGAGGTCAAGCGTGTGGCCGACGGCTACTGGGAGCTCTATCAGCGCCTTGGTGACGATCTGCCCCGCGAGGTCCGCCAGCCCGCCTATCGGGAGAAGCTCCGCAAGGCATACCCGTTCCACCCGGAACTCATTGACCTCCTGTTTGAGCGGTGGAGCACCTACGCCACTTTCCAACGAACCAGAGGGGTGTTGCGCCTTCTGGCGGACATAGTGGGCGATCTCTACCGCCGGGAGCACTCAGCCCCCTTGATCCAGCCTGCTCATGTGAACCTGGCTGCATCCAGCATCCGGAGCGAGTTCCTCAAGCACATCGGGAATCAATTTGAAGGGGTGGTGGCCGATGACATCGCTGGGCCCAATGCCAACGCTCCGAAGCTGGATCAGGAGATGGGTTCGGAATATGCCCGCTTCGGCATTGCCAGCGGCCTGGCGACGGCAATTTTCATCGGCTCCTTCAGCGGGGCGGAGAAGAAAGGAATCAGCATCCAGCGGCTGCGACTGGCTATCCTCCGAGATGGCATTCCGCCGGCAGTCGTGGGCGATGCCCTGAGGCGGTTGGAAGATGAGCTCTGGTACCTCCACGCGGAAGACGGACTGTACGCCTTCTCCAACCAGCCGAACCTCAACCGGATCCTCATCGAGAAGGAGGAATCGGTCAGAGAAGAACAGATCACCGAAGAAATCCGGGTCCGGCTTGGGAAGGTCGCGGGCAGCGAGCTCCGTGTCACCGTGTGGCCCAAAGCTTCTCAGGATGTTCCCGATACCAAGGAGCTCAAGCTGGCTGTCCTCGGTTTGGAACATACAAGACCCAGCGACGCAACCGAGAAATTTGTGGAGGAGCTCCTGAAGAAGGCGGGTATCCCATTCCGCACCTACCAGAACACGCTGCTCGTCCTGGCGCCGGACAGCGGGGAGTTAATGGCTTTCCGACAGCAGGCCAAGCGGCTTCTGGCGTTGCGAGCTGTCCAACAGGACAAGGCGCTCATCCGCCGGCTCTCAGAGGAGAATCGTAAGGGGTTGGAGATGAAAATCAAAGATACAGACAGTGATTTGGACTTCCGCGTCCTCACCACTTACCGGCACCTGGCCAAGGCCGATGGGTCAGGCGTTACGTGGTTCAATCTGGGATTGCCGACGGTTGGAGAACGCCCGACATTGGCAAGACGGGTGCGCGACCACTTGAAGGACCAGGACATCCTACTCGAAGTGCTCTCACCCCGCCAGTTGCTTCAGAAGGCGCTCAAACCGGAGGAGCAGGAGAAAACCCTGGGCGATATCCTGGAGACCTTCCTGCGTTACCCCAACTTGCCGATCCCGAACGGCCCTGGTGTCGTTCAAGAGTCGGTCAGGCGCGGGGTCAGCGAGAAAGTTTTTGCGGTCAAGGTAGGGGAACGGGTCTATGCTGACGAAGAAATCCCCGTGTCGCTCCTTGACCCCAGCGCGATCTTGGTGAGGGAAATTCCTACCAAGGTGCCTGTGGCCGGGGGTGCAGAATCAGGTTTTGCTCCAACGTCAGACGGAGGACCTGGAGCCCCGTCCTCGGGACAAACTGCCACGGCGGTAGTTCCTACGAAAGCCACGGGCATCAAGCTCCTGAAGCTCCGGGTCAAGGTGCCCTGGGACAAGCTGTCCGATTTCGTCCGCGGCGTAGTCATGCCCCTGCGCCAGGACGGCGCCAACCTGGACGTGGAGGTCACCCTCGAAGCCCGCGCCGACTCCCAGGGGATCAAGCCCTCTACCGTCGAGCAAAAGGTCAAAGAAACCCTCACCCAAATCGGCGCCGAGGTACTTGAAGATTCTCGTGAATGAGGCACCCGGATGGATGATCGTGCTTTCTTTCCTCAATACGATACTTGGGCTTGGTATTTGCACAGCGGCAGTTCAGTCTTGGCTGCAATTTCGGCGGGAACAGTGGCAGCGTCGCAAGGAGTTTCTGGAGCACCAACTGCAAGTATATGGTCCCGCGTATGCTTTGATTTCACAGAATCGAGATGCATTCAACCGAATCCGACAGATTCATGAGGTGAGTCAGCAGAAATACTCGGGGGTGATTGGGGCAACTGAGGATGTGGAAAAGACCTTTCAGATAGCCAACGAGCATATTTACCAGGTGGTTGAGGAGAACAACGTAAAATTAGATAAACTTTTTAACGCCAATCTCCATTGGCTTGACCCCAAGGACATTGACCTGGTGACTCAATTCTTACACGACCGGAATAACGCCCGTGTCGAGTATGCCAAGCGCGGTGGTGCAAAGCTGCCTCCGACCGTTGCCATGGATTTACCCAGTATCTCATTCATCCGTCCCGAGTTAATCCAGCGATTCGAAGCTCGGTTTCGTGCGAAACAGGGGGAACTGCAAACTCTACTCGGTGCCAGGAAAGACGATGGTTAACGAAGACACAGTGAATTCTGTGGATGAACGCCTGCGGGTACTCCTACCGACGATCATCGGTGGTGTGAAACATACGAACTCATCTCCTCCAACTGGCCCATTGGTTTCTCCCCGTCGGGTGAAGGGAGGCGTTACTGCAGGTGCCAGGCTGGCAGCATGGCACGGGTGGCAA
>CAYJTP010000086.1:0-3947 GCA_964373175.1 uncultured Planctomycetales bacterium
GCCAGGTCCAAGCCCCGTCAATCCGCATTCCCGTTAGATCCAGATTCCCGGAATGCGTGTGCCGTCATACGGACAGACCCCTCCCGGAGCCAACTCGTAGCCAAGGACCGCATAGCCATGCCGCCTGATCAGCGCACGTCCGCATGTCGGGCAGTAGGTGTGTTCAGCCGAATGGCCATGGACATTGCCAATGTAGACATACCGCAGCCCCTCGGCGCGCGCGATTGTATGTGCCTGCTCGAGCGTCTCAACCGGCGTGGGGGGCAGGTTCTGCAAGCGATACTGCGGGGTGAAGCGCGAGAAGAATAGCGGGGTATCCGGCCCTAGCTCCTGGACGATCCACTGGCACATCGTTCGAATCTCGTTCATGTCGTCGTTCAACGTCGGCACGACGAGGTTGACGACCTCCGTCAGGGCGTTGTACCGCTTGAGCTCTTGGAGTGTTCGCAGGACAAACCGCAACTCGCCCTTCACGATCCGACGGTAGAACCGTTCGTTGAAGCCTTTCAGATCAATCTTGATCATGTCAAACAGCGGAATGAGTTCACGCAGCGGCTTGGGATTGATGTAGCCACCAGAGACCAGCACGTTGCGAAGACCCGCTCGTTTGGCGAGCACGGCGGTGTCATAGACATACTCGTAGAAGACGACCGGCTCGGCGTAGGTGTAGGCGATGGAGCGACAGCCGGTTGCCAGCGCATTGCGGACGACATCCACGGGTTGGAGGGGTTCGCCGCGGGCGTGCTCCGGCTGCGCCTGGGAGATCTCCCAGTTCTGGCAGAACGCGCACCTCAGGTTGCAGCCGACGGTGGAAAGCGAATAGGATCGCGAGCCTGGATAGAGATGGTAGACGGGTTTCTTCTCGATGGGGTCGATGTGGACTGAGACGGGTTGCGCATAGACGAGGGTGTAGAGCTTGCCGCCGACATTCTGGCGGACGTTGCAGATGCCGCGGTTGCCTTCAGGCAGGAAACACTCAAAGGGGCAGAGGGTGCATTGCACGCCGGCGCAGGCGGTCTTCCAAAATCGCGCCTCCCGCAGCAAGGGAAGTGACCGCTTTGCCACGCCGCGCAGGGTCGTTGGCGGCGGGAATTTCGTGATGAGCCACGAGACAGCTCCCGGAATCACCACCAAACTAGCGAACCGCAACGCCTGTCCGAGAAAGGCTCGCCGACTGATTGGCTCGGTCATGTCCGCTCAGGCTAAAGTATAACTGGGCTGGGACCGGATGAAGAATGACAGACATCATAAAGTGGAAACCTGCCCGAGAGCCGGCGTCACTCTGCGCATTCCCCTTTGCCGGCCTCAAGGACGAATGGCTCGGTTTCTCCGAAGTCGATGAAGAGCTCCGGCTGAGCGGCGGTATTCGTCAGGTCCGCCAGATCCGCCAGTGCCCCCTCAAGCGTCTCGAGGCCTACGCGGTCCACGAACGCAGTGAAGGACTCATCAGGCTGTTGTTGTTCCTGATACAACTTCAGAAGCCGCTTGACCGCCTCAGGGGCCCGTCGGGCGGGAACCCGAAGGAGCCGCTTGCCGAAGGTGGCTTGGCCTTCCGCTGTACGGCCGCCGACCAAGATCTGGTAGCAGGGCAGGTGCTGCACACCGACTTTGACCGACATCCCGAAGAACCCCAGATCAGCGATAGGGTGATGCCCGCAAGAATTTGGACAGCCGGAGATTTTGATGGAGAGTTTCGCATCCGCACAAGGCGAGAGGCCGTTGTGGAATAGTTGCTCAAGCGCAAGCGCCAACCCGCGTGGGTGGGTCACGGCAGACAAACACGTATCCGCGCCGGGGCAGCGAGTAATATCGACCATCCTCCCCGCGCCCGCCTCCGCAAGGCCCAGGCGCTCAAGTTCCGCATGGACCAACCCCAGCGTGTCCTTGTGGACTGAGCGCAGGAGCATGTTCTGCTCGTTGGTGAAGCGCGCTCCTCCGGCGTAGCGGCGCACGAGCGTGGCGAGGCCGTGAAGCTGTAACGCAGTGACATCGCCCAAGGGTACGCGGATGAGCACACTGTAGAGGTCCTGTTGCTTCTGCGGAATGACGTTGGTGCCGGCCCAGCGTTCAAACGTTGCGTGACGCTCGGAGGGAGCGGTTGGGGCCGAGGCATTTTCCGTGGGTGACGGTTCGTCAAGTGGCTGCGGTGTGACCGTCAGGCTATAGCCGGACTGCGTGGCCCAGACAATCTGGCGTTCTTCCAGCACCCGCTTGCGGAACTCCTCCCATCCCAGTTGCTCGACCAGGAACTTGAGGCGTGCCCGAGCGCGGTTGCGCCGCTCCCCGAAGCGGTCAAAGACCCGCAGGATCGCTTCGAGGCTCGGCAGTAACCACTCCCAGCTTGTCCATGGTTCAAGCAGCTGCGCCACGCGTGGCACCGGCCCCAGGCCGCCACCCGCGTAGAGCCGAAACCCCGGCTGATTGCCCTGGGGCGCCGCGACTACGCCGAGGTCATGGATGGGCGTTCGCGCGTGATCCACAGGACAGCCCTCGAAGGCGATCTTGACCTTGCGCGGGAGGATCTGCGTCAGTGGATTTCTCAGCAGATAGTCGCTGACGGCCAGGGCATACGGCGTGATGTCAAACGGCTCATCCGGTGAGACCCCGGCGAAGGGGCACAAGGTGACGTTGCGCACGACGTTGCCGCTCGCTTCCCGGGTCGTCAACCCCACGAGCGCCAGCTGCCGCAGCAGGGTCGGCAGGAGCGGCCGCTCGATCCCGTAGAGCTGCACATCCTGCCGGGTCGTCAGGTGGCCGGACCGACTCGGCGTGAACTCTTCGCAGATTGCCGCCAAGGCCTCAAGCTGCTCCGGGCTGATGAGGCCCAAGCGCACCTTGACCCGCACCATGTAGCTCGAGGGAGCGCGCCGGATGCTGTAGATGCCGTACTGCAGCCGAAGCTTCTTGAACAGCTCCGGATCCAGCTCCTTGCGCTCAAGGCGCTCGATCTGGGTTTCGAGGTGACGGATCTCAGCTTCGACAACCGCGCCATCACGCATGAGGCACCCCCATCACGGCCAACTCGAACTTGGATTGATTATGGGAAGGGACAAGAAATCCATCTATGACCGGCATCATTATGTCGGAGCGCGGTCAACCGGCGTAGCTGTGCAGGCCGACGAGGAGGTAGTTGACGCCCAGGTAGGTAAACAGGACGAGCGGGAAAGCGTATAGGGCAAACCAGGCGAGTTTCTTGGGGTGCCATTTCAGCGCAAGCCGGTTGTGGAGGTAGATCGCATAGGTGAGCCATGTAATGAGCGCCCAGGTTTCTTTTGGATCCCAACTCCACCAACTGCCCCAGGCCAGATTCGCCCAGATCGAGCCGGTGATGATGCCAACAGCCAGCATGAGAAACCCAAACGCGATCGCCCGGTAGCTCAGGGTGTCGATCGCGTGCAGGCGCAGTTGCGTCTCGTCCGTCGTTCGTCGGCGTGCGACCACAAGATACAATCCGCCAGCAACCCACCCAATGGCGAACGCCCCGTAGGCCAGCATGCAGCTGGCGACATGCCAGAACAGCCAGGGGCTCTTGAGGGCCGGCATGAGGGGAAGGACTGCGTCATTCCACAGACGGCTTGCACCTAACAGCACGAGTCCCAAGACCACCACCACAGAGCCAAAGCAGCCCAGTCGGAAGCCATGCTCAAGCAGCGCCCCGATGGCAATGACCGCCCAGGAAAACAGCATCATCGACTCGTGCATGTTCGAAACCGGGGCTCGCCCGGCGAGCTGCCAGCGCTGGATGATCATGATCGTGTGAACCGCTAGCCCCAAGAGCACCAGTTGATAACCGGTTGTCCCGATCGACCTGCGCTTGGAGAAGAACGACACCAGGTACGCAAGAAGCGCGGAGAGGTACAGGAACCCTGCGAGGGCCCATAAGGGGGTCATCAGACACGTCGCCTCGCTGTCAGGGGTGCAAGGTACAAGGTGGTGATGAGCCCAGC
>CAYJTP010000087.1:0-3946 GCA_964373175.1 uncultured Planctomycetales bacterium
TTTCCCGCCCGCCTGCCCCGTGACACGAGGGGCGGGCAGGCACGGGGTCTGACCCCAAGCACGCAATGAGGAGGGCCTAGACGATGTCGGCTGATGTGGTGACAAACGCGATTGGCTGGGTGGGTGTGGCCATTAGCTACATCGTGTCGTTTCCGCAGATTATCCTGATGCTGCGCACGAAAAACTCCAGCGGCATCTCCGCCCTGACGTACGGGCTGCTGTTTGCGACGGACGTGTGCTATTTGATTCGCGCGATCTACATCGATGAGCCGGTCTTCATCGCGGGCAAGCTTTGGGCATCCACCATCGTGGGGATTCAGCTCTGCTTGATCCTGCACTACCGCGCCCGCGCCGCCCGCCTGGCCGCACGGCAGACCCATCTGTTGGGGTCAGACCCCGTGCGGGAAAAATCGGGAATTTTGTGCTCAGGGTCTGACCCTCAGCACAACGGCCACACGAATGGTCACTCGAACGGCCACAGCACTGCGCAGGAGTTGTCCTCCAGACAGCTCTACCTCAACCTGTAACCCGTCTCTTTGTAGGGTCAAGACCCTCCGCACAACATCCTCCCTTTTTCCCGCCCGCCTGCCCCGTGACACGAGGGGCGGGCAGGCACGGGGTCTGACCCTCAGCGCAAAACTTCTAAAACTTCTTGACAGGCGTTGCACGAAGGGGTAGGTCTCTAAAGAAGAGGCTCTCACGGGCCTCCGAGAGATCCTGTCATGCCGAGACCACCGAGGATTTGGTTTCCGGGAGCGCTCTACCACCTCGTTGTCCGCGGGGACAATCGCGAACCGATCTTTTTCGCCGACCCTGACTATCGCACGTACCTGAAGCTCCTGAGCGTCGCAACACGACGCTACGGAGCGCAGCTCTTTGCGTACGCGCTGATGACCAACCATGTCCACCTCATGGTCCAAACAGACCAGATCCATCCGGTGTCCAAGCTGATGCAGTCCCTCAATACGGCCTACACGATCTACATCAACAAAAAGTACAAGCGGGTCGGCCACGTGTTTCAGGGGCGCTTCCACAGCGTCCTCGTCGAGAAAGACCGCTATGCCCTCGAGCTCACCCGCTATATCCATCTCAACCCGGTTCGTGCCGGGCTGGTTCGCGCTCCGGAACGGTATCGGTGGTCAAGCTACCGCGCATATCTGGGAAGGGAAGAGGACCGTTTCGTGAACCCGACCGACATCCTTGCTATGATCAGTCCTGATGACGCGCGGCAACGAACCCTCTATGCACAATTTGTCAGGGATGGTTTGACGATGAACCGACCCCTGGAACGTGGCTTACTGGCCCATCACATTCTCGGCTCTCCAGACTTTGTCTCAATGGTCAAAGAAGGTGCCAGACCTCTCGCACAAAAACTCTCCTATTCTGAGCTTGGGGTCTGACCCCGAGCACAAAGGGACTGATTCTGTGATACAATGCGGAGTCATCACCACGTCATCTTGCAGGAGGAGGTCGCATGAGTCAGCGAATCGGGCAGGGGATGGTGCTGGTCGGGTGTCTTGTCGTGTTCGGCGCACCGGTCTTCGCGGCGAAGAAAGAGCCAGCGAAGGAGCCCGCACAGGAGGCGCAACCCCAGACAAAGACCGCCGAGGCGAAGACAGCGAGCGCCAAGCCTGTGAAGCTTGATCCGGCCGTCATTCAGGCCATTGAATCCCTTTCGGAGAACGACCCTCTCATCGTGCTTCGCGTCTACTCTCTCGCTGCAGAAGGCTACCAAGCTCAGAACCAACCTGAGAAAGCCACGGCCATCTACGAAGCCGCCGCCCAGCTCTTCCCACAGCAAGACGAGGTACTGAACCGACTCTTGAACCTCTACCAACAACAGAACAACCAGGACAAGGTCAGCGAGCTGGCGGGCCGCTTAGCCAAACTGCACCCAGAGAACGCATCTTACGTCCAGATGATCGCCAACGCCTATTTCGCCAAGGGCGAGAAGGACAAGGGCGTGGCCATCTGGGAAGAGCAGCTTCAAAAGCGCCCCGAGGACGTCAATCTCCATCTCCAGTTTGCCCAGGTCCTGCAAGGGCAGGGCAAGGGGGAGGAGGCGCTGAAACAGTTTCAGGAGGCGCTGAAGCGCAAACCTGACGATCCCATGATCACTCAACAAGTGGCCCAGGCCTACACGGCGAGTCAGCATTGGGACGAGGCGAAGCAGCTCTACGAGAAAATGGCTGGCAGTGCGAAGGAGCCATGGGCCAAGCGTGATGCGCAGCGGCAGTTGCTCGCTATTGCGATGCAGCAGAAGACGCTCGATGCGATGCTGGCCGATGCGGAAGCCAAGGTGGCGAAGAATCCCTCCGACCAAGCGCTGCACTGGCAGTTGGTCGAGGGGTATTCGATGAGCGGAAAGTCCGACCAGATGCTGGCGGCCCTTGAGCGCGCCGCCAAACAGTTCCCTGACGATCAGGAGTTTGTGAGACGGCTGATCGACAGCTACCAGATGCAGGGCAAGTGGGACCAGGTGATCGCCCTGCTGAAAGACCGCGTGACCAAGAGCCCGAGCGAGGGCGAGTTGAGGATGCGGCTTGGGCAAGCCTACGCCAGTGCCGGCAAGGTCAAGGAGGCCGTTGCAGTACTCGAGGAAGCTGCGACGGCCGATCCACATAATCCTGCGGCTGCCATGGCCCTTGAGCAGATTCCCGAAGTCTACGTGCGCGCCAACCAGCTGGACGAAGCGATCAAGCGCTACGAGGCCCTGCTGAGCAAGGCGACGGAGGACTGGCGCAAGACCAACTACACCACGCGCATCGAGCAATTGAAGCAGCAGAAGGCGCAGCCGCAAGGCCAGCCAGGGCCTGGCGCTGGTCCGATGGGACCGGGCGCGATGGGCTCTCCACCAATGCCCGTGATGCCAACACCGGCTGCGATGGGACCTACTGCCCAACCATTGCCGGCCAGGGTGGGACCGGAACCTGCTTCCTCTGGGCCACCCGCCGCAGCACCGACACCGACGACCTTCATGCCGCCTGCTGCTGCGTCCTCGCCTGCCTCGGTGGATTCGGGGCGGGCAGGCGCGGCAGCGGTTGCCCCAACACCAGCGTCGTCGACGACACCTCAAACGGTTGAGGCGGAACGCCCGGCCAAGAAGCGTTAGCACGGTGTCTACACAACGAGACTTGAGCGCGTGAAAGACGAGGAACCATCAGGAGGGAAAGGGAGATGACTAAGGTCGACAAGCTGTTGCTCGGACTGGTGGTGGTGTTGGCAGTTGGACTCGTGGCGGTCCTTCCGCGGAACAAACCCAGCGCTCAGCAGGACCACTATGCCGTGGCGATGAATAGTGGGGAGTTGTTTTTCGGAAAGCTCCACCGGTTTCCCCGCCTCTCCTTGAGCGATGTCTGGCTTCCTCAGCGAGCGGCCGAGGGCCAAAAAGGCTTGTAGCTTGTGCGGTATCGTGATGCCTTTTGGGGTCCCGAGGATCGGCTCGAGCTGAATCCCCGCAATGTCATCAATGTCATCTGGAAAGCCAGGCTCAGTGAGGGCAGCCAGGTGCTCGCCTTCATCCGCCTCCGCAGGAGACCCCGGCCTTGGCCGGGGAGGAATGCGGCACTCCTGCTTCGGCGAGATGTCGCCCCCTGGAGGGGAGGCGGATGCCTCGCCGAAGCTCGAAGAGCGAAGGCGGGCAAGAGGGTACCCCGGGCTTGCCCGGGGGGCTCCACATTCTACCCAGCGAGAAGGAGCCGGGATGAGCCTGCACATGAAATATGATCCGGGAGTGGACATCCTCCTCATCGAGGTGTCGAAACGACCTATCGACTACGCCGAGGAGATGGGGTCAGTCATCGTCCACTTTGCCAAGAATCACAAACCGGTAGCCTTGGAGATTCTCAACGCCAGTGAGTTTGTGACCCAAGCCACCGCGACAAGTCTCTTGAGTCCATTTCAAAACGTTCGATGTCGCTGATGGTCGCTGATATCCACGCTGATT
>CAYJTP010000088.1:0-3941 GCA_964373175.1 uncultured Planctomycetales bacterium
GGCTACGCGAAGATTCAAGCGTATCAGCAGGAGCAAGCGGCGGCCAAAGCCAAAGCCCAACTGGCGCAGCGCATCAAGGACGCGCAGGGTCGGGCCAAGAAACTGGCTGAGAAAGTTCAGGTGATTCCCTACGTCATGAACCTGGGGCGGTTCTATGCGGATGGCCGCGTGCCGGATCAGGTGGTGCAAGCCATCGAACAAGAGCTGGCCGATGCCAAGACGCGCGGGGATATCACGGATGCCCGCGTCAAGCGCTACGGCGGTCTCCTCTTCATCCAGCTCACCTATAATGGCCCCTCCCGCAATCCTGCCAACGATCACGTGCTGACCTCGATTGTCAGACAAGCCATTCTGCCTTGGCACACCGAAGGCGTTGAGCTCTCTGAGGCGTATCGCGCCGAGTTGGCTGGGCGCAACGCCGCCGAGCAACTGGCCGCGCTTCGCATTCGCACGGGTGAGTTTGCCTACAACGAGCGCGAGGCCGAGCCGATCTATGTCGCGCAAGCACTCGGTGGCCATGTCTCAGCCTTCAACTGGCCGATCGTGCAGATCTTCCTGCGCGAGGCGGTCGAAAATCAGCAGAAGCTCGAGGGGTTGGATGATACGAGCCTCAAGAAACTGCTGGACGCCCATCAGGAGGAGTTGCGGGACGAGGCGCTGCGTGAAGGGCCTGGCTACGTGTTTGTGATCGAACGAGCGAGCGACATCCTCGCGGGCACGCGCGATCGCACCGCCTACTATCTCTCGACCCAGCAGGCGCCGTTCATCCACGTGCTCGTGGATGACCAGACCGAGTGGGTCATCACGAAGGTCCTCCCGAAGCCTGGCACGAAGCTCTATGATCCCAGCAAACCCCCGCTTGAGCAGGATCCCATCGCCTCGATTGCGGTGGATCAGGTGGGCGGCCAGTTTACAGACGAGGAAGCCTTTAGCCCTGTCTTCATCGGCCGTGCACAGTCTGGTTCACCAGCCGTGGGCGAGTTTGTCTCTGGGACGGTTCGCTCCTTCATCGCGGCGGCGGGTGCACAGGGCGCCTACCATCGCGGGGTCGTACCGGTCACAGAAACTGAGGCCGATGCCGGAACCTTCACGGGGGACGGGCGCATCCAGGTGGTCGCCTACAGCTACCAGTCCTACGCGAAGGGACGCATTCCCCCTGGCGTGCGGGACCAGGTCGCCTTGTCCCACGACATCCGCCCGATCCGAGATGATGACAAGTGGGTGCATGATGCGCTGGCTCTCCACGGCTCGTTCCAGCCACACACGACGGCTCCTGTGGCGATGGGACGCGCCGAGGAAGCCACGCATCAGCTCGGTGCCCGCTACCATGAAATTCCTGCTGTTGTCGCAATTGACCCTGTCACATTACAGCCAGTGCTGACGCCAGCCGGCAAGGCGAAGGTGACGCTCGATCCGGTGCTTGAGGCGTCAAACGCCAAGGCGGTCCTGACCTTGAGCGACCTCAAGGCGGATATCGGCGGCGATCCAGGTCATCAGCTCCCGCCGGATATGTACTTTGCCACGCTGCGAGCCAGCCTCAAAGCCGCCCAACGGGCTGGCTTGATCAAGGGCTATGACGTCCAGAACATCGGGGACGACATGCACCTGGTCATGTTCCACGACAAGGGCGTGGATAGCGCGGAGATTCACACCTTAGCGTGGGAGTCGTTCTTCCGATCGGGGTGGGTGATGAAGCAGATCAACTACCCTGAGTTGAAAGGCTATCAGCCCTACGGGTTCATGCAGGACCTCGTCGATCTCAAGGTCTCGGCCTTAATCAAGCAGGGCAAACTCGAAGCCTTTGCCAACTTGAGCGACGAGTTTCTGCAAGCCCTGGAAGAGGAAATCCAAGCGTATCCCGAAGAGGCGAGGCATATGGCCCAGATCAAGACGGCCTACGAGGCGTTCAAACAAGGTAAAGCCGCAGGCACGGTGCTGGAGCTGCCGTTCTCCGGGAATGTCCGCGGGCAGGGCATCGGCTTTGCCGAGAAAGCCCTCTCACCTGAGGAAGTGGGTCAGTGGAGCATGATCGCCTCGGACAAGACCGGCCCAGGCAACTACAACTTCAACACCTACTGGGCGACACGGTTGGCTCTTCTGTTGCTCAAGCAGCACATTCTTGGGAATGAGACCGAAAAACTGTGGGTGAGAGTTATGGACGACGCCCGCCAAGAGTTTTTACGGGAACTGGCAGCTAAGGCGCCTGACGTGTCTGCGTCCGTCCGAGGGCAATTTGCCACGGAATTGTTTAAGGAGTTTGGCAGATTGGTGACGGGCTTTACGTTAAATGATCTTGTGTCATTGAGGGATGTTATGGGCAACGGCGTCGTCTACGAGGTCTGGGACGTGCGCCCGAACACCCGCGCGTTCGTCGATGCGCAGGCGGAAGACCAGCAGCTCATGACGCTCCTCAGCGCGACCAACGAACACAACATCAAGCGGATGTGGTCAAAGAAGCGCGCTGGCTGGATTCAGGACCTCACGAAGGAGGAACTGGAGGTCATCCGGGCTCGTGTCGAGGAGTCTGTGCCGACGTTGCGCGAGGAATTGGCGCTCAGACAGCAGCAAGTGAAAGGGGACCTTGCGCGATACGACGCGACAAAAGACAAGAAAGAAGACGAGCGCGCGGGCAAGAAATTCGACCAGCTCACCCCCTGGGAACAGCGGCTGGCTAAGGAGACGATTGACGAGATGTTACCGAGCGCCAAGGCCCAGCTTGAAGAGCTCTTGAAAATCAAGGAGTTCCTGGCGGATGACTACTTCATGTCCGCCTCGACTGAGAAGCTCGCGGTGGCTGGTGGTGGCAAGTACCTGGGCAAGGACGATCCCACCGCCTGGGCCATCGACGCCTTGGCCAAGATCTACCGGGCGATCAAGAAGGTGGGGGTAGTCGTGACCCTCGGGGATGCCCGCGGCTCGCACTGGGTCGCGGTGCGTCCTGAGGGGCGTGCGACGTCGGTGGCCGTGAAGTGGAGTAATCCGGTGGAGACGTCCATTCGCTTTACCGTTGAGCAAAACGGGAATGTCCCTGTGGATGAGCATGGACGCGCGAAGAGCGAAGACATGTATGCTGATGCCTCATACGACGAAGCGCGCGTGCGTGTGGCGCGGTTCAACGAGCGCTGGATCGGTGTGCAAGGTGGCTTCACCCCGCATGGGCCAAACATCGAGGATGTGGAAGCCGCCTATCCGTACGCGGATACGGCGCGCAAGCTCACCGCACCTGACTCGCCGTTTGCGCGGCCAGTGACCGATACCACTGCCCAAACGATCGGACAGGCGGCCTGGGCTGGGCAGTTTGCGGCGATCGGCCATCAGCCTGCCAATCCGGCAGATGTGGCGAAGATGCTCGTGGATACGGAAACCACCAAGACCATCCTCCTCCACGAGTCATTCTTCGCGGATGCGGCGGATGGAGCGATTGCGGTTGAGCGACTGCTCGATTACGCCCGTCAAGTCGGGGGCTTTACCAGCCTCGATGAGGCCGTGAAGTCGAGCGCGCTGAAGTTCGTGGTCTTGTTTGAGTCAGAGCACGAGCAACCAGCGGCAGAAGCCAAATTCCGCAAGCTGGTTGATGCCATCAACACGAAGACGAACGCGACGCAGTTGAAAGCGGAATGGTTTACCGTGGTGACCCAGAAGCCGTCTGAAGCAGTCGCCCTGGCGATTGGACCAAAGACATGGCTGACGACCGTATCGGGTGAGACGACGGTCCAGGTTGCCCTTGTGCCGGCTGAAACGGGCGAGGTTATCTCCGCCTCGGCTGCGCTCCACGCCGGCGTCGAAACCGTCGCGGCGGGTGGCAAGCGCGATCCCAAGATCTTCGCCAAGCTGAAGGTGCTGGATGAATCGGGGGTCTTGGTGCCGGAGAGCCTGAACATCGCCTCACCGGAAATGGGTGAGACCATCCGAGGCTACCAGGAAACGGTCAAAGCGGTGGG
>CAYJTP010000089.1:0-3897 GCA_964373175.1 uncultured Planctomycetales bacterium
CAGCGTTTCGATCAGCGGGGATCAGCGTCTCTCTAGGGTTTTGAAACGAGTTCTTGGCAAGGACAGAGAAGCGCCCCTAGCCAAATAATCTTCTCTGCCACCCGTCAGTTGAAGAGTCACTCCGCACAGAAGTTCGTCTCAGATACCATGTTCTGGTCTTCCATCGCCGCATTGACGTGGTGGGGACCGGTATGGTAGAGTAGCCATGGAGGTTTGAATGAAGCTTCAGGTCATTGTTGAGCAGGACGAAACGGGTTACTACGTCGCTGAAGTTCCTGCACTTCCCGGCTGTGTGAGCCAGGGCAAGACCATTGCGGAAGCGAAAGCGAATATCCGTGAAGCCATCGTTGGGTGGCTTGCCGTCATGAACGCCAAAGCCAAGAAGCGTCACGCCCAACGACTTGAAGTGGCTGTGTAAGTTCCCCGCTCCTCTCTCTCAGTTTGTATGAGTCCTGAGCCTCTTCGCGGATGAGCGTCCGCGTGAAACTGTGCTCAGGGGTTGAGGCGGTGAAGAAATTCAAGCGGGCAGGTTGGACCGTTGATCGTCAGGTAGGCTCTCACATCATGCTGGTCAAGCCGGATTACCCCTACACGCTGTCCATTCCCCAACACCGCGAACTCGGGGTTGGACTGCTGCGAAAGTTGATCAAGCAAGCGAACCTCAGCATTGAGGAATTCAACGAGCTTTGAGGTCTTTCGAGCAGAAGTGGCAGACCTTCCGTACTCCGCCAGCGATTCCATCCGCATCACCGCCTCCTACACCCCCGCCGCAGCTTCTGCCCGCCGGATCATGCTGATCGATTAGGGGTCAGCCCCTCCACATGCTTTTCCCGCATGGGGTCTGGCACGGGGTCTGACCCCATGCTTGGCAGGAACGTATGGTGGGTGCCTTGTGTGTGCTGTCTCTGGTGAGGTATACTTTGAACCAGGTGTCATGAATCCTGATCGCTTATTTCACACGATGGTTGAGGAAGAGGCGTCCGACCTGTTTTTGAAGGTCGGGGAGCGTCCGTTTTTACGCGTGCGGGGCACGCTCTCCGCCTGCGGGTCTGAGCGGCTCAACCGCGCGGAGCTCCTCCAGTTTGCCTACGATTTGATGGGCCAGGAGCGGCAACAGATCTTTCAGAGCCAACGGGAGCTGAACTTTGCCTTTGAGCGCGAGGCGATCGGGCGCTTCCGGGCGAATGTCCTGTGGCAACGAGGGACGCTGGCCCTCGTCATCCGGCGCATCCAAGATCACATCCCGACGGTTGAGGAGCTGAACCTGCCGGCGGCGGTCCTCACGCGATTGGCCGAGGAGCGCCAGGGTTTGGTGCTGATCTCCGGCCCCACGGGAAGCGGAAAATCCACGACGATCGCCTCGATCCTGGAGACCATCAACCGCACGAGCCCCTGTCACATCGTGACGCTAGAGGATCCGATCGAGTTTCTCTTTGATGGGAAAGAAGCTGTGATCAACCAGCGGGAAGTCGGGGTTGATACGCGCTCGTTTAGCGACGGGTTGAAGAACGTCTTGCGGCAAAGCCCGGACGTGCTGTTTCTCAGCGACATCCGCGATCGCGAGGCGATGGAATCGACGTTGCTCGCCGCCGAGTCGGGGCAACTGGTCTTCAGCTGCATCCACTCCACCAACGTCGTGACGACCATCGAGCGCGTGATCGCCTTCTTTCCACCCCACCAGCAGCAGATGTTCCGGTTTCGATTCTCGCTGGTCCTCAAAGGCCTGATCTCCTTGCGGCTGCTGGGTCGCGCGGATGGCACGGGCCGGGTTCCGGCCTGTGAAATTCTCGTCATGACGCCGACGATTCGCGAGCTCATCCGAGAAGGGCACACCGACCAGATTTCGCCCCTCTTACAGGATGGGGCGATCCACGGCATGCAGACGATGACGCAAGCCCTCTATGCCCTGGTCCGCTCGGGACGGGTGTCGGTCGAGGACGCGTTGAAGACGTGCGATCATCCCGAGGAGTTGGAGCTGGCCCTGCGCGAAATCCGAGCGACCAAAGATGCCCGCCATCCCACCTGAAGGCCACCCGAGTGTCGACGCTGCGTCTGACGCGTCCATCGAGTCGATGGTCGCACACACCAGTGCGGCCAGAGTCCACGCCGGGCAAGGAACCCGCTTGGACATCCGCCAGTTGTTTCAAGTGGCCATTGACCAGCGGGCGTCTGACCTGCACTTGACCGAGCACATGCCGCCTGTCCTTCGCATCGACGGGAACCTCGTGAGCACGTCGCTTCCTCCCTTAAGCCGTGATGAGACGAAGCGGCTCATCTATAGTCTCTTGACCGATCGGCAAAAAGCGCACTTTGAGCGGGAGCAGGAACTGGATATCTCTGTCGAAGTCAGCGGGCTTGGCCGGTTTCGCGTGAATGTCCACCTGCAGCGGGGCAGTGTGGAGGCGGCCTTCCGCCTCGTGCCGACGACGATTCGCTCGCTGGAAGAGCTGGGGCTGCCGTCGGTGGTCGGGGAGCTCGCCCGCAAACCTAACGGCCTAGTCTTGATCACCGGGCCGACCGGGGTCGGGAAGACCACGACGCTGGCCGCGATGGTGGACCTCATCAACGCCGAGCGCTCCGCGCACATCATCATCATCGAGGATCCGATCGAATACATCCATCAGAACCAACGCTCCATCATCAAGCAGCGCGAGGTCTATTCCGACACGAAGTCCTTTGCCGCAGCCCTCATCCACACGCTGCGGCAGGATCCGAATATCATTGTCGTGGGGGAGATGCGCGATCTGGAGACGATCGCCACCGCCTTGACGGCGGCTGAGACCGGCCACCTCGTGCTGGCGACCCTCCATACCCCCGATGCCCCGCAGACGATCGACCGGATCTTGGATGTCTTTCCGCCCTATCAGCAACAGCAGGTCAAGGTGCAACTCGCCGATTGCCTCCAAGGCGTGGTGTCCCAACAGCTCTTGCCCCGATGCGACCGTCCGGGTCGCGTCTTGGCCTATGAGATCATGGTGGCGACCTCGGCGGTCCGGCACCTGATCCGCGAGCATGCCACCGAACAGCTGCCCACGGTCATTCAGACCGGTGGGCAGTACGGGATGTGCACCATGGATAGCTCGCTCAAAAACCTCTCCCTTCAACACATCATCTCCTACGAGACCGCGATCAGCCGGGCCAAGCATCCTGAAGAACTGCCCAAGCCTGCTCAGCGGCCCCGAAAAACCGTCTAAGGCCTTCCGGCGCCATCCTTCTGATTTGGTCCCAGCGACCAAACCCATTGAGACAAAAGCACTTGACCGCCATCTGAAAATATGGTACAACCAGCGCGCTGTGGGAGATAGGTTGCCTTGAGCTCGCCCGGTGAGAGGGTGCTGGGGCGTATCGCCATGCAGCGCACTCCGAAAGCCGGTTGAAGGTTAGGGTAGGGCGCTATCGTCTAGCCCGGCTTAGGACGCATGGTTCTCAGCCATGAAACCCGGGTTCAAATCCCGGTAGCGCTACTCTATTTTTAAGAGTGGCCCAGGGATTTGAAGATTGCCACAGCCTAAACGGCGGTGGCAAGCCGACCTTGCGTGAGGTCGGATTACCCTTGTAGGTAGGGGCGAGCAAGGACAGAGCAAACCACACCCTCCGGGAACACAAAGCCCGAGGGGAAGGAGCGTGGTCACATGAACCTATCAAACCCACAAGCAGATGTGGCAAGCGAAAAGATACCGAGTGAGGTATCTTTTTGTGTTTTCACCCCCCACCCAAAATGTTGGTGTGGGGATTCACCCTCCTTCGCAGGAAGCCCCGGGCGTTAGCCCTCCGAAGGAGCGAAGAAGGGCCGGCTTCGGAGGGTTCCGCCCCCCGGGCGTAGGAAAAGGTGTCACCCCGCCGTGGCGGGGTGGGGCTCCACTGATCCGGTCGGGTTGTGTCCCGTTTTAAGAGTAT
>CAYJTP010000090.1:0-3695 GCA_964373175.1 uncultured Planctomycetales bacterium
GTCAACACGATCACCAATCCGGCCAGCGCATGGGCGTAGCGCTCCATCCAGTGGACGTGGAGCAGTCGTACGCCCGCATAGGTCAGGCAGCTTTGGCCGACGACCATCGCCACAGTCACGAGGGAGAACACCAGGCTCACGATTCCGACTGCCGCCATCCCCCGGTCATACGCCAGGAACATCAGAGGAATCAGCGGTTCGCAGGGCCCGAAGACCAGGATGGCGAAGAGCATCCAGACCCGACGGGCGGCATAGACCTTCACCGCTTCCTCAACGGTGACGTGCGGATGGTGGTGCTGGGCATGCTTCAAGCCCCAGAGCGCATACGCCAGGCCAAAGCCGATCAATACCCAGATCACAGCACTCCCTCGCCAGGCATCTATTCCCTTGACGTGGTGGAGCGTCCAGCCGGCCCACAGCCCGACCATCCCAAGCGCCAACGACGAAGCGACATGGCCGATGCCAGCCAACGTGGTGACCACGCCGAGCTGACGCATCTTCCAGCGTGAGCCCTTGGCCAGCGCCACAAACGGCAGCCAGTGATCTGGGGCTAAGGCATGAAAGAACGCAACCGACACCGCAGAGACCAATAACACACCCATGATGTCTCCTCAGAGCTGATGACAGTTCCTCACGCCAGACTGCCCAAGAGACAGTTCGGGCGCGGAAACCAGTAAGAGAAATTCCAGGAACTACAGGTCAGGCAGGAAGGGGTGGAGCGCGGACGAACCTGAGTAAGGTAAGGGCAACGAACGTGAATGGACTGTCATACTGAAAGATCGCTGGCTGGGGACATCTCGTGACAATCGCTTCCTGGGTCCCATAGGCAAGCTGCCCGATGAGGATCAGGAAGGTGCACCACAAGAAGCGAATGAATTTCTTCCAAGGGGAGCGCTCATTGGCAAGTGCCAGCAACTCTGGTGCTGGCCTGACTTCAAGTGAAAGGGAGGAAGACCGATTCAGTCTGAATGGAAACATGGCCGCAGTATAACGCCTGGACTCTGGGGACACCATACCTATTTCTTGGGTTTGCGTCAAGGTCTTTGTTTCCTGAGGAGCCGATGAGCCAGACACTCCACGTCGAGCCGCTACGTGGCTCCAGCAGTTGCCAACCCCCTATCGAGATCGATATACTGGTGGTCTCGATGAGTAAGACCTTGTTCGAGAACATCTGGGACCGTCACGTCGTGACGAGCCTGTCAGACCTGCCTGCCCCCGCACGCTCTGCTTCGCCCCCAGAAATCGCGGAGCGATTTCGGGGACTCAGTCCCGGAAATGCTTCGCATTTCACGGGGCAGAGTGAAGCAGCGGGGCAGGCAGGTGGGATGGCGCTCCTGTACATCGACCGCCACCTCGTCCATGAGGTCACCAGCCCCCAGGCCTTTGAGGGGCTGCGTTTGAGCGGGCGCCGCGTGCGCCGTCCGGAATTGACCCTCGCGACGATGGACCACAACGTCCCGACGGATGATCGGACGCTCATCCAGGACCCCATTTCCCGGGCGCAGATTGACGCCTTAGCGAACAACTGTGCCGAGTTTGGGGTGACCCTCTATGATTTGACGAGCGACCGCCAGGGGATCGTCCACATCATCGGGCCGGAGCTGGGCTTGACCCTCCCCGGCACGACCATCGTCTGCGGGGACTCGCACACGTCCACCCACGGGGCCTTCGGGACGCTGGCCTTTGGCATCGGCACGTCAGAGGTGGAACATGTTCTGGCCACGCAGTGCCTGCGCCAGAAACGGCCCAAGACGTTCAAGGTGGAGTTCACCGGACGCCTCAGGCCCCCGGTCACCGCCAAGGACATGATCCTGAAGCTCATCGGGACCATTGGGACGGCCGGCGGAACGGGCTGTGTGTTTGAATATGGCGGGGAGGCGGTGAGGGGGCTGTCCATGGAAGCCCGGATGACGATGTGTAATATGAGCATTGAGGCAGGAGCCCGCGCCGGGATGATTGCCCCTGATGAGACGACGTTTCAGTATCTGGCAACCGGCAACCGCCCCTTTGTGCCAAAAGGCCAAGCGTTTGAGCAGGCGGTCGCGTTCTGGCGAACCCTTCCGTCAGATCCGGATGCGACCTATGACCGCACGATCAGCCTCGACGCCTCGCAGATCGCCCCGCAGGTGACCTGGGGCACCAACCCTGGGATGGTCGTCGATGTCACCGGGCGTGTCCCGGCACCCGACCAGGTCCCCGGCTACAACCGCAAAGATGTCGAGCAGGCCCTGGCCTACATGGGCTTAGTCCCTGGCACGCCGATGACCCAGATCCCGATTGATGTCGTGTTCATCGGCAGTTGCACGAATTCCCGGATTGAGGACCTGCGGGCCGCCGCCCAAATTCTCAAGGGACGCAAAGTGACTTCCAAGGTCCGAGTGTTGGTGGTGCCTGGCTCACAGCAGGTACGCAAACAAGCGGAAGCGGAAGGGCTGCATGATATTTTTCAGGCGGCGGGGTGCGAGTGGCGTCAATCCGGATGCAGCATGTGTCTGGGAATGAACCCGGATCAGCTGAAAGCCGGTGAGCGCTGTGCGTCGACCTCGAACCGCAACTTCGAAGGCCGCCAAGGAAAAGGGGGCCGAACACACTTGGTGAGTCCGCAGATGGCCGCGGCCGCGGCGATTGCCGGGCATTTCGTGGATATCAGAACGCGGTCTTTGGAATAAGAACGTGGAGTCTCAGGAAATCACCAATCACCAAATCCCCCCGGCCCGCCTCGAAATCCTCAAGCCGGGGCGGGCAATCACCAAACAATGACCAATAACCAAGCACCAATCACCAAACTCAAGAAAGCGACGGGGCCTTCGTCGGAGCTGCTCTGTCTGGTGATTTGGTCATTGGTCATTGGAGCTTATCTGTCCGCCATACGGCATGGCGGATCCGCCAATCGGTGTGGCGGAGAGCTTGGAATTTGGTACTTGGTTATTTCGTGTGGGACAACATCATGACGCCATTCAAAACCCATCGGGGGTTGATCGCGACGCTGGATCGGGCCAACGTCGACACCGACCAGATCATCCCCAAGCAGTTCTTGAAATCGATTGCGCGTACCGGCTTTGGGGAGCATCTGTTTCACGACTGGCGCTATCTGCCGAACGGCTCGCCCAATGCACAGTTTGCACTCAACGCGCCACGATTTCGTCACGCGTCGATCCTGGTCACCCGCAATAACTTTGGCTGCGGGTCAAGCCGGGAGCACGCGGTCTGGGCGATCCAGCAGGCGGGGTTCAAGGCGGTGATCGCACCGTGGCAGACGCGGGGGGGAACGACCGTACCGGCGTTTGCGGACATCTTCCGGAACAACAGTACGAAGAACGGGCTGTTAACCGTCGAGCTGGCTGAGCCTGAGGTTGAGGAAATCTTCCAGATGACGGCTCGCTACACAGGACTTGAAGTAACCGTCGACCTCGAACACCAACGCGTGGTGTTGCATCTGCCGGAGGAGATCGCCTTCCACTTCGAGATCGATCCCTCGATCAAGGACCACCTCGTCCGAGGGCTGGATGAGATCGGGTTGACCCTCCAATATGAGGGGGGGATCGCAGAATTCGAACGACGCCACGACCCTCAGTGGTTCGACTCCGCTCACCACTCTGCTTAACCATGAGCGAAGTCGTGGTTCGACTCGCTTGCGCTCGTCCCTCGACTCCGCTCGGGACCCTGAGCGAACGAAGTGAGTCGAAGGGCTCACC
>CAYJTP010000091.1:0-3513 GCA_964373175.1 uncultured Planctomycetales bacterium
TTCGACAGGATGGAGCCCCTGGACCCCTCATGTCAATGCTGTCGAAGCACTAGCGGCCGAACCACTCCCAGACTAACGACTTACTCTTTCTGGGCAGACCGCTCGCTCGGGCCGTCGGGGAGGTGGCCGTCATGAGGGCTTCGGAGGAGCTCTTGGAGGCGTGGAGGCTGGCAAGTTTTTGGTTGTGCACAAACCGCCCGTAGAGGAGCGCAAGCTGGGCGTGAATCTGCTGATCGTCCTGAAACGTCAGGGACTGCTCCAGTTCTTCGGCGGCTTTGGGATAGTTGTGCAACGCAAAGTAGGCTTCGCCCAGTTCCCGATGGATGATCGCCAGCTGCTTCGGATTCTGCGCGCGAGCCGTGGGTTCTGCTTGTTTCACGACGGTGGGAATCGCCTGAGCCAGGAATGGCGAAAACCCTTCTGGGACCTCTTGCTCCCTGGCAAGAGCCTGGATCTGCGGCTGGGCGGATTCGATAGTACTCGTGCGTTCTGCTAAGAGCTGGTCGTAGGCGCGGGAGAGCTCCAGGACTTTGGCTTCAAGGGTCTGGTGAGTGGTCTCCTGCTTCGATTCGGAGTCGGTCACACGCGCGGTGAGCTGCTCCAGCTCCTCAGGCGACACCTGCGGGGCCGCGGTTAGCTCTTCCAGCTCATGTTTCAGGCGCTCGGTCTCGCCCTGAAGGGCTTGGTTCTGTGTCACCAGGGTTTGGACGTCTTGCCGGAGCGCGTCAAGCTGCTGATTCGCTGTGTGAAGTGCATCTTGCACCGCCTGGCCCCTGGTGGTCAGGACGTCAACGGTTTGGGCATGCTGCTGCTGCTTGGTGCCAAGTTGTGTGGCGGTCTGCGTCACCGTCCCGACCTGCTCCGCGATCGCCCGATACCCGGTGGCGAGACGATCCTGCTGCGTGCCCAAGTCCTCCAGGGCTTGTTGGTTGTGTTGGATCGCTTGCGTGGTTTGCGAAAGAGTGTGCTGCGTGCTGTGAATGAGCCCTTGGACGGACACAATCGCCCACGCCGCTCCACCAAATAGCACGACCACCAATCCAAGACCGAAGAGTTTTCGCATCATTGCTCGCGATGGAGAAGCGTGGTGGGGTTCATCTGCCCGATGCGCGTCGGGGAGGACGGCGCGACGAACTCTTCGCCGGAGATAATCCGCGGAGTGAGTAAAATCACCAGCTCTGTCTTCTTGATCCGATCCGAGGTATTGCGAAACACGGCACCCAAGATCGGGATGTCCGCCAACAGCGGGATGCGTTGTTGGTTCTTGATCGTCTCATCCTTCATCAGGCCGCCAATGACCAGGGTCACACCGTCCTTGACCATGACTTTCGTTTCCGCTTCCGAGGTTTCCACAATCGGGATCGTATTGCCGCTGGCAGTCTTCAGGGTGCTGGTGACGGAGCTGACCTCCGGGCGGATCTTCATCGTAATATAGCCCAGCTCATTGATTGCCGGGGTCACGTAGAGTTTCACCCCGACATCCACAAACTGCACCGACTCGGCGGTCGTGGCGGTGGACTGGGCTTGGGTGACCGTTGAGGTGATGAACGCCTCGCGCTTGCCGACGAGGATTTTCGCTTCCTCGTTGTTCATCGCCGAGATATGGGGGCTGGAGAGAATCTTGGTATCGCCGAAGTTGTGCAACGCTTTAATCGTCGCGGTAATGTCGTTTTCCGCCACCGTCCCAAAGATCAGCTTCATGGGGTTGTTCACATCCGTCCCAATCGGCAGGGACTGGATGAGGGTCACATCGGGGAATTTCTTGCTCTCCGAGAACCACTGCCATTCGATGCCGATGTCAAACTCATCCTTCAGCGTCACCTGCAGGATCGTCGCTTCCAGGTAGACCTGGCGGTGCTTCGCATCAAAGGCCTTGATGAGCTGTTCGACCATTGGCATGCGCGCAGGCACCTCGGTGACGACGAGGGCGTTCGAGCGCTTATCCAATCGGGCGCTGCCGATGTCTGGCGTGAGCGCTTGGTCCACCTCAGCTTTGACTTTCTCAGCGTCGGCATAGGCCAGCGGGATCACGCGGGTCTGCGTCGGCACTTGGCGTTGGATCGTCGGGAGATCCACGCGGTCGATCAAGGCCTGCATCTGCGAAAGGACCTCCGGGACATCCAGCATCGCGATGGTGGCGGTCGGCTCATCCACGACGATCCTCCCAACGGATGATTTCATGTTGCTAAGCAGCGCTCCCACCTGACCGGGATTGGCATACTTGAGTTGGATGATCCGACTTTGGCGCGGATCGCCATAGCGACGGCCGTAGAGCTGCTCGTAGACCTGGCCCGACATGACGTAGAGGATGTTTGCCCGACGCTCAACCGCCAGGCCATTACTCACCAAAATGATCTCCATGGCGTCGCGCACGGACACGTTATTCAGGATCAGGCTCACGCGACCCTGCACCTCGGGGCTTGTGGCGATATTGAGCTCTCCCTTGGTTGCCAGGAACTTGAGGACTTCTACGACGTCCATGCCGCGCAGATCCAGCGACAGCGTATTGGCGAGGCCGGGAAACACCGACACATCGAGCGCCTCTTGGCCGACTGGTTGGGCTTTCTGCACTGCCGAAGTTAAGGTGTCCGTCTTTTCAGCGAAGACCACCGGCGCGCTCATCACGTAGAGTGCCAGACTCAACACCAAGGGATGCGTGAGTGTCGAGGTAAAGCGTAGGGGTATCATCATCCCTCTGTTATCGGAGCTCGATCTCTCGTTGATCGAGCGTGAGGAGGATATGATCGCGCAGTACCGCTTTGACCGTAAACGGCGCCAGCGACTCGCCCGCTTTCACAAAGTAGGTATGCTGTTGGCTGACCTGTTCGATCATCGCAATCGGTTTCTCGCCCCAGGCAATTCCCACTAAGCGAAAATCTTTCACGAGCTCCTCCACGGAGGGGCCGGCGGGTGGTGGCAGTTGCTGGGCCATCTCCACTGGGGCTGGCTGGCTTAACCGAAAGGGGTTGTGCTCGACGAACGCGCGTTGGTACGTCTCAAGGGGTTTCAGCCCTGTTAACGGGGGAGCGATGGTGACGGGCTGCACCTGTTGAATCGCTTTGGCCATGACCATATCCACATCGGGGCGAAACGCCAGCGGATTCAACACGCCCGCCACAACCAGCACCCCGATGAGCCCGAACAGCGTCCGATTCGCAACGACCAGATTCAGGCGCGGATGGGCGATGGCTTCTTTGAGCCGCGGCCACAGGAACTTGAGGGACAGGCTCGGCAGATTTAGCCGTCGTGTCGACGCGCCCTGGCCGCCGCGTTGAATCACCGCAAAGAGTTTCTCTTCTGGCGTGAGTGGCTTTTGCCCCATGGAGCTACAACTCGTTTCAAAACCCTAGAGAGACGCTGATCCCCGCTGATCGAAACGCTGATCGCCGCAGATGTCCGACGAGCCATCTGCGTGAATCAGCGTGGATATCAGCGACCATCAGCGACATCGAACGTTTTGAAATGGACTCTAGGCAGATCGTCCGGCTCCGATCGCCGCTGGCGAGAGTGCCG
>CAYJTP010000092.1:0-3482 GCA_964373175.1 uncultured Planctomycetales bacterium
TCGGCCGCGATCTGAGACTCGAAGCCGTCCAAGCTAAAGCGGGTGATGCGCACGACCCCGCTGCGGCCGTCGAGTAACGACGCCCACATCGAGGGGACGTCATTCCCCACCGGGGTCACCGCCCCGAACCCAGTCACGACCACGCGTCTCATTCTCAGACCTCAGACCCCAGACTTCAGCCCAAAACCCCAGATTGACAACCCAGGACTGAGGTCTGAGGTCTAAAAAATACGAACGTCCGCCGAGGGCGGACGTCGCGATGGGCACAACTCCACAAATCCAGTGGCAGGGGCAAGGCTATTTGGCGCCGGCCGTCTTCCCCTCGATGTACTTGACGGCATCCCCGACGGCGCTCATCTTCTCGGCATCCTCGTCGGGAATCTCGATGCCGAACTCCTCCTCCAGCGCCATGACGAGCTCTACGGTGTCGAGCGAATCAGCTCCTAGATCCTCAATGAATGACGCGGCGTCGGTGACCTCTTCCAGTTTCACCCCGAGCTGCTCGGCGATGATCGCACGCACCCGATCCGTAACAGCCTCTGCCATACAACGCCCTCCTTGTTCTCCTGCTTACATGGCCAGGCCACCGTCCACCACGAGCACGTGTCCGGTCACGTACCTGGCCGCCTCGCTCACCAGGAACAGCGCGGCCTGCGCCACGTCCTTCGGCTCGCCCAGGGTGCCCATCGGTATGGCCTCCATGAGCTTGCGCTTCGCCTCCTCCGGCAGGGCCTCGGTCATCTCGGTCTTGATAAAGCCCGGGGCGATGGCGTTGCAGGTGATCCCCCGGCTCGCCAACTCCTTGGCCACGGCCTTGGTGAAACCGATGATGCCGGCTTTCGACGCGGCGTAGTTCGCCTGTCCCGGATTGCCAATGAGCCCAACGATCGAGGCGATGCTCACGATGCGGCCTCGCCGTTGCTTGAGCATGTGCCTGGCGACCGCCCGGGTGCACAGGAAGGTGCCTTTCAGATTGATCGTGAGCACCCGGTCCCACTGCGCATCATCCATCCGGATGAGCAAACCATCCTTGGTGATGCCAGCGTTGTTGATGAGTATATCGATTCTGCCTAGCTTGTCAAGCACTTTTGCCACGCCGTCATCGACCTGTTTTCCGTCGGTGACGTCGACGGTCAGCCCTTCCGCGCGTCGCCCAAGCGCGCGCAGCTCCCCTGTGGTCTGCTCGAGCGGCTGGGGGTTGACGTCAAAGAGGGCGAGGTCGGCGCCGTTGGCGGCGAACAGGAGGGCGATCTCCCGTCCGATCCCGCGCGCGCCTCCGGTGACGATGGCGACTTGGTTGGCAAGAGGGAGGGACATGAAAGTGGCCGTATTATAAGCGGTCTCGCGCGGTCAAAACAAGAAGGAAATGCTCAACCTGTCCCCGATTTTCCCATCCCACATTCGCTCAAGTGATAGAGCAGGAGTGGCTGACACAGAGACTTGAGAACCGGTTGGATGGATAAAGCGAGGTGCTACTCTGAACCCCCAAGCCCAAATCCTTACTATTCCAACCTGTTGAAGATGCGCAAAAAAAACGCGATTCCAAAGAGAATAATGAACGCGATGCCGGTGAAAAAGATAAACCGACCGGCAAACCATTCGTATTCCTTGCTAGAGCTACTTTTGATTCCAAAGAGTTTGCCGAGAGAGCTCTCACTCTTCGCCGCCCGTTCTCCCAATGTTTTCCAAGATCGCACGAAATGAATGCCGAGATAAGCACCGAATAGCAGAAAAAGCAAATCGATGAACAACCTGACTTGCTGCACCATGGCTAATCGTCGAAGAACCGAATGAGGCGGAATGTCCGTGTCCCTGTTACAGAAGCGCCCCGCCCGATGCCGATGCCAATCCCAAATTTCTGACTGATGCCACGTTCTCCATAACTCATCGCATACCTCCCACCCAAACCACGAAAGCCACCCGAAATTTGAGCTGTCGTCTTCAGCCCCGGATCAGGTGCATTTCCAGGCGTGAGGGTAAGCGACAGTTACTGTCAAATGTTGTGGGTGAGCCGGCGGTCCTTGGTCGCATGACGTTACACCCCGACGGGTTCCTGGACGGGTTGAGGAGTGGCGTCGAGGCGCACGCCATCCTGGAAGACGATCCCGTTGAGCACATCGGGAAGCTGCTGGTAGCCGCGCAACCGGTGCCAGCGTTTCGCCGCGGATTCCACGAGCTTAAAGACCATCGTCAGCGTGGCCAGGCGAGAGCCGCAGCCCTTGGTGCGCTTGGTCCGCAGCCGCACGGTGGCGAAGGTCGATTCGATGACGTTGGTGCTGCGCAGCGACGGCCAGTGCTCCGCCGGATACGCATAGAAGGCGAGCAGCTCCTCGCGATGGGCCGTCAGACACGCCACCGCCTTGGGATATTTCTCCGCGAACGTCGTCACGAAGCGTTCCCAGGCATCCTCGGCCTCGCGTCTCGTGGGCGCCAAGTAGATGTCGTGGAGCCGCTGCTTCGCTTTCGCTTGCAGGCTCTGCGGCAGCTTGTCCAAGACATTCGCCGTCTTATGCACCCAGCACAACTGCGGCGTCGTCTGCGGACACTCCTCGGCCAGTGCGGCCCAGAAGCCCAACGCCCCGTCGCCCACGGCCAGCGGCGGGCCTTGCGTGAGGCCACGCCGCTTCAGGTCGCGCAGGAGGCTGCGCCAGCTCTCGGCGGACTCGCGGAAGCCATCCTCGACGGCGATGAGCTCCTTCGTCCCGTCAGCGGTGGCGCCGATGATCACCAACAGACACTGCCGGTCGGTGTCCAGCCGGACGTTGAAGTAGATCCCGTCGACCCACCAGTACGCATAGCGCGTCGTCGACAAATCGCGGCTGCGCCAGGTCTCGTATTCCTGTTGCCAGACCCGTTTGAGCCGCACGATGGTCTCGGCGGAGAGGCCGATGACGTCCGGGCCCAACAGGGCGTGGAGGGCTTCCCCGAAGTCGCCGGTGGAGATTCCCTTCAGGTACAGGACGGGCAGCAGCTCCTCGATGTGCTGGGTGCGGCGCAGGTACGGGGGAATCAGCGCGCTGGTGAACCGCGGTTCGCCCTGGCGCGCCAGCACGCGGTCATCGACCCGCGGGGTGGCGATGGAGAGCGGGCCCGCCCCGGTCACGATGACGCGAGCCGGTCGCGCGCCGTTCCGCACGATCTGGCGTCGCCCGTGATCGTCCATGAGATACTGGTGTCGTTCCAGGAACAACTCGACCTCGACGTCCAAGGCGGTTCGGAGCAGTCGCTGCGCCCCTTGCCGGACCACCTCGTCCAACGGCCACTGGGGCAGTGTGCGATCTGGACGGTCGGCCAATGACCTGCTATCCTCTTGCATGGGCGTATCCTCCTGGTTGTGGCGTGTCTCCAACACGCCTGGTTCCACTGACTCAACCAAGGATACGCCTTTTTCATCTACTTCCCCATCCACAACATTCGAGTATAACTCGAGATCAAGCGCTACGCCTTGGAGCATGAGCAGCGGACGAGCCGGTTCCCCAAGA
>CAYJTP010000093.1:0-3440 GCA_964373175.1 uncultured Planctomycetales bacterium
AGAAGACACGAATTTGATTTCGAAAACCTTAGCGTCTACCAAAAGGGTCTGAAGTTTGTCAACGCGATCTTAATCCTTTCTGACGGGTTGCCTAGCAGGGTACAATACTCCCTCGGCGATCAGCTTCGGCGCGCCACGGTTTCGATCGTCAACAACATCGCTGAAGGAAGCGACAAGCGGACACCCAAGGAGCGAACGCAGTTTTATCGGGTGGCTTTGAGTTCCGCACGTGAATGCGTACCCATGCTCACGATTTGCAGGAATCAGGAGTACGTGACGCAAACGGCGTACGACAACTTGCGCGCCAACTGTTTAGAGCTGTGCCGCATGCTCCGTGGACTCATCAACTCGGTGGGTCGGTAGTCCTTGCCACTTTACACTTTCAACGTTCCACTGCTCTTTGATTCCCCGGTAGCTCAGCTGGTAGAGCGAGTGGCTGTCAATGAGGCCGCGACTTACGGAGTGGTGAGCGAAGTCGAACCACGACGTAAGTCGCATGGCCGAATTGACCCCGCAGTTAGTTTCGCGAAGCGAAACTTGCGGGGTCAATTCATGGCAGCTCCCACGGGAAACCGTGGCTGAAACTGCGGGTGAACTCAGGGAAGCCTGCCCTGAGCGAGGCCGTAGGCCGAGTCGAAGGGCCTAACCGCTCACTCAGAATGGTAATCCTGAGCCAAGCCCCCGAAGCTTCGCTTTGCGAAGCAAAGCGTTGGGGGAAGGTGCAGAGACTAAGCGCCCGCCACCTAAGCCCCCGCGGCTACATTTGGCGAAGCCAAATGTGCGGGGGGGTACGGTGAAGAGATAGTCCAGGCCTGGAGGAAACTTCAGGAACCCCTGTAACCACCAGGTCGGAGGTTCGAGTCCTCCCCGGGGAGCCATTCTGCATGAAGCCCCACGAAGCGTGGGGCTTTTTGCGTTGGGTACCACGGACGGCTGGCCAGCGGCCGCCCCCACCCGGCCGCTGGCCAGGTTGGTGGGCTGGGCGTGGGGTGAAGTCACATGGTAATAGAGGGTTAGGGCGATCTCCTCGGGGGCATACGCGATGCTGGCGATGAAGCGCTGGCACCACACTGCCTTGTCAATACCGCTCTTCTCAGAAATCCCTTGGACGAAGGTCTTGAGGGTGTCTGCGAAGATGGTAGAGGACAATAGCGAGGACGCAGGCGCACGTTCGAGTCCTGCTCGGTCGCCCGGTCGCTTATGATTGAGCTTGAACAGCAAACTCTCCAGGTACTGCTTGTCGTGGGAGATCCGCTCCAGATGTTGCACGAGGAAGCACTCTAGCCGAGTGGCGCTGACCTGCCTCGTGGTGCAACTCCCCCAATCGCGTTTAAAGGTCTTGGTGCAGCGATAGTAGTAATAGTGGCGTCGCTTGCCGTGGTGCTTTTTGTTGGTATGGCACGGCGTCATAGCAGAGTGGCATGCGTGACACCGTAACAGGCCTGCGAGGGGGAACTCGTTGTAGACTCGCATGATGCGGTGCTTCTGCTTATGTAACGCTTGCGCTGCCTCAAAGATCTCATTCGAGATGATCGGCTGGTGGATGCCTCGGTAGACCTGGTCAGCATAGACGCACTTGCCGGTGTAGATCGGGTTTCTGAGGATATACGCGATGCCACTTTTTGAAAACGGCAGCCCTCGTCTATCCCGTGCGCCTTGGTCCTTCAGCTGCTGGTAGACCGTGGCGAGAGAGCCTGAGGTCAGGTATACGTCGTACAGCTTCCTGATCATTGCGGCCTCTTGTTCGTCGATCACCAATTTCTTATCCTTCACGGCGTATCCAAAAGGAACCAGCCCACCATTCCATAGCCCTTGCTGAGCACGCTGGAGCATTTTGTCTCTGGTGCGTTCAGACGTTAACTCGCGCTCGAACTGCGCAAAGGTCAGCATGATGTTCCTGAGGAGCCGGCCCGATGGAGTGGAGGTGTCGAAGCGTTCGGTGATCGACAGGAAGTCCACCTGGTATTGCTCAAAGAGTTCGATGAGGTGATAGAAGTCGTTGGGAGAGCGCGTGAGGCGGTCGATCTTATACGCGATCACGAGATCAATCTTACCTTGTTGAATATCCTGGAGCATGGCCTGTAGGCCTGGTCGGTCAAGACTTGCCCCTGAAACGCCAGGGTCCGCATACACCCCCACGAGCGTCATGTCCTCTTGACTCAGGATGAACGATTGAATCTTCGCGGCTTGCGCTTCGCAGGAGTTGAAATTCACCTCGGCCTGCCGCTCCGTGGAGACCCTGGTGTAAATGGCCACTCTCATGACGACTCCTTCCCAAAGGAGAACTCTCGCTGAGGACTATTCGCCCGGATCGATTCGGTGACCTGATCGACAAACGTCCGGGCTGTTTTCAGCGCCTCGGAGGCTTCGGTCATCGAGCAGGGCAGATCCGGTTCATAGATGAACTGGTGGCGCTTCTTGCGCATGAAATCATAATCGGTGATGAGCCGCTGAAAGTTCTCCCCTAATACTGCACTGGCGAATTGGACGATCGTGCGGTGCTTGTCCTTGATCTCAGGCCGATACCCTTCGCTGAACATCAGCGCCAAGCCCGAGCGCAACATGGCGTTGTAGGCGTACGTGTACGTGCATTCGTGGTCTGCCTCGAGGTTCCGTTTCGCCGTTCGGAGATCTACATACGCTCGTCGGATCAGCTTGGAAATGGCCTGGATGTCAACGGGACACGTTTTGACCAGACCAGCTTTGATCAAGTGGCTCGTCGTCTCCTTAAAGGTCATCTTCGCTGCCTTTCACCATGATTCTAGGTCGCTTCAAGAGTTCTGTAATGAATCCCCGCTTGGCGCGTTTCTTGGCGCGATATTCATGCATCGAATAGATGGTGGGATTAATTTCTCGCTGGAGTTTCTGCTCAATACGAGCCAAGGTCTCATGGAGTGCCGAGAGATTCGGCGATCCGATGATCATCAGATCGATGTCGCTTGCCCCTGTTTCCTTCTTGGCGGCGAAGGAGCCATAGATGAAGGCGACCGCGATGTCGTCAATGGCGGATAATGCCTCTTTGAGGAGGCTTTCCACTCCGACGGTCTTCGTGACAATGCTCTTGAGTTCCTTAAAGAGCGGGTGCGTCGTGTTGACCGCGTAGTACAGCAGATTGCCGACGCGGTGCGTCGTCACGAGGTCATCGTGCTGGAATTTTAGCAGCTCCCGACGAATGTTGCCGGCCGAGGAGCCGAGTAACCGCTGGAGTTCTCTGAGGTAGTAGCGTTGCGAGGGGTTGGTGAAGAAGAGCGTGAGCAGGTCTCGCCGGATGCGTGATTTTGTGAGGGACAGAAGCTCAAGCACAGTTGGACTCCTATATGAGTACAATTGTACTCATTGTAGAGCACGAAGTCAACGGCTTGTAGAGGCCATACGGGGCCCACCACTTCATCGCCAGCATCGCGTATGCCCCCGAGGAGATCGCCCTAACCCTCTATTAC
>CAYJTP010000094.1:0-3377 GCA_964373175.1 uncultured Planctomycetales bacterium
GGCGGCCCCGGGCTTGCCCGGGGGTGACTGGGGGCGTGGGGCTGGCCCCTGGGTGAGGGGTTCCGCCCCGCGGGCGGAAGAGTCAGGTGCCGCCCCGCCACGGCGGGGCGGGGCTCCACTTTGATTTGCGTAGTCGGGCGATCCGCATGACTCTAAGTTACCCTCGCGGGGCGTGGACGGAGCACTAGGGCCTTGCGGCTCGAATCGTTGCTCGGGCTTTCTGCAAGTCCAGGTTGTGAGGTTGCACTCGCAATCCGGATTCGAGGACTGCCTGTGCCGCCTGCGGATCGCCCTGGGCGAGGCGAACCTGGGCAAGGCCCAAGTAAGCGTGAGCCGCATACGGATAAGCCTGAATGGCGTGTTCAAAAGCGTCAGCCGCCGCCTGAAGATCGCCGCGTTTGAAGAGGATGACCCCGATCTGCAGCCACGCATGGTGAAACCGTGGATCGATGGCGACGGCTCGCCGGAATTCTTCTAAGGCGCGCTCGTCGCTGCCCATGGCGAGGTAGGCGTTCGCGAGGTTATGGTGCGTCTGCGGGAAATGATCATCCAGCATGACGGATCGTTCGTACAGCCGGATCGCTTCTTGGAGTCGGCCGGCGTCCGCGTAGGCCATGGCCAGGTTGTTGTGAATTTTCGCTGAGGATGGTTCGTAGGCTAAGATATGCGTGTAGAGCGAGATCGGGTCGCGCCAAAGACGATTGGCACGGATCGTGAGGACTGAGCTCACGAGAATCGCCACGACACCCAGCGCCCCGGCCGTGCGCCGGACCCACAAACCGTTCGCGAAGGCTCGAGTCAGGAGACAGCCGACGATGAGAGCCAGACCGAAGCCTGGGAGGATAAACCAGTGGTCATAGAAGAGCGCGTTGATCAGGACCAGGAGGTTTGAGGTGGGAAGCGTGGCGACGAGACACCACCACATCCCCGCAGCGGCCGGTCGGCATCGCGTCCGCAACCAGACCGAGAGGACAAGCCACGCGCCCACGGCGAGCAGGGAACCCCAGACCTGCGGGAGACCCAGGGTGGTGAAGACCGACCACGACCGTTCGTGATGCAGATCCATCGGCCACAGCCATAGCCACAGTCCCTTCGGCAATGTGGTGAGGTAGGTGTACAGCCGATAGTCGACGTGTTCCGTCAAGAGATTCGGTTGGTCGTAGAAGTTCAGGAAGCTCTTGAAGTTCAAGACGGTCAGCCTCACCAAGACATATCCCCCCGATAACAACCAGAATGGCAGATGGCGTCTGGGTGGCGTCCTGTGGCCCACCGCATACTCATATAGCAGGAGAAACAATGGGAACAGCACTACAGATTCCTTGGAAAGGAGCCCCAGGAGTGCGCACAGCCACGCGAACGAGGGGCGGCGCTGAAACGTGAGCAGGCCAAGACACACACAGAGGATCGCGAGCGAATCGCTACGTCCGGAGGCGTACGCGACCGCTTCTGATTGGATCGGATGGAGCGTAAAGAGCAGCGTCGCAAGCGTAGCCGGCCAGAGCGGAAACATGCGGACCAGTACTCGAAAGACGGCGACCGCGGCGGCCGCATGGATGAACACCGTGGAAAGGTGGTGGCCTCCTGGATGGTACCCCCAGACGCGCACATCAAGCCAATGCGTCAAGAGTTGCACAGGGCGGTAGAGATTACTCAGGAGGCCGGCGCCGGCGACCACGTTCGTGGTGAAGAGTTTGGGGAGATAGGCCCACGAAGTCAGGAAGACGTTTTTGACAATGAACTGCTCATCGTCCCACACGAACGCGTTGAACACACAGTTGAGAAACACCAATGACACGGCAAGCGCCACGAAACCGCTCACCAGCCAGAGACGCTTAGCGCTCATGTTCGTCCCTGTGAGGGATGGTGCAGATTCACCTACACCCACAGCTGGCGATCAAGTGAGCGATACAGGGTGGCTTCGGCGATGTGCTCGGGTTGGATCATTTCGTGTTCGGCCCAGGCGCTGAGCGTCTTGGCAACCGTGGAATACGTCATACGGGCAGTTTTGGGCTCAGGCGACTCATTGAAAATGAATCGTGTTCAAAGATTAAGCAATCGTTTCCTCCATGTTCGGGAAATGATCGGCGCTGTCTGAAACACGGACCTGTATGCCTGGGTTGCCCTCCGAAGCGCTCCTCCACTTCTGATGTGAACTCAGGTCGGCGCTTCCTCGACTTCATCCGCCTCCGCAGGAGACCCCGGCCTTGGCCGGGGAGGAATGCAGCACTCCTGCTTCGGCGAGATGTCGCCCCCTGGAGGGGAGGCGGATGCCTCGCCGAAGCTCGAAGAGCGAAGGCGGGCAAGAGGGTACCCCGGGCTTGCCCGGGGGGCTCCATCGTAGGCCCTCAGAAAGAGACGAATATCAGCGTTCCTCAGCACCGCCTCAAGGTTTCTTGAGGTATACGACGCCAGGGAGGGAGGCGAGGTCGGCGTCGCTCGTCACCAGTTTCGCTTTGTGGATCAGTGCTGTTGCGTAGACAATCGCATCGGCCATCGCGAGTTGATAGGTGAGACTGGCATCGGCGGCAGTCAGAGCGATCATGTCACTGAGCAGCACGACTTGGGTCTTGCCCATCTGAGCGACAACAGTCAGGGCTTCCTCCTCGCTTCGCTGGCGTTTGATGACCTTATAGACTTCATACAGGACGATCGTGGGGGTCAGGACGTCGTCCAAGCGCTTCAAATGCTGCGCGTAAGTGCCGGCGAGCGGCCCGTCCGTCAAAAACTCCAACCAACCTGATGAGTCAACGAGCAGCATGGGGTGACGGCTTGCGGGCAATTGCCGGGGTCAGTGGATGGTCAGAACCGATCACGCTTTTCCCGAAGCCCCCCCGTCTTCATGTCCTTCAGGAATCCTCTGAACGACGCCAGGGGCCGGTCAGGTAACAAGGTAATGAGCCCTTCCTTCACGACGATCGCGAGCTTCTGTCCCATCCGTAGTGGTACCTGACGCCGCACGGCCTTCGGGATCACCACCTGATACTTGGACGATACCGTCACTTGGGTCATGCTTCCTCCTCGCAGCCGAATTATCTTACATTTACTTAATCGATAAGAATTATATCTTACCTTTCGTTGCTTGTCAAATCGAGATCCCACCTTCCTTCCGCAGCTACGCCCACAAGTTTCGATCCAGCGAGCGATACTGCACAGCTTCCGCGATGTGTGCAGGCTGGATGAGGTCTTGTTCAGCTAAGTCTGCAATCGTTCGAGAAATCTTGAGGATCTTATCATACGCGCGGGCGGAGAATTTGAGTTCATCCATCGCTTGCTTCAATAATGTTTTCGCGGTGTCACTCAAGACACACAGTTTCTGGATCTCGCGGTGGCGCATCTGGCTGTTGGTGAACAGCCCATACGGCTTCAGGCGTTTCTGC
>CAYJTP010000095.1:0-3372 GCA_964373175.1 uncultured Planctomycetales bacterium
TTACAAACGATTACAGATGGTGACTTGCACAGCGTTTTCATAAGTGAAACGAGTGGTAGGAGAGGGGTGGATGCACATTCCAGAACAGTTGCGATACACAAAAAGCCACGAGTGGGCGAAACAGGTGAATGGGGAAGTCCTCGTGGGCCTCACGGCGCATGCCCAGGAAGAATTGCGCGACGTCGTCTATGTGGAACTGCCTCCCGTCGGCAAGTCGGTCAAAGCAGCGGAGCCGGTTGCGGTTGTGGAGTCCGTGAAGGCCGCGTTTGACATCTATGCCCCTGTCTCAGGGACGATCACCCGGGTCAATACCGGACTTCAGAAAGCCCCTCAGCTTGTGAATCAGGATTGTTACGGGGACGGATGGTTTCTTGCCCTGAAGCCAAGCGACCCGAACGAGTGGCAGGCGTTGTTGACCGCAGACGCGTACACGGCACTCATCCAGGCCGAACGCCATTAGCGTGATGGATTACGTCTCAAACACCGACGGGCAGCTTCACCAGATGCTTGAGACGATCGGGGTCGGCTCGTTCGAGACACTCCTGGCGACGATCCCGCCTGAGATTCGCTGCAAGACGTTTGAGCTTCCGGAAGGCTTGTCCGAGGCGCAGGTCGTGTCGATGTGCGAGTCGCTGATGCTGCCGAATCGCTCCTTGCGCGAGGTGACCTCCTTCTTAGGGTTTGGCGCGTATCACCATCTCATCCCTACCGTCGTCGATGTGTTGGCCAGCCGAGGCGAGTGGCTCACCCCCTATACGCCGTATCAAGCTGAGGCCAGCCAGGGGACCCTGCAAATGATCTATGAGTTTCAGACCATGGTGTGCGAACTCCTGCAGATGGAAGTCGCCAACGCCTCGCTCTATGACGGCGCCTCGAGCCTAGCCGAAGCTGCGGTGCTCGCCCTGCGGGCAAGCGGGAGGACTCGACTGCTGATCTCTGAGGCGGTCCACCCGCATTACCGTGAGGTGGTCTCGACGTACCTCAGCGGCTCCCCGTGCGTGCTTCAGGAAATCCCGCACGCGAACGGCGTGACCGACCTCGAGGCCTTGGCATCGGCGATGAAGGACGATGTCGCAGCGGTAGCGATGCAGCAGCCCAACGTCTTTGGCTGCCTTGAGCCGATGGCGCAGGCAAGCGAGCTGGCGCATCGAGTCGGAGCGCTGGTTGTGGCGGACGTCTATCCGATGAGCTTGGGGGTCTTGAAGCCGCCCGGGGCGTATGGCGCGGACATCGCGGTTGCCGAGGGTCGATGCCTCGGAAGCCCTGTGGCGTATGGAGGACCCGGGCTTGGGTTGTTCGCGACGACGAACGAACTGTTGCGCAGGGTGCCTGGCCGCTTGGCGGGCTGCACGGTCGATCACGCCGGCCGACGGGGTTTCACCCTGACGCTCCAGACGCGTGAGCAGCACATCCGTCGGGAAAAAGCCACTTCGAACATCTGCACGAACGAAGGTTGGCTGTGCCTGCGGGCGACCATCTTTTTAAGTCTGCTCGGCCCTCAAGGGTTTCGTGAATTGGCGCAGCTCAACGTCCAGAAAGCCCATCACCTGGCAACCCAGTTGCAGGAGCGTGGTGGATTCGAGCTGGCGTTTGATCAGCCGTTCTTCAACGAATTTACCCTCCGTGACACACACGGAAGAGGGGTGGAGGAACTCAACAAACGATTGCTGAAGGCCGGATGCGTGGGCGGGCTTCCGCTGCATTCCTTCTACCCCGCCTTGAGCGATGCCTCGCTCTGGTGCGCGACAGAGCTGGTGACGAACGAGCAGATGGAACGGCTTCTTGGCGCGCTCACCTCGAGCTAGCGAGCACCCTGGTGCCATCGGGGATGGTTGACGTGATGGAGACAACCGAAACCACCACCTCCCCTGAACCGCTGATCTTTGAGCGGTCCGTGTCCGGCCGTCGTGGGTATCGAGTGCCGCCGTCTGATGTTCCTGTGCGGCCGATTGACGTGCTCATCCCTGAAGGCCAGCAGCGGCGGGAAGCCCCGACACTCCCTGAGGTGGCTGAGCTCGATGTCGTGCGCCATTTCACCCGCCTGTCCCAGTTGAACTTTTCCGTGGACACGCACTTCTATCCGTTAGGCTCCTGCACCATGAAGTACAATCCGAAGCTCAACGACCGCATCGCGTCCTGGTCTCGGATCGCCTTCGTCCACCCCCTGCAACCCCTGTCGTTGACGCAAGGGCTCTTGCAACTGCTGTATGAGCTTGAGCAGCTGCTGTGCCACATCACCGGCTTGTATGCGTTCACCTTGCAACCCGCTGCCGGCGCCCAGGGGGAGCTGACGGGGTTAAAGATCATCCGAGCCTACCATCGCATGAAGCGGCGCACGCCGTCGACAATCTTGATTCCGGATTCTGCGCACGGGACGAATCCCGCCTCAGCGGCCCTGTCAGGCTTTCGAGTGCTCGAGATCACGTCGGGGCCGGATGGCCTCGTGGACCTTGCCGAATTGAAGGCGAAATTGTCCAAGGACACGGCGGCGCTCATGCTGACGAATCCGAACACCCTGGGGCTCTTTGAACGAGACATCCGAGCCATTACGGCCTTGTGCCATGAGCATGGGGCGCTGGTCTACATGGACGGGGCGAACATGAATGCGTTGCTGGGCCTCGTCAGGCCTGGCGAGATGGGGATCGACCTCCTGCAGCTCAATCTGCACAAGACGTTCTCGACGCCGCACGGGGGAGGAGGTCCAGGCGCTGGACCGGTCGGTGTCACGAAGGCGCTTGCTGAGTTTCTTCCCAGCCCGCGGGTTCGAAAAAGCGGAGCCCGTTTTCGATGGGATGAGAGTGGCAAGCGCTCGATCGGTCGCGTGCATGGATTCTATGGGAACGTCGGGGTGCTGGTTCGGGCCTACGTGTATATCCGGACATTGGGGCGTGAAGGCCTCATCCGGACCAGCCGCGCAGCCATCATCAATGCCAACTATCTCAGGAAACGACTGGCGGAGACGTTCCCGGTTCCGTTTGATGAGCACTGCCTGCACGAGTTTGTGGCGTCCTTGAAACCCTTGAAGGCCTCTGGCGTGACCGCGTGGGATGCGGCAAAACGCTTGCTTGATTACGGGTTCTACGCCCCCACCGTCTATTTTCCCAGTATTGTTGAGGAGGCGTTCATGGTCGAACCGACCGAAACCGAGTCGAAAGAAACGCTCGATGCGTTTGCCGATGCGCTGATTCACATCGCGGAAGAAACCAAGACGAATCCAGATCTGGTGAAACATGCCCCCCGGACGCTTTCGGTGACTCGCTTGGATGAAGTCAAAGCCGCCCGAGAACCTGACCTGCGATGGCGCAAGCCCTAGAACTCATTTCACTTATGAAAACGCTGTGCAAGTCACCATCTGTAATCGTTTGTAACGGT
>CAYJTP010000096.1:0-3363 GCA_964373175.1 uncultured Planctomycetales bacterium
AGGTCGACCTTGGTCACATCCTCGGTGAAGATGCGCGTCCCAAACCGCAGCGACTGCTTCCGGAACGCCTCCATGAGCTCTGGTCCCTGGATGCCGCCTGGAAACCCTGGGTAGTTTTCAACTTCGGTCGTCGTCACGAGTTGGCCGCCTGGAACCCCGCCGGCAGCAAACCCTTCAAACATCACGGGTTTGAGGTTCGCGCGGGCCGTGTAGATCGCCGCCGTATGTCCGGCGGGACCTGACCCCACAATCACCACGTGTTCTGCCATCGCCACGTCTCACCCTGCGAATCCATTATAGTCGCTTTGGACATGTGGCGCGACCCGAACGCGCAACGGCTGATCTCACCTCGAAGAGGTCCGACTTGGCTGGATCGGCCTTGCGGTATAGACATGGTCAAGCTGCGTGAGCGGCACGCCTAAGACGATCATGTCCACGGGTTCGCCTTGCCGACTGGTCGCGTATTCACCACTCTGCAACAGCGAAACCAGACGCTCCTGGTCCTGGGCCGTGTACGCCGCATCCGGGGCTTGTGGCTGTCCCAGAAGCCCAGAAATCACCTCGCCGATGACGCGTTCACTGGTCTTGCGCTCCTCAGCCCCTGCTGCCTGGGTGGACTGAAGACCGATAAGGAATAGACTCGTCACTAAGATGACATACCGTCGCATCAGATCCCTCCGTGAGTTGAGCTCCCCCGGTTCACGCGACGACCTCGCTCCCGTTCTGCCCTATTCTAGCAGAAAAGCTGGCCAGTTCGGACCAGCTCACCGACTCACGCGCTACGGCCTTGGCGTCGTTAATCCACGGAGAGCACGGGGCTTGATGACTCGCGGGATAATCCCGCTAAGGGCTTGACGCCAATGACACTGAAGAACAGCTCCCGGCTTGAGACGGCCCTGGCGGAATCCCGCACTTCCTGGAAGCGAGGGGAGAGGACAAAATGCGCCGCAAGCCGCAGCAGGCCTGACAGCAGAAAAACGCTTAACAGACGAAACCCTGCGAATGGCGCAATCCGCTCCGCCAACATCCCCCCCAGCAACGACCCGACACACATCGCCACCCCATTGATGACGGTGAAATACCCCAAACACCGCACGCGCTTTGGTGGGCTCACGGAGTCATAGATGAAATTCGTGGCGCAGAGATTAAATCCACCCCAGACCAACCCCGAGAAGAACTCCACACCGATCAGATACACGGCATGGCGCGAGACGAGCCATCCGAGGGGGATCAACGGCAGCAAGCAACTGGTGATCTTGAGGATCTTCGCATTGCCGATGACATCGGCATGCCTGCCCCAGATGGGAAACGCCACCAAGCCGGCGAGCACCCCCGCCAGATGGACTGCTATGTACGAGAGGTAATTCCAATGGAGGTCTCGGAGCATGTACACGCTGAAATAGGGTGCGGCCAGAAACGTCGCAAAGGTGATGCTGGCGACATAGACGACAAATCGCACAAAGTTGCTTTCCCGAAACCGCCGAACGAACATCAGGAAAGTAAACTCGCCCTCCGGCGTGCGATGAATCGGCAAATCCACCATCCGTGACAACAGGGCAGCAGAAACCCCTCGACAGAGCGCCGCAACCAGGAAGAGCAGACAAAACCCCATCGCCGCGTGACGGGTCTTCGTCAGAAAGAGGAGCAGACCGCCGAACCCCATGCCCACCACGCCAGCCATGCCAACCACCCGAGAACGCCACCCTAAATAGCCGCCCCGTTTCTCCGCAGGCAGATAGTCGCTCATCAGGCTCCCCCAGGTCGTCACGATAAAGTTATTGACGACCTGAAAGGCGACCATGAGCAAGAGGAGTATCCCAATACGCTCGACGGGCCAGAAGACCAGGCTAGCCACAGGGACCAGCAAAACAGCTTGGAGACTGGCTGATGTCACGAGGAAACGTAAGCGGCTTCCGACCCACTGGACGGCTCGCGCAGCCAAGAGTTGGGTGAGTGATGCCAGAAGGTGAGGAATGGCCACGAGCCATCCAATCTGTTGGGCGGTCGCACCTAAGAAGAGGCCGTAGGGGATCACATAGTACTCCGTGATCCCATACATCACCGCCGCGACGATCCCCTCTTTCCAAGAGATCCCAAGGCTTGAGGCGACCGTCTTGGAGGACACGGGGCTGGTCACTTCAGGGGGTACCGCGTTAACGAAGCGGAAGATGGCACTGCGCTTTCATCCCGTGCTTCTCGTCATAGCGCTGGTGGTACTCTTCAGCACGGTAGAAGATCGAGGCCGTGACGATCTCCGTCACAATGGGTCGCTTGTGCTGTCCACGGCTCGCCAGACGCTGCTTGGACGCTTCCGCGGCAGCCCGTTGCTTTGGCGTGTGGTAAAAGATCGCAGACCGGTACTGTGACCCGACATCTGGGCCTTGGCGGTTCGGGGTCGTCGGATTGTGCAGGTTCCAAAACACCTCCAGCAACTCTTCATAAGAGACCTGCTGGGGATCGTACAGCACTTCAACCGACTCGGCGTGACCGGTCAGATCGCTACAGACTTGCTCATAGGTTGGGCTGGGGGTCTTGCCGCCGGTATAGCCAACGGTGGTGTCGATGATACCCTTCACTTGTCGGAATGCGGCCTCAACCCCCCAGAAACATCCTGCGGCAAATGTCGCTTTCTCCATGTGCTGCGTTCCCTCCCGGCTGATCAGCGCGGACGTCAGGGTGCATTGGGCAGACGTAGGCTTCGGATGCTTGCGCTTGAGACGGCGTGTCGCTCGTGGGGCTGCGTTGGCCCTCGCGTGCAAAGAGAGTGATCGGAAACATCAGCATCAATGCCACTACCACCTGGATGACGCAAGAGCTCTTCATCGGCTTCTCTTCCTGGCAAAGAACAAAGAAACCGCCAGGCAGATCACCAGCAGGACGGCAACAAGGGCCCAATTGATGTAGTAGTGGATGTGATGCAAATACCACAGGTACAGTCCTAACCCGATGACTGCAAGACCCATCTCCAAGAAAATCCTACGATTACCCATCAGCATTAGCGCTCCCACTGCCTGGATGCTCTTGGGCTTGTTCGTCGCCTTTTGCCCATGAAGATCACCAAAGAAGAAGCCAAGCAAACAAACATCAACGAGGCCATCAGCGTCCAATTGATGTGCCGGTCGATATGAACCAGATACCACCAATACATCCCCGAGACGCTTGCCGCCACGATCATAAGGAAGACGCCCACAACCTCACGCGGTCTCATACCAGCAGGACCTCTCGACCTGCGACCGCCACTTCTTCGGTGAGAATCCACCCGAAATGACCCGCTGTACCGTGATCTCATCGCGCTGTGATCTCAACGAGGCTTGATGTCCGTGATGGCGATCATCTGATATGCTGAGCCACTAAGCGGCCAAC
>CAYJTP010000097.1:0-3300 GCA_964373175.1 uncultured Planctomycetales bacterium
CGTCAGAGTCCCACCCGCAATCTTCTTGGTGCCTTAGAGAAAAAACAGGGGAGCACTTGACAGAATCCTTTTAATATGGTTAATTTTAAATTGGAAGTAAAAAGATATAAAAATATATGTTTTAGCTGCGGGTCCCTCAGCCCAAAGAGGAGAGCCGAGCTGCCAAGAAGGGGGAGAGGTGGGTCGGCAATTTTATTATCAGGAGCCAGAGACGATGTTCCAGCGAGCCAGCCACCGGACGCTACCGGTCAGCCCAAACGAGCTTTCGGAAGCCCGCTTTAAGCGATTTCTGCGCGATCTCGGCGCGTATGAGCGAAAGCTCACGTTTGCCGAGAGCCTCAACGCGTTTCTCGATCTCTATTCCCTGTGGATGAAAACGCACGAACCAGCGCTGAAACTGCGGCTGGTCATGCTGGCTTTTGAGTTGCATCGGCTGGATCCGGCCTTTGAGTGCAACCTCGCGTTTAGCGATTGACCCTGATGCGCGACATCCTTGTTCGCAGCCTGACCTCCAGCGACCGGCTCAACCGAGACTGCCGAGTGACGGAGATCCTTCGGCAAGACGATTCCGTCGCGACGGTCATCCGCCGCTGTACCTACCACATTGAATCCCGCGTCACGGTCGCCTCGACCACTGACGCGATTGTCTGGGCGCACACCCTCGATCCCCACCCTCCCCGCCAAGTCTACGTGACCAAAGAGCTTGATCCCGACACCGGCAGTGAGCACATCACCTATAAAGTCATCGGGTACTTCTACGTCGTGTTCAGCCGCGAGATCTTCTGTGTGGGCTATCGCCACGTCCTTTCGATGGCGGTCGACGCCACCGAAACGTTCTGTGAAACCTAGCAAGGTCCAGGCCACCGAGAAAGGCACACCCCGCGCAAGCGGGGGCCGCAACGCCACGGGTCCCTCTGGGATCGCCGAGCTGCCGAACGGCTTTCAACTGTCATGATCGATCAGGACACGCAGTTCGGTTCACGTTCAGATAACAGGAGGGCTCCGATGAAAACAGTAGGCAGCGGGTGGCAGACGTGGCGAGGCTTGTGGCTCGGTGTGTGTGCAGGGATCGTGTTGGCAGCCCTTCCAGTTCACGCAGCTGACCCTGATGCGAATCTCATCGCCAAGATCGCGGCGGCCTCCCCAGTCGATTCAGACACCTCAGCAGATATCTCAGGGAGCCTCGTGGTCTGGTCAAAAGGCCCCGCCGGTTCCAAAGACCTCTACCTGTGTGACCTGACGAAAGCTTCGAGCCAAACAGGGTATTGCTTCGATCCCAGCAAGCATATCACCCTTGTGAACGCCTCAGGCGATCAAATCGCCCCAGCCATCTCCGGCACCACGATTGTCTGGCAAGACAAGCGGATTAGTGGGCACTGGGACATCTACTGGTGCACCTACACTACTGGGAGTGGGTGCAGTGTCACCAACGGAACGCGAATAACAACTCCGCCATCCAACCAAAAACACCCCGACATCGCTGGCAATTTCGTGGTCTGGCAAAGTGACCAGAACGGGAATTGGGATCTCTACATGTGCGACTTGAGCAAATCCGCGGGACAGACAGGGTATTGTTCTGACGATAACTACCACAGACAGATTAAGTCGGGAAATGCCATCCAACAAGCCCCAGCCGTTTCAACGATCTCCTCTACTGAGACCGATGTCGTTTGGGAGGATAATCGCAACGGCAACTGGGATATCTACTTGTGTAACCTGTCAGAGAGCACCTCAACTACTCCCGGGTATTGTTTCAACACCGACGGCGCCCAGCAAAGACGGATCACAAGTACGTCCGGCCAGAGACGCCCCGACATGTCCGGCACTTTGGTGGTGTGGGATGACTATCGCAATGGTAACGGCGACATCTACCTCTGTGATAGATCGGTGGCTGAAGGCACCACCACCGGATCATGCTTTGCTTCTGGTGGAGGGCCGGGGGACGACACGCATGTGCGGGTGACCACCGATTCCGCACACCAGCGGAACCCTGCGATCTCCGGGACTCAAGTCACGTGGGAAGACGAGCGAGGTGGCAATGCGAACATCTACGCCTGCACCTACGACACCTTATATGACTACAACCAAGTCAACTCACCGACCCCCCGATGTCGCAATGAGATCCCTCTGACCTCTGAAACAACGGCGCAAACCGTTCCGGCAGTCTCAGGGGCCCTCGCTGTCTGGACCGATGCGCGCACCTCTGGCGAGGGCATCTATATGGGCAGCACCATTCAGTACTCAGGCGGCTGGAACATGGTCTCGGTTCCCCACACCATGCCTGATATGCATGTCAATGCCCTGTTCCCAACAAAGAGCTCCGACGCGTTTGGGTACAAAAGCGGCTATCTCGTAGTCAACCCGCTTGCCCTGGGGGATGAAAAAACCGACTGCTTGGCGAACCCCTACTGCCTGTCCGGCTACTGGTTGAAGTTTGGGAGTGTTGTTGACTCAGCGTTGAGGTTTTTCAACAAGACAACAGCGTCATGGGCGGCCTCGCGCAGCAATATGAAGATCTACAACCGCTGGAACGTGATTGGATCAACAGTCTCGATCCCTGTCGCGACCAAGGACATTACCATCGCTGATGCCACCCTGCTCTCAGGCTTCTTTGGGAACTATGATGCGGCAAGGACCTGCGGGATCTCCCCAGTCCCTTGCCCCTATGAGGAGGTGAATGTCTTACTGCCTGGGCGGGCCTACTGGGTGAAGGTCGACGCCGGAACGAATCCCAGGCTGAACCTGGTAGGGGGCGGGCAAGCACAACCCCTCGTCGCTCCGAAGCTGAGTGGCCTGAGCGTGCTGACGGTGACCGATAGCCAGGCACGCTCGCAACCGCTTCCGTTTGGGAAAACAGCTACAGCGATCCCACTCAGGCAGCGAACTACGGCTCCCTACACGTTCGCATCCTCCTTTGATGTGCGGTTCAATGACGATCTAAAGGCCCGGACGTTCACCTCGCTGTGTTCCTCACAAACCTTCGGATTCCAAATCAATGGGGCCACCACACCGATCACGATCGCCTGCCAGAACAACCAGCCCCTCGCGTACAATGCGTATGTCGAGTACCGGTTAACCAGTGGGGGGACGACGTCTACCAACTTCTGTAGCGGATCGTTCAGCCTCTCGAGCCTCCCGTCCACAATCTGGGTGAGGGTCAATCCTCGGACTCTATGCACTGAATGAACGAGCCTTGTTGTGGGGACGACTCGTGGACGATGAGCTGAAATCAGCGGATCTTGAGCAAGATTGAAGGACAACCAGGTTGCTGAAGAGCAACCTGGTTTTTCTTTGTCACAT
>CAYJTP010000098.1:0-3249 GCA_964373175.1 uncultured Planctomycetales bacterium
GGAGACAGGATACAGCAATGAGGACTGGCCGCCTTCCTACCTACGGCTCCCCATAGCAGGGAAGTGAAGTACGCTGTCTGCGTCATCCCCTGCGCGGAAATTTTGGCACCCCCCTTCCTTTTCGGGCGGGGGGCAGGTATAGTTTAGATAGAGTAAACAATTGGAAGTCCTGACGAGAAAGCCACACCCGGAGTAATCCGGGGTCCCCGCCTCCTTGCGCAAGGCAGAGGGCGGGTCCGCCAAGCAGGTTTCAGCCGGAGGCTGATCAGCCTTAGGCTGAGGCGGAGGAAAGCTACGGGTCCTCTCACGGACAGCCGGGTTGCCGAAGCAGGGCAGTCAAGTGTGAGGATCGCCGAGCCGCCGAACCAGGAAGTTTCGGCGGTTTTTCTTTATGCGGGAGGTCGCGCATGAGATCTCGGCGATCACCACGGCACGCAAACGGCTTTGTCCTGATCCTCTGCCTCTTCGTCCTCACCAGCTTGTTGGGTCTGACGGCGGTTGGTCTCACCCGCTCCTCGACGGAGTTCTCCGTCTCCAGTCAGTCTGCCGCCATGACGCAAGCGTTCTACCTGGCTGAGGCAGGCCTCGACGCCAAACTCGCGCAGCTGGGCGACGAAGACCCAGGCAACGATGGGACCGAGCTGACGACGACCCTCGATGGAACCCACCGCTTCGCCGTGAGTCTGCAGGATCAGGGTCAAGGCATCTGGTGGGTCGCCTCCACAGGGGTGGCTTCCGGCATCTCCCAACGCGTCCAGGCGGTGATCCGATTGCCCTCCCCGAAGACGGCATTCGACTATACGGTCGCGGGGAGGGGCATCAACTTGGATGGCAATGCGACGATTGGCAGCATCGCGGAGCGAGCGAGCATGTACGTCGATGCCAATGACGTCGGCCTGAGTCCAGCGTACCTGGTGACAGGCAACGCGAACAACATCTGGGCATCCCAGATCGACTTTTACAATCCCCACCGGCTGAGCCTCTCGACGCTGTGTCCGAACTGTCCGAACGCCAGTATCTTCCATCCCGGGACTCCGCCCGTTGTCTTTAATCTGAATGCGCGACGCATCCCGCCCATTGCCTTGGCTCTGGGTCCGTATTACACGGCAGCCGTGAGCCAGCAGACCCTTGGCCAGCTCTACCACCACCTGACGCATGACACGGCATTTACCGACGCGACACTCGAGGGCGTCGTGTACGTTGAGTGCGGGGTGGATGTGACCTTCCGCGGGACATCCGTCGTCCATGGGACCATCGTCCATGAGGGCGTCTGCGCGAATCGAGGAGGGATCAAGATCAACTCGAATGGCAGTTTGGCCATTAACAGTTACGCGGGCACCAATCCAGTTGCCCCGGGCCTGGCGATTATTGGCGCTCCCTACCTATCGTTTGGGAATACCACCTCGATCGACATCGTGGGTTTTGTCATGAGCTATGGCAAACCCCCCACCAGCGCCTCCAGAGGCGGTGGGGGCAGCAAGATCGCGGCGACTGGAACCATTCAAGGGGGGCTCATCGGGGTGGACGGAGACGCGGTCATCGCGTCCTACCCCGACTTGGCGCGCGTGGAAGGGCCCGGCGCTTCTGGAGTGATCACATGGCCATTAGCCGAAGTGGACGTGGGCGGTACGACCCATGTGATCTTTCGGCCGACCCCAGAGTCATCGATCCCGGAGACTCCCGCGACGAGTGAGAAACCCACCGTGTTGCTGTGGTCCAACCAGTGATCTTCCTGCTCCCCGCGTGATTCCCACACACCCTCTGGTATCCGTCGTCTTCAAGCAGCTCAGGCTCGTGGAATTCGCTTTCTCAGGTTGCTTGGCTTTGTTATAGTAAGAGGGACGAGCCAAACCGCTCACGGTGGGGTCCAGAGGAACAAGGAGGGTGACGATGGGCAAATTGTTACGATGTCGTGACGTGGGGGTCGATTGTGACGAGGAGATTCGTGGCCGCGATGACGCAGAAATCCTGCGCAAAGCGGCTGAGCACGCGAAAGGCTGCCACAACAAGGTCCAGTTCACGCCGGCGCTCGAGCAAAAGCTCAAGGCAGCGATCACAGAAGACCGCGGCTCTTCTTGTTGCGGGCACTGAGCGCAGGGGCGTCGTGAGGTCGTGCTGGCACAAGGGGTGGAAGGTCATCGCGACCTCACGCGGATGATCCCACCACCTATCTTCGGCCCGGAGGGCCGACCGCGTGGGAAGCGAAGCATTGATTCGCCTTCCCGCCGTTGGCGGGATCCGCCAGAGGCGTGATCGGCGAATAGACAGGTGGTGGGATGATCCAGAAAATCGTGTCCGGCGGACAGACCGGCGTGGACCGGGCGGCGCTGGACGTCGCACGTGAGCTCGGTCTTGCGTGTGGGGGCTGGTGCCCGAAAGGCCGGAAGGCCGAAGACGGGACCTTGCCGGCGCACTACCCGTTGCTCGAGACCCCCTCTGAGGATTACGCCCAACGGACCGCGTGGAATGTGCGCGATTCCGACGGGACCCTCGTCTTGACCCAGGGCGAACCGACAGGCGGCACGTTGCAGACCATCGAAGAAGCCTCGCATCTCGGGAAACCCTGCCTGGTGATTGAGTTGGCGAATCCGCCAAGCCTCTCGAGCGTGTCCGCGTGGGTCACCGCACACCGGATCAAGGTGTTGAACGTGGCAGGACCGCGGGAAAGCAAGAGTCCCGGGATCTATGCGCAAGCCCGACGGGTTCTTCACCAGCTGCTTGTGTCCTCACGGGCTCCGACACGACCCGCTCGGTTGCGGGACGACCCATGACGAACCCTGGGCGGATGACCACGGTCACGTTGCACGGACTGCGAATATAACCGAAGGAGGTGTCTCATGGTCTCTGGAAGTGGGGTGCTGTTACTGGCTTCAATTGGGGGCTACTGGGTTCTGGAGCGCGCCGCGACCCATAAAGGCGGTTTGAAGCGCATCGGCCAGATCTTGGGTGGGGTGATCATTGCGGTCAGCCTCAGTGGGGTTCTGTGTCGTGCGTGGTATCTGGCGACCGGCAAGGGCGGCTACTATCCGATGGGCAAGGATGTGTTCTGCCCATTTTCGCCAAAGAGCGACACGTCGTCCGTGCAGCCGAAGTAAGACGTCGGGACGGATTGTGATGGTCAAAAAGCGTCTGAAGGATGGCGCCCCGCCATTTTTTCAGTGCGGAACGCCTCACCGACATCGATCCTACGCAATCGAACGCTATTCGCCTGTTCCGGATCGGGTGTTTAGAACTCGTTTCAAAACCCTA
>CAYJTP010000099.1:0-3230 GCA_964373175.1 uncultured Planctomycetales bacterium
CCCCGCGGGCGGAAGAGTCAGGTGCCGCCCCGCCACGGCGGGGCGGGGCTCCACAACAGGGAGGTGGGATTCCGCATTGATCCTCCGTATGGATCACCAGGGGGCGCTCGCCGGGCTTTCGATGGCATCATGCGCGGTCCGTCTCGGCGAAACCCGCCGAGAGGCATACAAGGCTTTATCGGCATTCTGGATCACTTGCTGGGCGGATTCGTCGGCTTGCAGGTGGCTGACACCAACGCTCAGCCGAACAGGCCCAACCCCATGACTCCAGGGCCCGTTGAGCAGGAGTTCCCGGAGCTTCCCCGCGACCGCGGCGGCTTGAGCAAAACTGGTTTCAGGGAGCGCGATGATAAACTCATCCCCCCCAAAGCGAGCCAGGACATCCGATTGCCGCAGCTGGGTCTTGAGTTCTTGCGCGACCTGTTTGATGACCAGGTCACCCATAGAGTGGCCGAGCTGGTCGTTGATCCGTTTAAACTCGTTGACGTCAATCATCAGACACGCCAAGGGCCGCTGATACCGCTTGGCCCGTTCGTACTCCCACTGCCACCGTTCAAGAAAAAAGCGCCGGTTAGAGAGCCCGGTCAGCTCATCGGTGATGGCGAGTTGGCGCAGGCGCTGGGTCGTGCGCCGGAGCGCCGCGGTGCGTCGGCTGACGGCTCGCTGGAGGATCCACGTCCGCATGGCGAGCAGCCAGACGAGCCCAATGATGGCCAAGCCAGCCAAGACGCTGACGCCGACGAGGAAGCCGCGGACAGAAGAAATTGTTTGCATCACCTGCGTGCTGCCCGGTTGCATCTGGAGGACCCACCGCACCGCATGAAGACTGAAGGGGTATTCGATGATGGTCGAGCGTCGGCCATCTAAAGACGCCTGCCAGCGACTCGAGCGGTAGAGCAGGTGGTCTGTTTCGAGCAGCTGCACGGGATACGGTTGCTGAAGGGTCAGCTCAAAGAAGTCGGTCAACAGCGCGTTGAGATCGAAGACCCCCACCAGCGCGCTGAATTCGTTCGCGGGCATTCGCAGGGGCTCAAACATGATCAGGAGATTCCGATCCGACTGGGTCAGGACGGTAAACGTCTCCGTCGCCCGCCACACGCTGCGCGAGCGGGTTCGTTGGGTCAGGGTGCGGTTGAGCTGGGAGAAGGCTCGCGAGGTCGCGGGAAGCGGCGGAACCCACCAGGTGAGCGTGGGGCCTCGTCGAATCAATCCGACGCCGAGGAGATGACGCGTATGGCCGACAGCGCTCTTGGCCAGGGCCTGTTGTTCAACTGCATTGAGGTCCGGCGCTTTGTCGAGCGTGTCGCGCAGGAGCGTGAGGGTCCCCCGGCGGCTCTGGAGTGCGCGGGTGAGCTGCTGGCCAGCCTGCGTCAAGACCACCCGCGTATCCCCACGGACTGCGCGATCAGCCCGCCAGCGCACGAAGGCGACGGTGCCTAAGAGTCCGCCGGTGATTCCGCACGTCGCCACGCACGCGATGAGGATCCGTCGGGAGCGACGCGAGTTGAACCTGAGCATCCACGCACGAAGGACATGCACCATCCTACTGGGCATTGTAGCCCAATTGGTGGGATTCAAGCAAGCCCCACCCCTTTGCGGTACTGCCTTAAATTGCGATGTCTACACCACAGAACCACAGAACGGCCACAGAAGCCCAGAGAGATCCCGACGAGGATTCTCTGTGTCTCTGCGCCTGCCCGCCCCTCGTTTACCCGCGGCAGGCAGGGAATTTCCGCCACACTGCTTGGCGGATCCGCCAAGCTTTTTGGCGGACTGTGTCCTCTGTGGTGTGAAGCAGGAAATGAAGGCACTACCCCCTTTGCTGAAATCAATGCGAAGTGGCAATGGGTGAATGGCGAGAGCTTCAGCGAATCGCCGTCGACAACGCGTTCGGCTGAAGCAAAGGGGCGGGGTATGCTCGCCTTACCGTGGATAAGGTAAGGAGGCCTAGAATCCCGGCACTGACGTGCAGCCGGTCGGGGGTGGACTTTTCTTGACCTTAGCCAACAGTGCCTCAGCGTCCTTGAGGGCCTTGGCTTCGGCCTCGGATTTGGTGGGGCCGTCTGCTTTGACGACCCACGCTCCCGGATCGTTGTTTTCAATAGTGGTATGGTAGGTGGACCCGAGGCGGTAGGTGACGATGTTCACCGGCCAGCCGGCTAATTCGGCTTTCCGTTCAGAGTACTCTTCCGGCTTGGGCATCGTCCCCGGACTCAAGACTCAGGACTCAAGACTTGAGTCTCGTGTCTTGGGTCCATCGTTTCAAGGTTTTTCGATCGGGGCAGCCACCAAGTTGCCCCACTCGGTCCAGCTCCCATCGTAGTTCTTCACGTCCTTGTAGCCTAGGAGGTATTTCAGGACAAACCACGTGTGGCTGGAGCGCTCGCCGATGCGGCAGTAGGCAATCACCGGTTTTTCCCCCGTGATCCCTGCGCCGGTATAGAGCTGCCGAAGGTCCTCTACACTTTTAAAGGTCCCGTCCTCATTGCACGCTTTGCCCCACGGGATGTTCTTCGCTGTCGGGATATGCCCTCCCCGTTGACACGTTTCGGGGAGTCCCGGAGGCGCCAGGAGCTCTCCGGTGAACTCCTGAGGACTTCGCACGTCCACCAACTGAACCGCCCGTTGCTCCACAACTTTCATGACATCCGGCAGGAAGGCGCGGATGGACACATCGGGGTTCTTGGCCCGATAGGACGTTCGTGAATAACTCGGGACTTCTGTGACGAGCTCCCGCCCCTCCGCGATCCACTTCTTGCGTCCTCCATTCATGAGTCGGACATCGTCATGGCCGTACACCTTCAACTGCCAGAAGGCCCACGCCGCGAACCAGTTGTTGTTGTCCCCGTAGAGGACAATCGTCGTGTTGGTGGCCACCCCGGACTGACTGAGGAGTTGCTCAAACTTGTCCTTGGGGATGATGTCTCTCTTGAGCGTGTCGCACAGCTGGGTGTCCCAGGCCCAGCCGATCGCACCGGGGGCATGCCCCTCGGCGTAGGCTTTCGTGTCGACGTCCACCTCGACGATCCGAACCTGGGTGTCCTTGAGGTGTTCGCTAGCCCAGCTGGTTGGCACCAGCACGGTTTGGGTGATTGGTGAGGCGGTTTGCACAGCCATGGGTGACCTCCGTGGTTGCGTCCAGGGCCTTGGATTCGAACCGGGTACCTGTGTATTCTCGGAAGCTTGGCGAGACCTGTCAAGCAAAAAATCGGTCTTTAGAACTCGTTTCA
>CAYJTP010000100.1:0-3095 GCA_964373175.1 uncultured Planctomycetales bacterium
GGTACCCAACGCAAAAAGCCCCACGCTTCGTGGGGCTTCATGCAGAATGGCTCCCGATCGAGCACGCGCTCAAACCATCACGCTAATCATCCCAAATCCCATTCACGGGTGTCAGCGGAAAGACCTCCGGTGAACAGGGTTCCCCCTGGCGGACGAGCTCCGAGCCTATTGTGAGCGCCCCGCCATCCACGCGTCAACACCAATGAGATGATGGCGGGGCGGCCTCGCTGGGCCGCTCGGCCTTGGAGACTCCCCGCCGGGCCGCCGCCGCCCGCCCCGCCGGGGCCCGTCCGCTCGACCCGCGCCGTCTGCTCTCGGGTGCTCCGATGGGCTGTGGCCGTGTCTGGGTAGGATTACTAGTGGAAGGCGTCTTACGGCGGTGATAGACTAGCCTTCGTCATGCGGATTACCCTTCGCTTGATCTTCTCACTCGTTATCGCGGCCGCAACGGTTGTCTTCGTGTCGACCGGCTTCCAGGCCCGGCAGGAACAGGTCCGTCTCGAAGAGGAGCTGGGGCGACGAGCTAACGTCCTGGCTGAAAGTCTCCAGGAATCGGCTGAACCGCTTGTCTCCAGTGAGAATCTGGAGGGATTACGGCGCCTTGTCCAGCGCTTCGGAGACCGGGAACGGTTAGCTGGGATTGCCGTGTATGCGAACGATGGCCGGCCGCTTGCGATCACCTCAAGCCTCCCAGCGACGTTTCAGCGCCTGCCCGACGTGGCCCATGAAGCGTTGCAGGCAGATCAGGGGCAAGGTACGTTCCTGGTGGATGGCGAGAGGCGATGGCATCTGCAAATCTTGCCGATCCATCACGTGGATCAGGTTAGCGGAGCGCTTGTTCTCTTCCATGACGCAAGCTTCATTGACACGCAGCGCAATCGGCTTTGGCGCCAGAACTTCGTGCGCCTGCTGTTCCATGTCTTACTGATTTCGTTGATAACGCTCCTGATCGTCCAGTGGAACCTGCTACGGCCCCTCTCGAAAACCATCGAGTGGATCAGACGCCTGCGAACCGGCGAACTTGCTGAGCACGAAGCGTTGCCGAAGGGGGGGTTGTTTGGACCATTGGCCCGCGAGGTCACGCACATAGCCAAGAGCCTCATGGCTGCTCGCGCCGCAGCCGAGGAAGAAGCCAGACTACGGCACGCTGGTGAATCTCGCTGGACCCCGGACCGGTTGAGGGAGCACCTCCGAAAGGCGCTCAACGGTCGGCCGCTCCTGGTCATCGCCAACCGCGAGCCCTACATGCACATCCGGCAGGGACGGCAGATTCGCTGTATCGTCCCAGCCAGCGGGCTGGTCACGGCGGTGGAGCCGATCCTACGGGCCTGCAGCGGGACCTGGATCGCCCACGGCGCAGGCGATGCGGATCGTGAGACCGCCGATGCTCAAGGGAAATTACGGGTCCCTCCTGAGACGCCGATTTATACGTTAAAGCGGGTCTGGCTGACCAAGGAGGAAGAGGACGGCTACTACTACGGGTTTGCCAATGAAGGGTTATGGCCCTTGTGCCACATCGCGCACACCCGTCCCATCTTCCGGGCTGAAGACTGGAAGCAGTATGTCCTCGTCAATGCCAAGTTCGCCCAGGCAGCCTTGGAGGAGCTGGAGGGCATGGAGAACCCCTGCGTGCTCGTCCAAGACTATCACTTCGCATTGGTGCCACGGCTCATCAAGGACAAACGGCCCGATGCGAGGATTGCCATCTTCTGGCACATCCCGTGGCCGAATCCCGAGGCATTCGGCATCTGTCCCTGGGCTGGGGAGCTCTTGCATGGCATGCTCGGAGCCGACCTCATCGGCTTCCACATCCAGTTCCACTGCAACAACTTCCTTGACACGGTGGACCGGTTGCTAGAGTCAAGGATTGACTGGGAGCAGTTCGCCATCAATCGGGCTGGTCACTCGACGTGGGTCAAGCCGTTTCCGATAAGCATTGCAGCGCCGGAGATGCCGGCTGGGCCCGAAGGCCGTATCCCGCTTGGCAATCCCAAGGACAGCTTGCTGAAGGAGCTAGGCCTCAATGTACAGTGGATCGGGGTCGGTGTGGATCGCATCGACTACACGAAGGGAATCACCGAACGATTCCGAGCCATCGAGCGCTTCCTGGAGAAGTACCCTGACTTCCAAGGGAAATTCCTCTTTATTCAGTTGGGCGCCCCAAGCCGGACGGTGATCAAGCGCTACCATGACCTGGGAGCCGAGCTGGACGCCGAAGTGGAGCGGATCAACCGGCGCTTCCAGACGCGCCAGTGGAAACCGGTCCTGTTTCTTAAGAAACATCATAGCCAGCAGGAGATCGCGCCGTTTTATCGTGCGGCTGATGTCTGTTTGGTGACTTCGCTGCATGATGGGATGAACCTCGTGGCCAAAGAGTTTGTCGCATCGAGAGCAGACCTGCATGGCGCGCTCATCCTCAGCCAGTTCGCTGGTGCCTCCCGAGAACTCAGAGACGCCCTACTTGTGAATCCTTATGACATCCAGCAGGTTGCCGAGGCGATTCACTCCGCGCTCATGATGAATCTGGAGGAGCAGCAGTTGCGAATGGAGCGGATGCGCTGGACAGTTCAGGAACACAACGTCTACCGCTGGGCGGCTAGCCTGGCGACTGAGCTCGCTCGCATTCATCCCATCCGAGGGCAAGAAGCCGCCCCCACGCAGCCTCAGCTGGCATGAAGTCGCTGTGGGCCAACCGATCCCTCCTCTACCAACAACTTACCTCGACGAAGTCATCGCTCCTATTCCTGGACTACGACGGCACTTTGACCCCCATTACCGATCATCCGTTACGAGCTCACTTGCAGGCAGACACGAGGCGCCTTCTACAGCGACTGGTTGACCTGTCAGGACTCTGGATAGTGCTTGTGAGCGGCCGTGCGCTACCCGACCTGAAGCGAATGGTGGGAGTTCAAGGTCTCTACTATATTGGGAACCACGGCTTAAAACTTCAGGGACCCCACCTCCGCTACGTGAATCCTGTAGCGCAAGCAAGGCGGCCCCTTCTCAAACGGATCGCCGGCAAGTTGAGAGTCGCCTTGCAACCGATTCCCGGGGCATGGGTGGAAGAAAAAGGGTTAACCTTCAGCGTCCATTGG
>CAYJTP010000101.1:0-2822 GCA_964373175.1 uncultured Planctomycetales bacterium
GATAGTCACCTCCAAGGTGAGTGTAGCACAAGTGCATCACCATGGCAAGGCGAAAACATTGGTAGTTGTCAACGCAAAGTAGAAATGTCCTCTTTTGGGCTAGATAGAAATGTCCTGTTTTTGGTGGTTGTGGTTGAGCGCGTACGCCGTACCAGGTACGCAGGCGGCTAGCTCGAGCTCGATGCGGGAGGGTTTCCTTCGCTGGTTGATGACCCAGGATTCAATGGCGACTCGGGAATGGGCGGTTCGTCCAACGTGGCTTGTTTGGCTAGCTGGGCTTTGAGTTGCCGTTGCCACACCACGAAAAAGGACACGCTCACCACCCCAAGCAAGATCAGCACGATGAAAATGATCCGCCAGGTCGCCAAGATCGACAGCCGTCCTGGTCCAGCCCCCCCGGCAGTCTCGGATCCCGGCTGGGAGCCGGACAAGATCTGCTCAACCTTGGGACCAATCGCCACCATCACCACGAGCTGGCGCAAGGACACAAGGTCGGTCTCGACGAGCTGGAGGACTTGTTTGTTCTCTCGGTAGCGGCTGATGTGCAGCTGCGGATTGGTGTGGATGGCTTCGGTCTGGCTGGCTTCGACTTCGGTGAGTTGCCGCGCAATCGCCTCAGCCAGCAGCGTGCCCCGATCCTCGAACTCGGTGCCGCGCAGCTTGGCCATGAGCTCCTCCCCCTCCTGGCGAAGGGACGCGAAGCGCTCAGGCGGAATCACCCAGACATCCTCCAAGCGGATCGTCTTGATCACGGATTGCTTGGGCTTCAGGGTGACCGTCCCCCGAACCACACACGCGCCCGCTTGGGGATCGTAGTCCACGTTGAGGCCATCCGCATCCAGCACATGCTCAGGCTTCACTTCAGGAGGGAGGGCGCTTTTGATCTCAAACGCTTTGGTCTCGGTCTCCGATGGGTTGACGACCATGACTTTCATGACGATCTCTTCCGCCTGGACCAGGCCGACGTGCCCTGACAGGATGAGCAGGACACAAAAGAGTAACGTGGACACTCCTCTCAGACTGCGCATCATCATATCCACAGGGTAGTATTATACCATCACATCGCTCATCTAGTGCTCCGTCCACTTTGATTTGCGTAGTCGGGCGATCCGCATGACGCTAAGTTACCCTCGCGGGGCGTGGACGGAGCAGTCGATCGTCCATAGTCTGTCGTCCATCGCCAACAACGAGTTGCAGTCCTGGTTGTTTCGTCTGACTATCGACTCTGGACTCTTGACTATGGACTGCTTCGACAGGATGGAGCCCCTGGGTACGCGGTACCTGGTACGCGGTACCTGGTACCGGCACCGCCACACAAAAAACGTGTCAGCATGAGGAAGCTGCTGACACGTGTGTCGTCACCGCGTACGAATGATCACACCGACTAACGCCTGGATCTCCTTCGCTCGGTTACGGCACCTCAAGCCACATGGTCTGGATCGGGGTATCGAGGTTGCGACTCAAGAGCTGCTTCTGGAGTTCCAGGAGGACTTTCAGCTCTTCGACCCGATTGCGCATCGTCTTGACGTCGGTGGTCTGCTCCTCGGTCATCTCGTAGAGCGAGCCGAAATCGACCCCGCTTTCTTTCGCGACCGACTTCACCCGCTCGGCCACAGCTTTCAGTTGGTCATTCAGCTCATCGGTGCTGATCTTGCCCGGAAGGCCCATCACCGCACTTGAGACGGTGTGGAGTTTTTCATTCAACTGCCCAACCAGGAGGGTGGCCGCTGGGGAGGAGGCGCCGTGTTCGTGGATTTCGGTCTTGAGCTGTTCCAGAATTCTAGCCGCTTCGCTGGCCGCGGCAAAGGCGCTTTGGGCTAAGCCCACCGCGGCGCTTGAGCCTTGTGCGGACCGGACCATCTGCGTCAGGATGTCCAGCTTGCTCATCAGCGACCCAGTGTCCAACTGTTCCACTTGGCGCGAGGTCACCGCCTGTTTGACAGTCTGCAGCTCTGCCAACACCGCATCGATCCCAGCGCCCCCCGTCCCGCTGAGGGTGGAGAGGTCCTGTTCTACGCTGATGAGTTGGGCGGCGATCTCATTGAGCTTTTGCGTATGATCAGTGGCTGGCGTCGTGGGGAGGAGATCGAGTTGGTCTTTGAGTTCCCTCAGCTTGGCCATCACTTCAGCAGCTTTCGCGACCGTTTCATCTTTGGCCAGCGGCTCCAGCTCACTGGTTTTCGCCAACCCAGTTAACTCTGCAGACTTGGCTAAGAGGAGGAGGTCGGTGGCTTTCGCGACCGTCGCCTCCTTGGCCATGTCCAGGGCCACCTGATCGAGGGCGGCTTGCTTCGCCACGGTGGCGTCTTTCGCCAAGGGGACGAGATCCGTCTTCTGGGCGAGCGTGCTTAAGTCACCCTGTAATACCCCAATGGCCCCGGTGAGCGTCGCTTCCTTGGCGACCGTGGCGTCTTTGGCCAGCGGCTCCAGCTCACTGGTTTTCGCCAACCCAGTTAACTCTGCAGACTTGGCTAAGAGGAGGAGGTCGGTGGCTTTCGCGACCGTCGCCTCCTTGGCCATGTCCAGGGCCACCTGATCGAGGGCGGCTTGCTTCGCCACGGTGGCGTCTTTCGCCAAGGGGACGAGATCCGTCTTCTGGGCGAGCGTGCTTAAGTCACCCTGTAATACCCCAATGGCCCCGGTGAGCGTCGCTTCCTTGGCGACCGTGGCGTCTTTGGCCAGCGGCTCCAGCTCACTGGTTTTCGCCAACCCAGTTAACTCTGCAGACTTGGCTAAGGGGAGGAGGTCGGTGGCTTTCGCGACCGTCGCGTCCTTGGCCATGTCGGTTTGGATCGTGTTCAGCGTTGTGATCGCATTGTCTA
>CAYJTP010000102.1:0-2821 GCA_964373175.1 uncultured Planctomycetales bacterium
TGGGGAACTTGTCACAGTGGATCGACGAATCTATGCCCTGAACCTGCACCAAGCCCGAGCCCGTCTTAAGATTGCTTGTTCACACCACCCCCTTGGACTATAATAATGGAAATATGCCCAAACGAGAAAACGCTACCTTGTTCATCGTGGGCCTCGGATGCCTCCTGGCGTTTCCAGCTGTTGGAGCCGGGGAGAGTCTCGTGGCTGCGCAGGAGCGGCGCGTCCTCCACCGCCGATCGCTACGGCGTCTCGTCACCCCCCCGCCACCGCTAGACGTTTCTCAACCCTCCGCTCCTCAGCCCGCGCCGTCTTTGCCGCCGGCTCCACCGGCCGCAACGACACCTCCAAGTCCTCCCGAGGAGCCGTCCCGTCCCGCGCGCGCGGTGGAGTTACGATTTTGGTACAACCGCACGGCCCTCCAGGCTGGCTTGAGTAGCCAACGTCGCGTCCCTGCCGCCGCCCCCAAGCATCGGAAGGTTAAGCCACAAGCAGGCGACCTCGTCCTGCAAGGCGAAGATCGCAACGGAACGGTGTTGTGGCAGCGACCCCTCAGTGATCCGACGATCCTGTTCTCTGATACCTTCAACCCCTCAACCAGACAACTGACTCCCGGAGGGCTCCTTCGCGTCGACACCGTCCCGCTGTGGGTGTATGTCCCGAGTGATCCGGCCCTGGCGCGGGTCAGACTGTTTGCGCCCATTGAGGTGGATGAGTCTGGAGCCCAGAAGCCGTGGCGGTCCCTCGGCTCCTGGTCGATTGAGCCATGAGGAGCGTGGGCTTTCTCCTCGTCGGACTCGTGGGCGCTGTCGGCTGGCCTGCGATGGGTGAGGCGGTGGAGGTGAAGCAAGTCCTCGACCACGGCGATCCGGCCAACCGCATTGACCTGGTGTTCATGCCGTATGGCTATCAAGACGCCGAACTGAAGGAATTTATCCAGGAGGTCCCAAAAGCCCTGGAGGTGCTCTTCGCTGATCCGCTCTTTCGAGAGTACCAGCGCTATTTTAACGCCTATTGGGTCACCGGCATCCCTCCGCAACCCGTGACGGCGTGGCAGCCTGGTGAGCCAGGCGATCCCTGTTTCGACAGTAGCGATACGGTGCTACGAGCCCGCTGTGCGATGGTGCTCAAGCTGCGCGAGGCCCTCGCTGACCGGGGCGTGGTGCCGGATCTCATCTTCATCTACCAGACACCCAGGGGGGATGGGCTCACGAGGGCAGGAAACGGCGTCGTGCATCTCCCGGGCCGCGCCTGGGCCCTCCTCCTGCATGAATTCGCGCATGGGTTCGCCCAGTTGGCTGACGAGAGCTTGGCCGCCGACCAAGAACCCGTCCCCAATAAATCGCTGATCGAGTATCTTGAACGCCGACCGAACCTCACCGCGAAGACTCGTCGCGAGGAGATCAAGTGGAAGCACTGGATTGCGCCTGAGACCCCCCTCCCCACCCCCTACAAGACGCGGGAGATGATTCCTGGGCTGTATCAAGGAAGGCTCTACAAGGTTCTCTCCCGTCCCACCTATGTCTCGACGATGGGGGGCCCAGTGGATTTTGAGCCTGTTCTGGGAAATCTGCCTTTTGGACCGATCAATGACGAGGTCCTGCTCAAGCAGACCTACATCCTCGTCAGTCCCATTGATCGGGTGGAGCCGACCGAGCCTCGTCTGACCATGAAAGGTGCGGACACCCGCACCTTTCACGTCGTCCCTGTCCAACCCCTCACCCATGCCCTCGAGGTGATCTGGACGCTGGATGGGACCCTCGTGCGCCGGGGGGAGGCGTTTGTCTTCAATGCCGCCTCGGTGTTGCCTGGCCGTCACACGCTCACTGCGCAGGTACGCGATCACGACCCCCGGGTGCGATACGATCCGGAGGGGTTGTTGACCGAGGCGATGACCTGGCAGCTCGCCATCGACTCAGCCTTTCTCATCGACCCCATCCCGGATCAGACGGTCAAGGAGGGCCAACTGCTTCAGGTGACGGTCGTGCGTCTCAAAGAGGGCGTGCCCCTCGATGTGGAAGGCTTGCCCCGGGGCGCCGCCTTCAATCCCACCACCGGCCTTCTCACCTGGACGCCAGACTTTGACCAGGCCACCCACGATCAGCCGGGTCGCGTGTCCCTCAAGGTCCTCGCCCGCGATGCCCAGGGCCCCGACATCAAACCCTTCACCATCACGGTGGAGAACGTCAATCGGGTGCCGATCCTGCAGTTCGTCGAGCGAGTCCTGAGAAGACAAGTCACGGTCGGTGAATCCAGTTCCCTCCACCTGCCGGTCGTGGATCTGGATGGCGAGGCGTTCGAGTACTTCTTTCAGACGTGCCGGCAGCATGATCCAACCCAGTGGATGAAAGAGCCGCCGAGCTGTCTACCCCTCGAGCTCGGATTACCGCCCGGCGTGCAGTTTGACCCCACGACGCAGACCCTGACCGTCACCCCAGAAGCCGCCCACGTGGGGTTGTATCGCGTTGATCTTCACATCAGGGAACGGGGGTACTACTATGACTATGTGGCGATCTATATCAATGTCCTCCCGGCGCCGACCCCGCCGCCGATGTTCTTGACGCCACTCCGGCAAGGCGGGAGGTTGCTCCTCTCCTGGGAGGGGCAGGGCGTCCTCCAAAGCGCGAACGCCATCACAGGACCGTGGGAGCCTGTGCCGGACGCCAAGAGCCCGTACTCCGTGTCGGTGATAGAGGCCCAGATGAAGTTCTATCGGCTCGCACCCCCTTCACCCCCCCCTGTCCGCAAGAGTACGGCCCCGCCCCACGTGCGGATTATTCGGTCCCGTCGGAGCCCCCTCTCCCGCCGCTAGTGTCGAAGCACT
>CAYJTP010000103.1:0-2755 GCA_964373175.1 uncultured Planctomycetales bacterium
GCGGGTCAACATGAAGCCGGGCAAACCGCTGCTCTTCGGCCGCCTGCCTGCCTGCGCCCCCGCTGCTTCGCTCTGCGAAGCAGAGCGTGCGGGGGCAGGCAGGCGCACCAGTGTCGTCTTCGGATTGCCAGGCAACCCCATCTCGTGTGTCGTCTGCTTCTTGGAGTTCATTGCGCCGTACGTGAGGAAAGTGACGGGTGAAGCTGAGTCGGCCAATGGTCTAGTGCGCGCGAGACTCACGCAGCCCCTTCGAAAGAAAGAGCCGAAAACGCTGCTCTTGACGGCGCAGCTTCGAGAGGAGGCAGGATCACTGGTGGTCACGCCCACCCCGCAGCAGGGCTCCGGGATGCTCAATAGTCTCGCGCAGGCCAACGCGTTTATCGTGGTGCCTGCCGAGGTCATGCAACTTGAGGAAGGTTCCCTCGTGGACGTCCTCCCACTGGGGGACGATTGATGGCTGTCGTAATCACGGTGCACGGGCCTTCAGGGAGCGGCAAGACGACGCTGATTGAGCGGCTGATCCCGAAGCTGGTAGGACGTGGGTTGAAGGTTGGTGTCATTAAACACACCCATGAAGGGTTTGCGCTGGATCAGCGTGGCAAGGACAGTCAGCGGTTCTGGGAGGCTGGCGCACAGGCCGTGCTGGCCGCCGGGCCACAGGAGCTGTTCCTACGGCAGCGTGCAGCGGGCTCATCGCTGAGCACTCTACTTGACCAGTTGCCTCATGAACTGGACTATGTGCTGATTGAGGGATTCGCCAAGACGGCAGGAATGGTGGATGTGCCGGTCGCAGTACGAGTGGAAGTATCAACTGCGGGCACCAGGCTCAACGGTCGGATGGTCTCCAGCGACGCGACCCTCGGTGCGGTGGAGGAAGCAGTGATGGACTGTCTGCAGGAACACCCGACCGGCTCAGGGGCATGGGAGGGGCGATGAACGGCGCCGATACCGTTACAACGATTACGGTTCACGTCCTGTTCTTTGCCCAGTTCAGGGATCGCTTCGGGACCGACGAGCTGTACGTCTCCCTCCCAGGCGGTTCAACCGGCGCAGATCTCTTGCGCTGGTTGGCCCAACGCAATCCCATCGTGGAAGGGTTGTTGAGCGTGTCGCGTCTAGCCGTGAACTGCGAATATGTATCGCTGGACCATATCTTGCAGGATGCTGACGAGGTGGTCGTCATTCCACCGGTCAGCGGAGGCTAGGAAAGTGGCCCAGTGGCCCAGTGGCAAAGTGGCTCAGATGGAATACGTGACGCATGATCCGATCAACATCGCCGAATGGCATCGGCTCGCCATTGACCAGCGAGATGGAGCGGCAGTGGAGTTTCTCGGTCTTGTCCGAGGTGCAGAACAGGGGCGTCCGATCCAGTACCTCGACTACGAAGCCTATGAGCCGATGGCACAACGTATGATCGACCGGCTGATCGAGCAGGCCAAGCAGCGCTGGCCCATTCACCAGCTCTGTATCCGCCACCGTGTGGGGCGGGTACTTGTCGGACAGATCGCGGTGTTGATCGGCGTCCGCTGCCCCCATCGGGACCAGGCCTTTGAGGCCTGTCGCTTTCTCATCGAGGCCATCAAGCGAGATGTTCCGATTTGGAAATCCGCCCCCAGTCAGGACGGCCGCAGGCTGCAACCAACGTGCGCCGATGGACACGAAACTCGCTAAAGGCACGCCAAGCCAGCCCATGGCCTCGAGGGAGCGCCATCTGCCTCCCGATGGAGAAGAACGTCCTTCGACTCGCCCCGAGCGAGGCGAAGCCGAGTCGAGGGGCTCGCTTAGGACAGTCCCGAGCGAAGTCGAGGGACGCCGCCTGCCGGTCACCGGGCATCTGGAAGAGCTCAGACGGCGGCTGTGGATCTGTGTCGGCGCCATCGGGCTTGCCTCAGCGCTTGGCGTTGCGTGGACTGGTCAGCTGATCGCCTGGCTGAAGCGCCCAGGCGGGCCCCTGCTGCCGCGGCTGGCGTTCTTCAGCCCGCCTGAGGCATTCCTGGCATACATGAAGGTCGCGGTGACGGCTGGACTGGTCGTGTGCGTGCCGATCATCCTGTCTCAACTGTGGGCGTTCGTGCGGCCTGGCCTCGCGAGGAAAGAGCGGGGCTATGGGCTGGTCTTCATCTGGTGGGGCAGCGCGCTGTTTCTCGCAGGAGGCGCGTTCGCGTACTGGGTCATCCTGCCGGTGTCGCTCCGGTTCCTGCTCGGGTTTGGCGGTGGACAGCTTGAGCCGGTGATTTCCATCAGCCGGTATTTGTCGTTCACCACGATGGTGATCCTGGCCTGCGGTGTGGTGTTTCAGTGGCCGCTGGTCGTCTTCCTGCTGGCGAAGCTCGGCGTGATTCGTCCGCAGACGCTGCGGCGCAAATGGCGTCATGCCGTGGTGGGCATGGTGGTGGTTGGGGCCGTCCTGACGCCGACGACGGACGTAGCGACGCTGCTCCTCATGACCGTCCCGATGCTGGTGCTGTACGAGGTGTCAATTTGGATCGCTCAATGGGCTGCCCCGAGGTCTCGCCACGATGCGTGAACCCCGTACCACGGTTTCACAGTCATGGCATCGGAGGAGAACCTTTCAGGTCGACGATCTACGTTCCTCGCTGCCTTCACAGACGGGGTTTCCCGTGGTACGGGGTGAAGGGGTGAGTGGGATCATTCTCGCCGGAGGCGACAGTCGCCGCATGGGCCGGAATAAAGCGTTCCTGCCGTGGGGCGACACGACGCTCATCGAGCACCTGCTTGAGCGGCTGCGCCCGGT
>CAYJTP010000104.1:0-2516 GCA_964373175.1 uncultured Planctomycetales bacterium
CCGCCCCGCCACGGCGGGGCGGGGCTCCACATGTTACACAAAATTAACACAACTGTCGTTTGGCTGTAACGTGACTGGCTACACTGGACACAAGTTGTGAGGCGACGAAACGGCGTGCGCCGCTACCCGGACGCGGCGCCTGCAGTGTTTGATTCCAGACGTCTTCACACAGCAATCACGCATGAGATTCATCAGTGATCTTAGGACAGGGCAAGTGGGCAATTGGGGGGCGTTGGGTGAACAAGGGAGGGAAGCCTGGATGAGGAACTCATCAGCAAGGATGTTTTTGGCGCTTTTCTTTACAGCTTACTGCTTACTACCTACTGCCGGCTTGGTGTGGGCCGATGAGCCAGAGACCGCTTCGGTGAAAGCGGATATCGAAATCTTGAAAGCTCGGATTGCCGAACTTGAAGCCAAGCTGAAGACGGTTGGGGAACGCGGCGCCGCCACCTACCAAGCCCCTGAGGCGAGTGGGGCATCGATCGCATTGCCCAGTGGGCTGCAAGGCGTGCAGATCAGCGGCCATGTGGATACGGCCTACACCTATAACTTGAATGAGCCCAACAACCGGGTGAGCACCTTTCGCGTCTTTGATACCCGCTCCGAAGACTTCATGATCAACAGCGCCGAGCTCGTCGTGCAGAAAGCCGTGTCGCCAGAAAGCCCGGTGGGATTTCGGACCGACCTGGATTTCGGGACTGACGCCGAAGTCGTAGGTGGGGTGACCACAGGTCTTGGACGCGGTGACGATGAGCTCGATCTCCAGCAAGCGTATGTGGAATACCTCGCGCCGATCGGCAACGGAGTGGACATCAAGTTCGGGAAGTTCGTGACGCTCCATGGGGCGGAGGTCATCGAGGCGAAAGACAACTGGAACTATTCGCGCTCGTACCTGTTTGGCTACTCCATTCCCTTCACGCACACAGGCATCCGAGTGAGCTACCCCTGGACCGAGTGGTTGCTGACCTGCTTTGGCATCAACAACGGCTGGGATGTGGTCGATGACAACAACAAGGCAAAGACGGTGGAATTGTCCGCTACGGTCACTCCCTTGCAGAACCTTTCGCTTGGGGGCACCTATATGTTCGGCGCCGAGCAGGGGAACGACAGTCACGACCAGCGCCATCTCCTGGATCTTGTCGCGCAGTACCAGCCGATTGACAAGCTCACCCTGCGGCTCAACGTGGACTTCGCCGGCGAGGAAGATGCCGTGAGCGAGACCGGTGGGGGAAGCGCCAGCTGGAATGGGATTGCGGCCTATGCGAAGTACGATGTGACCGATCGCTGGTCGCTTGCGGGCCGGTTTGAGGTGTTTAATGATCAGGATGGCGTTCGCACAGCCGTTAACGCGGCTGCGACCAGTCCGACCGGGAGCGCCATCGCCGACCTCCAACTCATGGAATGGACGCTGACGAATGAGTTCAAACTGAACAAGCATCTCATTGGACGGCTCGAGTATCGGCTGGACAAGGCCGACAGCAAGGTCTTCCGGCATGACCAAGGGTTCTCGAACTACCAGAACACCGTGGCCGTTGAGTTCATCGCGCCGTTCTAAGATCGCGTACACCACGTAACCTCTAAGGAGGAGGAGATGGATCCAAAGGTGATGGCGGATACGATCTGGACGCTGTTTACCGCGATGCTCGTGTTCTTCATGAACATGGGCTTCGGGTGCGTCGAGACCGGGTTCATTCGGACGAAAAACGCGGTGAACGTCCTGTCCAAGAACTTCGTGGTGTTCGCGGTCTCCTCCATCGGGTTCCTGATCCTCGGCTGGGGGCTGATGTTTGGGGACGGGACTCCCTGGCTTGCCACGCAGGGGCTGTGGTTCGTGGGTGGAGCTGACAACAGCCCGGCGACCGGGGCGGCCTATCAAGGGGTCTACTCGTCCATCAACTGGGCCGGCGTTCCGCTCTGGGCGAAGTTCTTCTTCCAGCTGGTCTTCTGCGGGACTGCCGCGACGATCGTGTCCGGGGCGGTCGCCGAGCGGATCAAGTACTACTCGTTCATCGTGTTCAGCTTCGTCATCACGGCGCTGATCTACCCCTTCGTGGGCCATTGGATCTGGGGTGGTGGGTGGCTCGCCCAGAAGGGCTTTCTGGACTTCGCCGGATCCACGCAGGTCCACTCGATCGGTGGGTGGGCGGCCTTGGCTGGTGCGATCATGCTGGGCCCACGGTTTGGGAAGTATACCAAGGACGGCAAGGTGAACGTGATTCCCGGACATAACCTGGCCTTGTCGACCATCGGCTGCTTTGTCCTGTGGCTCGGGTGGTTCGGGTTCAATCCCGGCTCCACGATGGCGGCTGATCCTGAGGCGATCGCCCGCATCTGTGTGACGACGAACACCGCGGCCGCGATGGGGCTCCTCGTCGCGACCCTTTGGTCAACGGTGCGATTGGGCAAGCCGGATCTCGGCATGGCCATCAATGGCTGTCTGGCAGGGCTGGTGGCGATCACCGCGCCCTGCGCGTTCGTGAGCGTCTGGCCGAGTTCCGTCATCATCGGGGCGGTCG